>NZ_JBIWFQ010000028.1:0-80762 GCF_044763105.1 Lysinibacillus sp. NPDC096212 | reverse complement strand
TATTTTTTATGAAAAAAATTGAAAGCCGGTGAAATTTTACTGATCGTAAAATTTCGCCGGCTTTTTAGTTTAGAGATGGGTTTTGTCCCAGCCTCGGATACTATTATTTTATTTTGAACTAAGTGTATCGAACAAGGTCATTTGTTCAGTCCTTTTTTCAATGCATCCCAAATCGAATTATCCACTTCTATATCTTTTCTATCTGGTAGTTCGCCATCTTCTTTAGCTTTCCAATATGCCCACTTGACTGGTTGACTTCCTAATTCAAAATCCATACCTTCCCACGTATCTTCACGAAATGCATAAAATGCCCAGTGCCAGCCATAATCATCGAAAATATCAATTAAATCCTTTACATATTGATCGGCTCCGCCAACCATTCGGTTAATTCCAAACTCTTCAGCAATAATTCGGTTGTTTGGTATATTGTGTTGCTCTGTCCATTGTACAACTGGTTTTAAAAAATCTTTCAATGCAGCTTTATCGAACATTTTTTCTGCTTGATTTTCACCAACCTTCACCTTGCCAGGATAAGTGTATGTGAATCCTTTTTTTCGATTTTGGCTTGTCATTTCATAAGGCTCATACATATGGAATGCATATAACACATTATCGTCATCTATTGGTTTTAAATATTTAATTGCCCATGGAGTGGCAAATAAACCTGAATCTAAAATAATTGGTGTGTCAGAATCTACAGTTCGTATAGAATCTACAATTGTTTCATAAAGCAGGTTTAAATCTGCGGGAGTATTTTCTAATTTGTTGTACCATTTGTCATAATCTTCTGTCCAAAAATCATTAAATCCCGTAGCTGTTTCAGGGTGTGGCTCATTAATTACGTTATATCCAACCACTGCAGGATGATCTTTCAAACGGAAGGCAAGATCTTTCCAAAAAAGCGCTGCTTGCTCATGATATTTAAAGTCTTGCCAAATACGGTCGTCATTTTCATAATTATTAAACTGCCTCCAACGATTTCCTGGAAGACTTAGAACGGTTAGTACAACTTTTGACCCTCTTGCATATGCTGCATCCAAATCCTCTTTTAACTTTATAAAATCTTCTTCAACAATTCCCTCATATTGATCTGCATTACCGATTAAGAAATCTTTACTAGGATTAGAGTCTTTCCCGTCATTAAATAAGAAGTCTCTATCTTTTGCCCATTTATCAGGTGCTAAACGGATAAATTCAATATCGAATTTATTCGCTTCTTCATAATTTTTCGGTAAAGAAGTAGAATTCATAAAATTTGTTCCTTTTCTTTGCCCATCCCAAAAATCTTTCTTTATCTCCTTTACTTCTTGTATTTCCTGTTTCTTCTCTTGCTCTAAAGAACTACAGCCAGCAGCAAGTGCTACTGTTAAAGCACAACCAAGGGAGGCTACCATTTTGAATTTATTTTTCAGCCATTTCCTTTGATTTATTTCTCTCATAATATCACCTCGCGATATATACTACTGAACCTGTGTTACGTGAATGTGACAAAATATGCGGATGTGTATATGTTTATCTGAAATCAAATTAAGGATCTTTGAAAAGTATTTAATGAGGAATTAGGGTAGAGAATGTATGTAGATTAATTTATTGATAATCGATTTTTTCAACTTCTAAAACTCAAAATATAGTCTTAGATAATTTGCATAAGATTTAATGGTGTTTTCTGCTCTCCCTATATTGGAAAGATATTTTAAATAGTAGATCCAAACTCTTATACCTCCATCTTCTTCCTCAGTTTCATTAATAACTATAAGAACTATAAAACCACACCCATATATAAAGCATTTAACCATAAAAAAAGAACAGTAGCTAACGTAGAAAACGTTAACTACTGCTCGTAATTATAGTATATAAAATCATTCTGCTTGTTGTTTAAACTTATTTTTAGATGGAACAAATAGAGTTAATACAAATGCAATGATCGCTAAGATTGTCATGAAATAATAGGCATCACTTGAACCTAAGGTTGAAGCAAGTGTGCGAATACCTTCAGCCGTAGCATTTGGTGTTTCTGCTAGCAATGTTTTCGCATGGTTTGTCGTTTGTGCTGTAAAAATTGTAATAACGACAGCAGATCCAATGGCACCTGCAATTTGGCGTAATGTATTATTTACTGCTGTACCATGTGTGACAAGTGTCTTAGGTAAGGCATTTAAACCAGCTGTGTTCAATGGCATTGTAATAAAACTCAACCCTATACGTAGAAAAATAGTACGTATCATTATAAAGCTATAAGTTGTTGTGTCTGATAAATCCGTTACAACCCACATTGAAGGAATGACAAAAATCAAACCGATAATAAATAACGGCTTTGCCCCAAAGCGGTCATACATTTTTCCTGTCACTGGAGACATAAAGGCATTTACAAGTGCACCCGGTAATAATAATAAACCAGCGTCTAAAGCCGTAAATCCTCTTCCGTTTTGTAAATACATTGGTAATAAAATCATGTCCGCATACATCATCATTGTGACAATAATATTGATGATGGACGTTAGCGTAAATAATTTATTGTTAAAAACGGATAAGTTAAGAAGTGGATCAGCAGATTTAATTTGTCGTAGACAGAATATTGCTGTAATCATTATCCCTACAAGTATAGAAGCGATTACAACTTTATCATCCCAACCATGGCTTCCTGCATTACTAAAACCATACAAAATAAGACCAAAGCCAATTGTCGATAAAATAACACTGATTACATCTAACTTCGTTTTTGCTGTTTCTGAAACATTAATTAAATATTTCATTGCCATAAATATAATGATCACGACAAATGGAATTATTCCGATAAATAACCAACGCCATGAATAATAATCTATAACGAAACCTGCTAATGTTGGTGCAATGGCTGGAGCGAAAATCATAGCTAGCCCAATTAACCCCATCATACTGCCTCTTTTTTCAGGAGGAAAAATAAACATCACGATGCTCATTAGCAATGGCATAATAATTCCTGCTCCAATTGCTTGAATCATACGACCTATTAGTAAAGTGGTGAAGTTCGGAGCTATTGCACAAAAAATAGAGCCTAATAATAAAAACAGCATTGAACTTATAAATAATTGTCGTGTTGAAAAACGTTTCATTAAGTATGCTGTTATAGGGACTAGCACCCCGTTTACTAACATAAAACCAGTAGACAACCACTGAACGGTTGTAGCAGAAACGGAAAATACGTCCATTAAATTACTTAATGCAACGTTTAACAATGTTTGGTTTAGTGTAGATAAAAAACACCCTAAAATTAGTACTGTTAATAGTACCTTTTTATTTATTGATTCCGGCATTAATTTATTCCTCTTTCCACTTGTTTTATTAACACAATGTCAATAAAATAGATAATAACATTTTTATTTTTTGATTCCTATTTACAATTTTTCAAGAAGTGTCAATTAAACAACAAAATTTAAAATACTATTAATTAAATTTGTATTTAATAGATAAAGGAGAATTAAATTGACTACACAAAAAAAGCAAGACCCCCGATCTATTCGCTCTAAACGGGTATTCAAAGAAGCTGTTGTAGAAATCTTGATTGAAAACCCAGATATTTCGAAACTTACAGTACAAAAAATAGCCCAACGTGCAGAACTAAATCGAGCAACTTTTTATTTACATTTTTTAGATATTAACGATTTATTAAAGCAGGTAGTTTATGATATTTTCGACGACTTGTTGTCGGAAATATCCCCAACTTTACAAATTGATAATTTAAATAATCAAGAACAATTAATTACGTTTTTAGATTACTTTTATAAGCACCGAAAAATTTTAGCTGTTCTATTTGAGCACCCTGGTTTCAATAAAAAAATGCATATGACACTAAAGGACTTGATTGTCATACAACATAAAAGTGAAGGTGCTAATAGTACTAACACAACTCTATCAATGGATATTCTTGCATCTTCAATACTTGGCATCATCATGTGGTGGCTCAGAAACGGGGTTCACTTTAGCTCCGAATATATAGCCACTCAAATTATTGAGCTATATCGATAATTATTCGTACAAATAAATTGCTAACCTCAAAATGTGGGTGTATTTCGTTATGAAAGCATTTTGTTGCTGTCGCTGCGCTTTCGCACAGAAAAAACATTTTGTTGCTGTCGCTGCGCTTTCGCACAGAATACAATCGCTGAAGTAAAGATAAAAGTACCCTTTAAATGAAAGAAACGTCATCTAAAGGGTACTTATGTTTTTGATTAAGTTAATTTATTGTTATTCCAAGAGAATATGGATTGATCGGATGTCAGGAAGGTTTGTGGGAAAACCTCCTGTGCATCTGCTAAAAATTTCGGTAAATCATGTGGTAAAAAGCGGGCACTTAAATGGTTCAGCAGTAAATAGTTTGCTCCTGCCTGTTGTGCCACCTTTGCCGCTTCGACATTTGTAGAGTGTCCATAGTTCGCTGCTAAATCTGTCGTAGTATCATCAAAGGTCGCTTCATGAATAACGATATCTGCTCCATAAGCTAATGAAACAGCCTCTGGACAATATTTAGTATCCCCTAAGATAGTGAGCGTAAAGCCTTTTTTAGATGGGGCGACAACATCTTTCGCATATACAACGGTGCCATCAGCTAGCTCAATATCTTTCCCTGATTTTAATTGTCCTAGCAAAGGACCTTTCGGAACACCAAGAGCCTGTGCTTTTTCCATTAACAGCTCGCCAGGCAAATCCTTTTGCTCAATACGGTATCCATAGCATGGAACTACATGTCCCAATTCACTCGCACTTACTGTAAAATGTTCATCTTCATAAATAATACCTTCATGAACTTCAACAAATTGTAATGGATATGTTAAATGCGTCTTTGACAAGGCTAAGGTTTGCTCAATCCATTGCTGTAAACCTTGTGGGCCAAATATTGTTAATGGTTCGTCCCCGCCTTGAAATGAACGAGAGCTTAAAAAGCCAGGTAATCCAAAAATATGATCACCGTGTAAATGTGTAATAAATATTTTTGTTACTTTACGTGGCTTTAACGATGTATGCAAAATTTGATGTTGGGTCGCCTCCCCACAATCAAAAAGCCACATTTCCCCCACTTCATCTAATAGCTTTACCATTAGAGCACTTGTATTTCGTTCCTTTGAAGGCATTCCTGCGCCTGTTCCTAAAAAATGTAGTTGCACATATGCCACCTCACTTCTATTTCTATATCGCTTTATTGTACCCTATTGCTTCCAATAAAAAAAACCTTTGGTCACTAGTTTTGTCCAAAGGTTTCATAATTATTTCGGCTCCCATGATACGATTGCCGCATGGAAATCATGACGATAATAATAACGCCCGTTCTTTTCCTCAATAAACGGCAAGAGCGATTCCTCAACATGCTCTCTATTAAAAGTATTATTTAATATTTTTTTACTTTGTGTTGTGACAAGTTGCTCATAGCTTTCATATTCATACACTCGTTCTAAAGGAATGATTTTGCACTCTGCATAAATGTCCATTTCATAGAGCAAATTTAAAAATTCTATATAATCTCTTCGTGGAAATTTAATATCGTAGCCATACTTTTCGTATAATATTTCATAGTGGGGTTGAATCGGCCCTGTTGTCATGCCAATAATTGCACGCTTTTTAGCTAGACGATTCATATGGTAAAGTGCTGATTTGATTTCATACATACGATAAAAGCAATTGACACCAATAACTATATCGTGCGCTCCTACTTCATCTTCAGTAAGGCTTTCCCATTTTGCATGAATATAAGAAACATGTTGCTTGTCTTCCATGCAATTTTCTAAATAGCTAAGAATACTTTCTGAGCTATCTACACACGTTAGCTTGCGCACATGATCAGCTAGTGGAAATGTATAATTACCCCAGCCTGGACCAATTTCCAATACCAAGTCCTCAGGTTGAATACTTTTTTTAATTTCTTGAAAAATTTTTGCAGCATAAGGATCTGTTTGTCCAGCCTTTTTACGTGCGATTGACTGTGCCCAAAACTGCTCCTCTAGTTGATCATTGACCATTCTTTCAGGCATTTGGCCATGCCAGTCCTTCATACCTTCCTGCCATAACGCCTCATAATTAATAGCTAACGGTCCTTTTCTTGTCATACAGGTACCTCAATATTCATGATTTCATATACTTTTTTCATATCGAGATTAGCACGCACATGCTTTGCCAGCATATTGTAAGCGTCCTCTCTACGTTCCGCGTCACTTTTCACATCGCTTGGTAAAGCAGCGAGCCCCTTTTTCACGCGAATGTCGTTGACAAGCTGTCGTGTAAAGGTACGATTATGGAATAAACCATGGAAATATGTTCCAATCACTTGTTCATCAGCACTTACTGCCCCATCTACTCGTCCATCTGCAAGCTGTAAAAATGGTGAAACTTCATCACGTAAAATTTTTGTACGTCCTAGATGAATTTCATAGCCAGTAAACGTATCCTGTCCTCTTGTTCCTGTCATTTGAACTGTTTTTTTATCGCCAACAAAAACAGTTTCCATTGGCAATAAACCTAGACCTTGCGCTGAATCACCATTACCTTCTACTGCATCTGGGTCTAGTAACGTTTCGCCAAGCATTTGGAAGCCACCGCAAATGCCAATAATTTTTGTCCCTCGTGCGCGTAAATTTTCTATCGCATGATCGAAGCCTTGTGCCTTTAACCACGCTAAATCATCTATTGTACTTTTTGTTCCAGGTAGTATAAGTAAGTCGGGCGTGCCAAGCTCATTGACATTGCCAATTAAACGCACACCAACCTCTGGCTCATCAAAAAATGGATCAACATCCGTAAAGTTTGAAATGCGCGGCAGGCGAATCATTGCCACATCCACTGCAAACTCCCCTTGCTTTGGTTTTTTAAAACGCAACGAAGATAGTGCTAACGAATCTTCAGCCTCAATATTGACATCTATATATGGTACAACTCCAAGGACAGGAATCCCCGTTTCACGCTCAACCCATTCAACGCCATCATCGAGTAATTCACGCATCCCTCTAAACTTATTAATAATCAGCCCTTTTACACGTGCACGTTCTGCATCGTCAAGTAATGCGAGTGTTCCAACAATCGATGCAAATACTCCGCCTCGATCGATATCAGCAACTAGCACAACCGCTGCATCTGCTAGATGAGCCATGCGCATATTTGCTATGTCACGGTCTTTCAAATTGATTTCTGCCGGACTTCCCGCACCTTCAAGAACAATGACATCATATGTATTTTGTAAAGTTCGTACTGACTTTTCAACGATCGGCATCGCTTCTTGTACGAATTGATTGCGATAGCTTTTGGCGTCCATATTTAAAAAATGTCTGCCATGAACAATCACTTCCGATACCATATCCTGCTTTGGTTTTAGCAATATAGGATTCATATCCGTAGTTGCGACAACACGTGCTGCCTCTGCTTGTACACCCTGTGCACGGCCAATTTCACCGCCATCTTGAGTTACAAACGAGTTAAGGGCCATATTTTGTGATTTAAACGGTACTACCTTTAGCCCATCATCAGAGAAAATACGGCACAGCGCAGTACAAATCATACTTTTCCCTACATCAGAAGCCGTCCCTTGAATCATGATAGATTTTGCTGGCATAGTCTTTTCCCTCCTTTTTTTATAGTTGAAGTTCGGGTGTTCTTCTTGCTTTCGCGGGTATTCTGTTGCGATCCGCGAGTATTTCCCCTCAGAGCGCGAGTATTCTCACAAACGTGCGAAGTTCAACTTGATACACGGGGTTCAGCTTGCTTCCCGGGATTCTACCCCTTTCCGCGGGCATTCCCTCCAAAGCGGGGGTATTCTGCTTCGTTCCGCGAGTATTCCTCCCCAAAGCGCGAGTATTCTGCTTCGTTCCGCGAGTATTTCCCCTCAGAGCGCGAGTATTCTGCTTCATTCCGCGAGTATTTCCCCTCAAAGCGCGAGTATTCTCACAAACGTGCGAAGTTCAACTTGATACATGGGGTTCAGCTTGCTCCGCGTGTATCCCCTCCAAAGCGCGGGTACCCACCGCTGCAAGAGGATCTAATTAGAATTCAAGACCTTTAACAGCTGGAATGCCTTCGTCATAATAATGCTTTGTCGCATCGATGGTTGATACTAAATCAGCCATTGCAATTAGCGCTGGATTGGCGCTACGGCCTGTTACAACTAAATGCATTGTAGATGGGCGCTGTTGAATAGCTTCAATGACTTCGGCTAATGGGAGCACATCATCGATTGGGAATTTTGTAATAGCAAGCGCATTGTTGAGCTCGTCTAATACGAGTACATCAATACTGTCGTCTTGCAGAGCGGCCTTTGTTTTTTTCCATGCCTTTGCTAACGCAGCGCGATGCTCCTCGGGTGTTTTTGTCCAAGTGAAGCCGATTCCCATTTGCTCCATTTCTACGCCAAGCTTCCGAAGAGCAATTTGCTCACCGTATGTACGCTCTGGTGATTTAATAAATTGCATGTAACGCACCTTTAGGCCTCGACCTACTGCGCGTAATGTGACACCAAGAGAAGCTGTTGTTTTGCCCTTCCCTTCACCTGTATAAACTAAAAGCAAGCCTTTTCTAGCCATTCTTTAAGCCTCCCTTAAAGCCATGTTGTTTTTTCTTCAAATGAGGTACGTTTCTTGTCTTTAAGCTCCTGCTCTTCTGGGTAGCCAATAAAGATCGTTCCTACTACTTTTTGTGATTCACTTGCGCCAATGAATGCGTGCATACGCGGGTCATGAACAAGCCCTACACCACGTGTACGCCATACGAAGCCAAGTCCTTGCTCCTCTGCGGTAAGCCACATAGACATAATAGCGCTACATACAGCAAAGACATTATCTGCTGTCGCATCAGCATCGTCTTCTACTATATCTGCTGTCACAACAATGGCCACAGGCGTTGTTTGAACAACTTTTAACGAGCTTTCCACTAAATTTGGTTTTGTGGGGAATCGCTCTTGCAAATAAGCATTTGCCATTTCCTCGTAGCGTTTCATCGCATCGCCTTGAATAACATAAAAATGCCAAGGTTCGCGCATACGGTCATTTGGAGCATAAGTTGCTGCTTGTAAAATTTGCTCGATTTTTTCTTTTTCAACAGGCTGTGTCGTGTAATTGCGAATCGCTCGACGATTTTTTAAAGCCTCGATTACTGTCATGATGTGTTTCCTCCCTATGCTCAAATAACTTTTGTCTTTATGTAAGGCCTAGTCCCTGTTCTTCAAACCATTGAATTTTGTCACGTACATTGACGACTTCGCCAACGACGATCATGGAAGGATTATGATAGCCTTCTCGTTCAATAATGCTTGCAATTTCATCAAGCTGTCCTGTAATGGTACGCTGTTGCTCTGTTGTTCCCCACTCAATAACGGCCACTGGAGTAGTTGCTTTGCGACCATTTTCGATGAGCTTTCTAGAAATATAAGCAATATTACCAACACTCATATAAAAGGCGACTGTATCGATGCCTGTTGCAAGTGCTGGCCAATTTAAAAAGTCCTGTCCTTTTTCCTCACGACCATGCCCTGTTACAAGCGCAAAGCTTGTTGCAAAATCACGGTGTGTTACAGGGATGCCGGCATACGCTGGGGCAGCAATTCCAGCTGTAATACCTGGCACAATTTCATAAGCAATACCATGACTTTTTAAAATTTCCGCTTCTTCTGCACCACGACCAAAAACAAATGGATCGCCACCTTTTAATCGTGTGACAACCTTGCCTTCCTGCGCTTTTTCGACGAGTAATGTATGAATCTCATCTTGAATTAAGTGATGCTTACCAGGTAATTTACCACAGTACACAAGCTCAGCATCTTTTTTCGCAAACTCTAGTAATTTCGGGTTCACAAGACGGTCATATGCAATGACATCAGCCTTTTGAATACATTCGAGCCCGTATACTGTAATGAGCTTTGGATCTCCTGGTCCAGCTCCAACTAAATACACTATTCCGTCTTTCATCGCGCTTCTCCCATCAGTATTTGTTGTAAAAATGCTTCACGTCTATCAATCTCTCCACTACGTGTCCATTCTAGTAGGTTTGGTTCAAGTAATGCTTGTAAAGCGGTACGTCTTTGTGAGCCTTTTTCAAACTTAGCAGCAATCATTAAACGTGCTTGCTGTAGGAAGCATACATAGTCATCATAAACGTCATCAAATTGCTCTTCGAGATCAGCTTTGATTTTACGCGCTAGTGCTGGACTGGCACCTGACGTTGACACTGTTAACACTAAAGGACCACGGCGCACTGTTGCTGGCGTTATAAAGTCGCTTTCAGCCTGTGCATCTGCACGGTTGATGAGCTGCCAATGTTGTGCCGCTTCTTGGACAGCCTCATTTACTGACGTATCATTTGTTGCCGCAATGATGAGCGATGCATCATCTAAATCACGCGCTTCAAATTCTTTTTCACGCCACGTAATTTGCCCTGACTCAGCAAGAGGCAGTAAGGATTCATCTAGAGTTGGACTGACAACGACGATATTAGCTTTAGCTGGAAGCAGTGAAGCTACCTTCTGTGTTGCTACGTGCCCTCCTCCAACAATTACTACGGTTTTATATTCAATATTGATATGAATAGGAAAATAATTAGTCATGATTTTTCACCTTCTTACAAGCTGTTAGCCAATTGTCAACAAGCTTTGGGTTAGATACAAAATGAAAATGCGTATAGCCAGCTACTAAATTTCCTTCTTGGTAGCCCTCTTTCTTGTTACCAAAGCGCCCCTTCGTTTCATAGGCCGGCGTATTATGCGAGCCGCTATATTTTGAATAGTGGAATTCATGTCCCTTTGCTTCTTCATCCGTACCAATTAAAAAATTATTTGGTGTGCCGAAAATCTCACGGTAGCCGAGAGCCGCTAGTTTTGTTTGCATCGCTACTTCTCCCGGAATAACACCAACCATGTCATAACGGTCACCATTGCTATTCGTAATAGCCTCCGTCAAATACATAAAGCCACCACACTCAGCTAATGTTGGAAGACCTTTGGCAATTGCTTCACGAATAGACTTTTTGGCATCCGAATTATCCGCTAAAATATCTGCAAATTCCTCTGGGAAGCCCCCACCTATATACAATCCGTCTGCTTCAGTCGGTACAGGCTCATTCGCAAGTGGTGAGAAAAATTGAAGCTCGGCTCCTTTTGCACGCAGTAAATTCAAATTCTCTTCATAATAAAAGTTAAACGCGGCATCCTTTGCTACAGCGATGCAAATATTTTGAGATGGTTGCTCCGCATATAGTTGTCCTGATTCTTGTAGAACAGGAGCCTTTGTTAATGCAAGCAATTGATCTAAATCAATGGTGTCAGCCATTAGAGCGCCTAGCTTATCAAAAAATGTATCGAGTTCTCCTCGTTCGATGGCAGGAACTAATCCTAAATGACGACTAGGAATATCAATCCCTTCCTCACGCTTCAAATAGCCGATGACAGGAATACCACATTCCTGCTCGATGGCAGCCTTCGCAATCTCATAATGACCAACACTTCCGACTTGGTTGGCAATGACACCAACGATATTCGGTTGATCCGACAACAATTGAAAACCTTTCACAACTGCCGCTACACTTCGTGCCATACTTGCACAATTGACAATTAAAATAACAGGACTCTCTGTGACAACACTAATGTCTGCTGCAGAGCCAGCATCCGATAGCGGACTTTTGCCATCATAAAAGCCCATAACTCCTTCAATAATGGAAACATCAGCATCTTTGCTTGCGCGCGCGACTATATCACGCACTGCTTCATGTGAAAACATCCAACTATCGATATTGCGAGATACACGTCCTGTTACGGCAGTATGATAGGTAGGGTCAATATAATCGGGACCACATTTAAAGCCTTGCACAATTTTGCCCTTTTCTTGTAACGCTTTCATGAGTCCAATGGTAAAGGTTGTTTTACCAACTCCACTACCAGTACCAGCAAGTACAAAGCGATTCGTTTGCATAGGCTTCCTCCTTAAAATGTTAATCTAGCAACTGAGATTGTAGCATTGCCCGATTTTTTCTTTTCTAGCACAAGCGAATCGACCTGCGCATAACGCATAGCTGCAGGCTCACTCACCCCGTATGCTCCTGTATATTTAAATACGGTTTCCGAAGGTGATGGGAAATCAATTTCATTTAATTCCGCCGGTGAATATGTTACAAACTCCCAATCGTATTTCTTCGTTATTTCTAGTAGGCATTGCTCGTCCTTCTTTAAATCAATCGTGCATAGCGCTTTCACACTTTTTTTCGAAAGCTTCAGCTCTGCAAGAGTTTCATCAATGACTTGCTCAATTTCTTCCACAGCTGTTCCACGATTACAGCCCATGCCAAGCACGACCGATTTTGGTCGATAAATGACACCATTTTCAAGAAGTACTTCTTCCTCCGGGTCAATGATGCGGTCAGTAATCAGCAGAGTAGCATGTGGTTTCGCTTCAATCGCAGCATATGTTGACGGGTAAATTTTAATTTGTTCTGGCATTGCTGTGTCACGCATCCACCAATCACGTTCCCCCGTTTCCTGAACGATTGCAACATGCTCCTCGTTAACAACAGAGGCACTGACAGGTGTCAGTTTAACGGCGCTATCCCATACCCAGCCAAAACGTGCACCAAATAAATCAACCGGAATGGTCTTTTGCACATCTGAGGCTGTTGTAATAATCGGATTTGCTCCAAGTGCTGCAGCTACTTCATGTGTCAGTTCATTGGCGCCACCTAAATGTCCCGATAACACGCTAATTACGTTTTCACCACGATCGTCAATGACAACAACGCCTGGATCTGTCTTTTTATCCTTTAAAATCGGTGCTATCATGCGTACAACTGCACCGAGTGAAATGATTAAAATTAAGCCTTTATATTGCTTAAAAAGAGTAGGCAACAGTAAACGCACAGTACCTGTAAACATCTGAATATGCTTTTCTGCTTCATCACCTTGCTCGAATTTACTCATGTAATATAAGTCGCTCGCAGCAAAGGTTTGCTGCAAGCGACGTCCAATTTGAACACCGTGCTTTGTAATGGCGACAACTGCATAAGGATTTCGTTGGTCAACCTCTGGCAATACGCCCTCTTGTAACTCAATCACTAGTCTTCACGCCTTTTCTAAAGCCATGTGTAAAAGTAGCATCATATAATTTCGAACGATATTGATCTTTATCATGAATATCTGGATCTAATGCCCAGCCAGCTAAAATCATCGCATGCTTACGAACACCGTTTACACGCATGGCTTCATCCAGTTCAATTAATGTTGTACGTACGATTTTTTGATCTGGCCAAGAAGCTCGTTGAATAACAGCTACTGGTGTATCATCAGCCCAGCCAGCATTTTGTAATTCTTTTACTATTTTCTTTGTTAACGTTGCGCTCAGGAATAAGGCAATTGTACAATGATGACTTGCTAAATCACGTAGCTTTTCAAATTCTGGTACAGGAGTACGTCCTTCGGCACGCGTTAAAATAAGTGTTTGTGTTAAGTCAGGAATAGTTAATTCTGCCCCAATTGCCGCTGCAGAAGCGAAGACAGAGCTAACACCAGGAATAACCTCGTAACCAATACCTTCTTTTTTTAATAGTGCCACCTGCTCCATGATGGCTCCATACATCGCAGGGTCCCCTGTATGCATACGAGCTACCACTTTCCCCGCATTGACACGATCTACCATAGTCGCTACCATTTCCTCTAAATGCATACCTGCCGTACGAATAACCTCTGCATCTGGTCGTGCCTTTGCAATAAGGTCCTCACTCACTAAAGAATCTGTATACATTACTACGTCCGCTGTTTGTAGCATATGTAAACCCTTCACTGTAATTAAATCTGGATCACCAGGACCAGCGCCGACAATATATATTTTCTTCATTATTTACGCACCACCATTAACGTTAAATATTCTAAATCGACACCGTCTAGCTCGCGTACATCCCAAATAATCTCTTCGTCTGACGTTACCTTTGTTACGACTGATGCCTTATCAAGTAAATCTAAATCACGAAGCACCTCAAGCATTAAATCAATAACCTTCGCTACTTTTATGAACACCACTGCATCGTGACTTTCAATCGCTTCACGCATCGCCTCATAGTTATCATGGGCAGGGACAATGGCAACACGATCATCGCCATCTGCCAGCGCAATGCCAAGTCGTGATGCTGAACCGTTGAACGAAGAAATACCAGGAACTGTTTGAATTTCAACGTCCGGGTGCATGTCCTGCATAAGCTTCATCATATGGATGAACGTACTATATAATAATGGGTCACCTTCTGTAACAAATGCGACATCCTTACCTTCTTTTAATTTTCCATAGACAAGTTCCACTGATTTCGTCCATTCACGTTCTAATACTGCTTCATCTTTTGTCATTGGAAATACTAGTCCAAGCATGTCCTTCTCTTCTGGGTTAATATAAACATCTACGATACGATGCGCATAACTTTTACTGCCTTTTAGTTTTTTCGGATAGGCAATAACAGGCGATTCTTGAATGACACGGAATGCCTTAACTGTAATTAACTCTGGATCGCCAGGACCTACGCCCAAGCCATATAAAATACCAAGATTACTCATGATTTTCTTCCTTTCGATATGCAGAAATAATGTAAATTGGATTTAATGGGACAAAACGTGTCATATCTAATATTGGTTTACTGCGCGCAAGCTGTGCCTGCAAGATGTCTACAGCAAAGCCACAAGACTTAAACGCTTCGACTGCTTTATATAAATTTTCAATGGTTGCAGCATTCAAGACAATACGACCATTTGGCTTTAAGCGTGTACAGCACAATTGTAATAACTCCACCATTTCTCCTCCCGTGCCGCCGATAAAAATCGCATCCGGATCAGGGAAGTTTTCAAGTCCTGCTGGCGCTTTACTATGAATAGCTGTAATATCTACACGGAACTTTTGCTGATTTTGCAGGCAATTTTCTAAATCTGGAGCGTTTTTCTCCACGGCAAATATTTGACCTTCTGGCGCAAGCTTGCCTGCCTCAATTGCCATCGAACCCGTACATGTCCCAACGTCCCAAATAGTGCTATCCTTTTGCAGTTGCATCGCTTGTAAACTTAAGACACGAATTTCTTTTTTCGTAATCAGCCCTTTGTCTGGCTTACGCTGTGAGAATTCTTCATCATCGATACCGAGTGCATAGCGTTTCGGTTCTGAAGTTTGCTGTAAAATGACAACATTTAATGGAGAAAAATCAGCCATTTCTAATTCATCAAGCGAATACCAACCGAATTTTTCATTTGTGCCCTGTAAATTTTCTGCGACAAATGCACGGTACTCTGTCATGCCAAAGTGCTTTAAATAACGTGCCAACTCATTCGGATTATTCTCTGCATCTGTTAGCAATGCCACTTTCTTTTTACCATCAATTCGTTGTGCTAAGCCTTTCATGGAGCGCCCATGAATACTTGTAACATAAGCATCCTGCCAGCTTTCCCCCATCTTTGAAAAAGCAAGCTGCACAGAGCTCATATATGGATAAACGTCAATGTCTAGCTTTTTCGCTAAATAACCACCGATTCCGTAAAATAATGGATCACCTGACGCTAAAATAACTGTATTTCTTGTTTCTGCAGATAACCTTTCGACAAGCGCTGAAAGACCACCTTTAATCAACATTTTTTCTCCAGTAAAGTTTGGGAAAAATTCTAGAACACGCTCTCCACCAACAAGTACCTCACAGTCTTCGATCCACTGTACATATTGCGGTAGTAAGCTTTCTTGTCCGTTATCCCCGATCCCAATCAATTTCATCGATCGATGCAATGTCATCAGCCCTTCCTAATAATTGTCCCTGCATCGAATAGATCGATGTGGAAAGCGTTAAACCGCCCTTAATATGATGTAATGAAGAATAACAGCAAGCTTCACATAAGTGGTTGAAAAATGCATCATAGCCCTTTTCTGCCATAATTTCTCCGACCTGTGAAGCAGTGTTTGCCTCTCGTACGTTTGTAACGGTTTCTTCATCTGCACCTATATCCACTGCTAATTGTGCTAAAAAGTTAAAATCAATAGGAGCACTTTTGGAGTGCACCATCATGACACCTTGTGCCACCTTCGAGAATTTCCCCATCATACCAACAAGCGATACTTGCTTCATACCAAGTCGTTTACAATGCTTTAATGTAAAGCCTACAAAATCGCCCATTTCTATAAACGCTTCCTCTGGCAAATGAGGGTACTGTGCCATCCCATACTTTTCACTGCGGCCACCAGTCGTCACAACTAGATGCTCACAACCAGCCTCTTTTGCAACACTAATCGCTTGGACAATGCTGGCCATATAGGCGGAACTCGAAAAAGGCACGACGGTTCCCCTTGTGCCTAAAATGGAGATGCCTCCAATAATACCAAGTCTCCCATTTAACGTTTTTTTAGCAATTTCCTCACCTTTAGGGACGGAAATAACTACGTTAACGCCTCGTTTAATTTGAAATTCATCAAGTACGCCTTGTACAGTACTATGAATCATCTTCCGTGGTACTGGATTGATGGCCGCTTCTCCGACAGGTACTGGTAAGCCGGGCTTTGTTACACGCCCGACACCAATTCCACCGTCCAGATGAATACCTGGTATATCCGACCAGCTCACCGTGCCGATAATGAGTGCTTTATGTGTTGCGTCTGGGTCATCACCAGCATCTTTAATCGTTTCACAGCTGACAGCATCCTGCTGAAATGTACATCTTTCTATCGTAAAGGTCGCATCTCGCCCAATCGGTAAATGAATGGTACTAGTTTCTTGCTCTTCATTTGTAATTAAGGCAAGTAATGCGGCCTTCGTTACTGCAGTTGCACAGGATCCCGTTGTATAACCGTGACGCATGTCTTTGGGATCCTTTTTTGGCTTCCGCTCCACTATTTTTTCGCCTGTTCATCCGCTAAAAGTGAGACAGCATTCAATGCGGCAACCGTCACTGTACTACCGCCTTTACGACCAACATTTGTAATATACGGAATACCTTCTAGTTTTAACAGCTCTTCCTTCGATTCAGCAGCTGACACGAAACCAACGGGCATACCGATAATTAAATCTGGTTTCGCTAAGCCTTCTTTAATTAAACGAATTAATTCAAGTAATGCTGTTGGTGCATTCCCAATTGCATAGATGCCACCTTCATGTAATTTAGTAGCCTTTTGCATAGAAATAATTGCACGTGTTGTGTTTTGTTTTTTCGCCTCAATCGATACGTCTTCATCAGCAATATAACAGTGTAAATCGCCACCATGCTTTTGGAAGCGTTTTTTCCCTGAACCACTTTCGATCATTTGCACATCTGCAATGACATGGCGACCAGCAAGGATTGATTTAATACCGGCCTCAAGTGCTCCTGGTGTAATAATAACGCTACGTCCTAATTCAAAGTCAGCAGAAGCGTGAATGATACGACGAACAACTTTCCACTCATCCTCTGAGAAGTTATGCTCGCCCATTTCCTCTGCAATAATTGAAAAACTGTAATCGTAAATTTTATCTGGGTCTACTGTTAAAGGTTTGAAATCTGTTTTAAAATCCATCTGAATGGCCTCCTAAAGTGTGTTTTGTACAGCTTGTAATACATCTTCAAATGTAAAATATTGCTGTCCGTATTTTATATTTGGTCTTGCAATTAAAATCGTTTCAATGCCACATGCAAGGGCAGCGTCTAGCTTTTCATCCACCGAGCCAACCTTGCCGCTTTCTTTCGTGATCATCAATGTCACATCATATTGACGAAAGAGGGCTTCGTTTAATTCCTTTGAAAAAGGGCCCTGTATGGCAACAATATCTCTTTGTGCCACACCAAGTGCTTCGCATTTTTCCATATTATCGAGTCGAGGAAGCATACGCGCAATCACTCGTGTATTTTCTAAACCATGTAATACCTTCGTAAAGGTTGCTAGCGTTTTACTGCCCGTCGTTAGCATAATGACACCACGTATTTCCGCTGCTAAATGGGCAGCCTCCTCATAATCTTTCACTACCGTAATTAGTGGATGGGCATAATGCTCATGAGCACGTTCATAGCGAATATAAGGAACATTTGCTAGCTCAGCTGCCGCCATGGCATTTTTTGAAGCTTCTTCAGCAAATGGATGAGAGGCATCTACAACTAAACGGTACCCTCGCTCCGTAATAATCGTCGCCATTTCATCCGCTGTTAAACGACCGATTAAATAAGGAAGGCCTACTTCTGCCAGGCTAGAAGCAGCTGATTCAGTAACGACCGTTGCTGTCACAGCATAACCTGCTGACTGGATTTCAAGTGCTAGATTCCTAGCATCGCTCGTCCCTGCTAACATGAAAATCATTTCACTGGCTCCTCTTCATGATGGTGATGATGGTCGTGATCGTGATCATGGTGATCGTGATGATCATGATCATGTCCATGATCGTGGTCATGATGGTGATGATGATGCGCATGTCCATGCACTGCCGCATAAGCACGATAATTTTCTAAATCTTGCATACCTGTTGATGTACCATTCACAGCTTGCTCAATACGCTCTAATAGCACATTTTGTAAACGCTCATGATAGCCAAAATAGTTAGCAATTTGAATATCACATTCAGGATATTTTTCGTTAAATTGCTTACACATACCATTCATTCGTTCCATTAGGATACCTGTGAATAAAAAGTACGGTAGCATAATGACTTTTTTAGCACCCAGCTTCACACAGCGCTCTATTCCTTCTTCAACACGCGGATCTGTGACGCCCATAAACGCGCTTTCTACATACTGAACCGGGAGTTTTTCCCATAACAAACGTGTAATTTTATAAAAATCACCATTTGCATATGGGTCACTACCGCCTCGTGCAATTAATAAAATGGCAGTATCCTTCTGTTCTTCTTCCGCATTAAAGCCGATTTCTGCTAAACGATCTTCTAAAATCGCAAATATTTCTTCATGGATACCGATTGTTTGACCATATGTGAACGTTATATTCGGATAATGCTCACGCGCATGTTCGATTTCTGCTGGAATATGCATTTTTGAATGTCCAGCATGAAGAAGGATAATCGGAATAACGTGTACCTCTGTAGCACCCTTCTTCACACAGTTCGTAATACCTTCTTCAATGTTCGGCGAAGCGAACTCTAAAAAACATGTTTCTACTAAAAAGCTATCATCAATACGAGGTGTCATTTGCTCGATAAACGTGCGTACCTCATCATTTCCTGCAGCTAAACGGCTCCCGTGGCCGACAAATAAAATTGCTTTCATCTTATTACTCCTCACTAGTCGCCGCATGGAGCGGGCTCTACTTTTATTTTTGAAGACATATCCTGATACGTAAAATGTAATATCTTTTTCACACGCTTGAAGTATTTAAACAAACGTTCATTTGGATGTGCATTTGCTTTATATTCTTCGATAATATCGGTAATAAGTGGGATGAGCTGTTCAGGCTCTAATCCCTCAACAACTGGCTGGGCCGCATGTGCTGTACGACCAACCGGCTTGGCACCAATAAAAACATCAAATTTACTTTTACGATAAACAATGCCAATATCATCAAATACTGCTCGATAACATGCCATACCGCAGCCGTTAAAGCCGATATTTAATGTTTTCGGTAACGACATACCACCAAGCTTTTCTTGAATTTCTTCCGCATATGGAATCGAATCGAACTTTTCTCCATAACAGAAGTCACAAGCCTTTAACGATAGCACGTCACCAATTGGTGCTAGTAAAAAGCCAACTTCACGAAGCTTTGCGGTAACCTCTTCAGGCTCGGACGTTGGAACTTTCAAATGAATTTGATGGTCTGGTGTATACTCCATCGTTCCTTCCTCACCAACTACCTCAGCCAACGTCATCATTTGTTGAGGACTAAAGAACTTATTGGCAACCCCAGGACTAACCGCTAATTCAAAAATAGATTCGATTTTTTGTTGAACACGCTTAGGTGTTACTTTCACCGCGCTTGTTCCCTTTACCATAGTAAGAGCAGCTGTCGCCATTTCAAGTGACGATTTTTTAGGCTTTTGTTGTGGTGTTATGGCTAAACTGGGCTTAATACGATTGGCATTAGGATCTGTCGCAAAATCATTACGTGCTGCTCCTGTTTCTTGATTCATCGCCCATGGTTCATTTTCTTCTTTAAGTCGTTGATGTGGTCGTAACGGTTGTTTTTCCTCACCAAGTGTATATTTACGCTGATAACCACGTGGCGTAATCATTTTATTGTCGTAGAAGAATGTTGTTGAATTCCCGATAATAACCGTTGTTAACATGCCGATATCATGTTCAAGCATTTCTGCTAAAGTAGTCATCGTTATTTCCTGACGGTCACGATACGCGCTTTTCACAAGTCCAACTGGTGTATCTGGCGAACGATATTCCAATAAAATTCGTTGTGCCTCTACAATTTGTCTCGTACGACGTCCACTTTTCGGGTTATAAAGAGCAATAACAAAATCCGCCATTGCTGCTGCTTCTACTCGTTTTGCAATTAAATTCCAAGGTGTTAAGTGGTCACTTAAACTAATGGTACAGGCGTCATGCATAATGGGAGCACCTAGTAAACTGGCACATGAATTAATAGCTGAAATACCTGGAACAATTTCTACCTCGATACCAGTTGCTTCTGTCCAGCCTAGCTCGATTAATACCTCATACACTAATCCTGCCATTCCATAAACCCCGGCATCCCCACTGGAAATGACCGATACGATACTTCCAGCCTCTGCTTGACGCACCGCTTCTTGCGCACGTGAAACTTCCTCTGTCATACCAGTACTAATAATCGACTTTGCACTAACTAAATCCTGAATCAGTTCAACATAAGTTTTATAGCCTATAATCATATGACTTTGTTGTAGTGCCTCCACAGCACGAGTCGTAATATGTTTAAAGTCTCCAGGGCCAAAGCCAACTACGAAAATCTTACCTTTTTGAGCCATTTTGTTACCCCTCTTTCACCTTTTCAATGCCTTTAATGGCTGTTGTTTGTGCTGTACGCTGCAACGAACCTTCACGCAATGTAAAAACATGCTCATTATGTAACGCTTCATGATTTAAATCTTGTACAAGTACTCTCGCATGCTCCTTCGTTGGCACTCGGTACCAATTGCCCTGAGGATATGCAATGACAACACAAGCATCCTTACACCTGCCATTACAGCGGGTCCTTGTTGTATGTATCTCCTTATCAAGCTCCAGTAACTGTATTTCATCACGAATTGCCTGTGTAATGTCCTCAGCATCTTTTTTCATACAACTACTACCATTGCAAATAAAAAGATGTGTTTTCATCCCCTCTAAATTCCAAGTTGTCATAGTCGTTCTCCCCTCATATGCTTTTAGGAAAAAGAAAAACCTTTACTCTAGACGAAGAGTAAAGGTTTAGTAGAAGCCAAATAAAAACGAATATATACTGGTACTCGCTTTCGCTTCAACTTCTCCCTCCGAAAAGTTTGCTTGCATCATCACATAAGCAGGTTTCCTGACTTAAGCTTCCTTTTACTTTCGCGCCTTCCTAAGTTTTCACTAGTGGCATCCGCGATTTCATCAGCTATTACAGTAGCGGGGGCTGTATCGGACTTTCACCGATTTCCCTATTATCTTGAATATTCAAGCACTTATGGATGTTTTATATGAATTATATGGTTTTTTTGTAATTGAAAACTGTTTCTATCATAGCTTATTTTTTTAAAATTTCAATATTTCTTTCTTAATTTGTGACAATTTTTTTAAAATTCCATAGAAAAATGCGACATCCATTTTCTATTTATCTAAATTTTCGACATAGACACCCAATTTAAAATTTTTTCACAAAAGGGATAGCATATATATGGAAATTCGTGTTACACTTTGTCGTGAAATCTCACAACTTCATCTTTTTTTCGGTGTGAAATGTTCAGCATTTCGCTTAAAAGGGAAGCCGGTTTAAGTCCGGCGCGGTCCCGCCACTGTATTAGGGAGTTTTATAGATAATGTCACTGTCCAAAGGATGGGAAGGCCTATAAAACGTTGAACTAAAGCCAGGAGACCTGCCGAAAAATATGTGATCGTTTCAACCTACGAGGATGGGTGTGCGGCTTAGCAGATTAGAATTTTATTTGCTTTTTTAGCTATGCACTTTTCCACTATCGGAGAAGTGCTTTTTTTCGCATACTTTTTCTAAAAATTTTAATGTAAGGAGGAGAGATTTTTGAAATTTTCAGGTTGGAAGCTTAGTTATTTTTTATTGGCATTTTTATTCGTACCAAATCGTGCATTTGCGATGCATATAATGGAGGGCTTTTTGCCAATCGAATGGGCGATTTTTTGGTGGGTCATTTCGATTCCATTTATTATTTTAGGATTACGTTCTATTCGTAAAACCATTGATGAAAATCCTGAAACAAAAATGATATTAGGGCTTTCGGGTGCCTTTGCCTTTGTACTTTCTGCCTTAAAAATCCCTTCTGTAACAGGAAGTTGCTCGCATCCTACAGGTGTTGGACTTGGAACAGTTCTTTTTGGACCATTAGCGATGAGTGTTATCGGGACAATCGTATTATTATTCCAATCTTTACTGTTAGCGCATGGTGGGCTTACAACATTAGGGGCAAACACTTTTTCTATGGCAATTATGGGTCCTATTATCGCCTACTATGTATTTAAGGGCTCACAAAAATTGGGACTATCCTTTTCCATTGCTGTCTTTTTAGCAGCAATGCTTGGTGACTTAGGTACATATATTGTCACTTCTGTCCAATTAGCTCTTGCCTTCCCTTCTGAGGTCGGAGGCTTTATGGCTTCATTCACTAAATTTGCTGGTATTTTTGCGTTAACACAAATTCCTCTTGCTGTTAGTGAAGGAATTTTAACAGTGATCGTTATGAACTTTCTGAAAAAATACAATGTGAGTGAACTAAAAGCTCTACGTGTGTTCTCTGCAAAGGAGGCTCACTAAAATGAAAAAAAACTTACTGCTCATCGCCATTGTTGTGTTGTTAGCAATCGTTCCCCTGTTTATTCAAAAAGGTGCTGAATTCGAAGGGGCTGATGGCGAAGCGGAAGCAGCAATTAGTGAAATAGATGCTAGCTACGAGCCATGGTTTGAAAGCTTATGGGAACCACCAAGTGGTGAAATTGAAAGCTTATTATTCGCACTACAAGCTGCTATCGGTGCTGGTTTCATCGGGTATTTCATCGGCTTAATGCGCGGCAAACATAAAGAAGGTTAAACGCTATGTTACTCATTGATAAGTATGCTTATTTGAATAAACTAGCGTCTGTTCATCCGCTAGAAAAAATGACGTTATCCCTTGGACTGCTTTTATTGTCGCTTATCATGAGAGATGAACGAATTTCACTCATTACATTTATTGTGATGAGTGCTTTTATCATTTTAGGCGCAAAAATCCCTGCTAAATATTACGCAAAGTTATTGTTGCTACCTGGATTTTTTTTACTATCAAGTTTAGTATCCATTTTAATTTCTATCGCGCCAGCGACAAACAGGCTTCCTTCAAACATTTGGTCATTTTCTCTTCATAATTGGACAATTTTTGTCAGCAGTGCAAGCCTAGTAACAGCGCAGCAGCTTTTTTTCATCGTCCTTGGCAGCATTAGCTGTTTGTATTTTTTAATTCTCACAACATCAGTCCAATCTATTTGTTACGTCTTACGACAATGGCGACTCCCAACTCTATTTGTAGAGTTAGTAGAGCTAACGTATCGTTTTATTTTTATCTTTTTAGACAGTATGCAAAAAATTCATCTTGCCCAACAGGCTCGTCTGGGATACAGCTCCCCTATGCAGTGGCTTCGATCGGTATCAATGCTAATTGCAGCTTTATTTGTCGAGATGTTCCAACGCAGTCGTGAGCTAAACAATGCAATGGAAGCACGTGGTGGCGAAATGGTCTATTGGCAGGATGATGTTCCCTGTAACACGAAAAATTGGATAGGTATTGCTGCTATTTTTATACTCCTCATCATTTATGGAGGTTTTTTCTGATGACAGATTTATACTTTGATTTAACACATTTATCCTACGCTTATGCAGATGGAACTCATGCCTTAACAGATATTACACTTCAAATTCCAAAGGGAAAAAAAATCGCTTTACTTGGTCATAATGGAGCCGGGAAATCAACGTTATTTCAGCATTTAAATGGTATTTTGAAGCCTACCGCTGGAAGTATCTCCTTTTGTGGCAATGAACTGAACTATAGTAGAAAAGCATTAAAAGAATTACGCCAACAGGTTGGTATTGTTTTTCAGGATGCAGACAACCAGCTTTTTTCCGGCACAGTTAAGCAAGATATTGCATTTGGTCCTTTGAATCTTGGCTGGACAACTGAAAAAATCGAGGAAAAAATTGCGTGGGCTGTCGCTCAAACCGAAGTCGAAGCATTGCTAGATAAACCGATCCATTTTTTAAGTGTTGGTCAGAAAAAACGTGTCGCAATGGCAGGCGTACTTGCAATGGAACCTTCCGTTTTATTATTAGATGAACCGACAGCTGGACTAGATAATTATTATAGTGCACAAGTTTTACAGTATTTAGCTATGTTAGAAAACGGGGAACGAACAATATTATTGGCAACGCATGATATCCCCTTAGCCTATGAATGGGCAGATCAAATCATCGTGATGGAAGCTGGGAGAATTATTTACAATGGAGATCCAGTAGCAATGTTCTTCCAAGAGGATTTGCTTGAAAGAGCCCATCTTGAACGCCCATGGGTCTTTGAAATGGCCGTTGCCTTACAAAAGAAAAAGTTATTTGAGAAAAACATAAAAATGCCTCGTTCGAAGAAAGATTTACACAGACTTATTGAGCGGCTTTAAGATAATTTGTCCATATTTGGTACTTTTCAATTGTAGTAGAATCCACGCTACTACTCCAAACGCACAAATCGAGTAGGATGTACCCTATGGTCCTTTGAGGATTTTTGACTTCCCTTCTACATATTTTTATAACGAGGAACGTGGTAAAATATAGAATGGTACTTTTGGAAAAATATATACTTATTACGAAACTTTTCTATCGTTCATTCGTAATAGTATAGATGTCACAAATATTTGGAACACCCAAGGAGGGAATACAGTTGAAAAACTGGAAGAAAAAATCAGTAGCTTTAGTTGCATCCGCAGCACTAATGGTTCCTGCTACTTCTGCCTTTGCTGAAGCACCACAAAAAACAGCAAAGAACCAAGAGTTAGTGAAAATAGCTAGCAATAAGGAACAATCATCTAAGAATCAAAAAGAATGGATTAGTCAGGATACTATTATCGTCAAACATTCCGGTCTTGATAAGAATGCACACAAAAAAATTGGCGCAAAAGTGATCCGCTCTATTCCTTCATTAGGATACGATGTTATCCAACTTAACAAAGGAACAAATTTAGAAAAAGCAGTTTCATATTATACTAAGCAAAAAGGGGTTAAACGTGTATCCCCAAGCTACGTGTATCATTCCTTTGGCACTGAAGTAGATCCAAAGAAACAGGATATGTATCATTTGAATCTTCTTCAAATTGATAAAGCACTAGAATTAGCAGGTAACAACGAGGTAAAAGTAGCAGTTATCGATGGTGGCGTGGATTTTAAACATCCTGATTTAAAATCTCAAGTGCTACCACCATATAATGCTGCAGCACCTGCCAATACTTCTTATCCTAGTGAGCATGGAACACATGTAGCAGGCATTGTTGGAGCGGCAAAAGATAATGGGATTGGAGGCCATGGGATTAATCCAAATGCCAAGCTTCTTCCAATTGATGTATTCAACGGAAAAGATGGTGCTAGTGATTTCGCCATTGCACAAGGAATCCTTTACGCTATTGAGCAAGGCGCCGATGTTATCAATATGAGTCTTGGCGGCTATGGTGAATCTCCATTAATGGAGGAAGCCGTTCAGAAAGCGATTGATAAAGGAATTACCGTTGTAGCTGCTGCTGGAAATGAATCGACAGATAATTACTCCTTCCCTGCTTCATTCGAAGGCGTTATAAGTGTAGGTTCTACGAATGATAGAAACAAACTATCAAGCTATTCAAACTACGGCCCATCGGTTGATCTAGTAGCTCCAGGCGAAGATATATATAGTTCAGTTTATGATGAGAAAAAAGGATCCTCCTTTGTAAAATTTAGCGGAACATCGATGGCCTCTCCTGTTGTTGCAGGTGTGGCATCCCTACTAAAATCAAAATATCCAGATTTAAAGCCTTATGAAATAGAAGCTATTCTCGAAATGACTGCAAAGGATTTAGGTGACAAGGGCTATGATCTTACATATGGACATGGCCTAGTAGATCCTGTGAAAGCATTACAGTTTAATATTAACAATCTACCAAAACAGTATTCTGAAACAAAAGAAGAGCGCTTGAAAAACGCAAAAGTTCTTAAAAAAGATACCTTAAATACCGAAAAAGGAGAATTCAAGTTACCGGACGAAAAGAAATGGTACAAGGTTGATCTAGACGCAAATGAGTATGCTCAACTGACATTAAAAGGTGCAAACAAATACGATTATGCATTTGATTTATACTTCTACCCTGAAGGTCAAAAAGAAGAAGTAGAACCAATTAACGTCAATGATGTTCGCGTAGGCAAGCAAGAAGGATACCTATATAATGCAGATCAAAAAGGAACCCTTCTTATTGGAGTTAAAGATCAAAATGGTAGCTATAGCTCAAAGGGTGATTCTAACTACGTCTTCACGGCTCAAACGACTAAAAAATTACCAATTGATGCATTAGATATGGAACATATGGAGAAGATTGAAAAATTCCCATTCAGTACAGCCGGGAAAAACTATACCCTACTTTCTGAAGATCATCTAGGTGACAAAGATTATTTTACATTTTCAGTGAATGAACCAACGACACTGAAATTTGATTTAACTGGGATTCCAGGTGTTACTGCATCCATGGAGCTTTTTCTAAAAGAAGACTTAGTTAATGTTCCGACAGAGGAAGACGATGTTGAAGGATTAAATGAGGCCTATCCAATTCGAGCAACTTACGGCGCGGATAAAGGCGATGGAGTAAACTTAGTTGTCGATGCTATACCTGAGGAAGAGTATGTAATAAGCGTATCTAATGAAACCGGTAGTAATTTTTCACTTGATATGTTCTTTAGCGGCGGTATTGATACTGAGCAAACTGTTAGTGAATCAATCATCCCTTACACATTAAAAGGTGAAGTCGTTACTTATCCTATAGATGAAGATGGCCTTCAATTAAATGCGATGATGCTAGAAGACAACGTACAAGAGAGTCTTTTACCTTTAACTGAATATAAAACAAAAAAACGTAAGCAACAAAATGATTTCATGAATATATTCATGAATCCATATGCTATGGATAAACCAGAAAACGTTGACCAAATCATGGACCAAGCAATTCGCTTTGATATCAGCAAAGATCAAAAAGCATACTTCCAAACAGAAGATGATGAAGATTACTTCGCATTTACTGCTAAAGAAGATGCCGTATATGGTTTCCAAATTCAAAAAGGTATGAACCAATCACCAGCTGGGACTATATTTGAATACGATGAGAAGACAAATGAATTAAATCCAGTTACTTCATTAACGAATGATATGGGACTACTAGGGCTACTTCTAGGACAAACAAGTGATCCAAACGATGCTAAGGCAATTGCATTGGAAAAGGACAAAACATATGTTGTAAAAGTTATGAATCTTGGTGACCGTTCTGCTGAACCATATACACTTAAAACTAGTAAAATGGCAGCAATTCCAGAAGACGATAATAGAAATAATAATTCACCAGGAGCTGCTAACACGATTCAACCTGGTATCACTTACAAAGATCATCTCATTTATCAAGATGATACTGATTTCTACTACTACAAACAAAAAGGTAACGATGAAGTCATGAGTCTTCTTATTTCTTCTGTACCATTTACAAAAGAACAACTAAATCAATTACCTAAAGAACTTCAAAATGACTTAAAGTTTTCAGGCGTCATTATTGAAGATACAAATGGTAACATGGAAATCGATCCAGAAGAAATGGCAACACAAATTCCATTTGGACAAGGTGAAGACCTCCTTCAAATGTTACTCGGTCTTGGAGGAACAACAGATGTAAATACTTCCTTTAAAGCAAAAAAAGATCACGGTTATTTTATTGTTCTTAACGGAAGCAATGTTGGACAAGTATCAATCCAGCCATATACTTTAACTTTGTTTGATCATAAAAAACCAGATGAAGATGCAGATTCTAAGTTAGTTAACGGTATACCGACAAAACCAACTGTACTTTCGAAAAAAGATGATAAATGGGTAGCCACTCAATATCTAAATGCTGGTGTTCCATTTGGTGATAAGGACTATTTTGAGTTTAATAACGACAGCAAACGCAATGTGTCATTCTCTCTTCAAACAGAAAAAGCACTAGATGGCGTCATCCGAATTATTGATGCAAAAGGAAAAACAGTAGAAACTTTAGATCTTTACGGAGCTGGAGATGCTGAAGTAGGTACAGTCGAACTAGATAAAGGCACTTACTATATTGAAGTAAGTGAATATTACGGCAAAGCTAGTACTCAACCGTATACACTTGAAATAAAATAAGATATAGCCTTGGGCTGAAAAACGAACTTTGTAGAAGAATAGACTTTTCAGTTGAAGGTAGTGTAATAGCTGCACGATTTAAGTTTTCAAAAAAATGAAAGATTATCCCCTAGACAATGGAAAATCTAGGGGATTTTTTTATACATTTATGTTTTATTCACCATAACGAAGATTTTATTTCCGTTCATCAAGAAGGCTTAGGATGCTTTTAACCTTGTTCCCCTACTGGCTCTAAAATCTCCAAGGAGGTGCCCTGTCTTCACGCCAATCACCTTATAATAATGACATGTTAGAGATATCTACCCTTCCTCTTATTCTACCTAATTTAAACTTGGCTTTTCCCCTAAATATTCAGCCACTTTTTGCACAATATTTCTCCAATTTAACTCCGCTCTTGCGAATGCTTGGAGGTGTTCGCATGTATCAGCCAATAAAACTTCTTGATTCGTAACTTGCTGCAATGTCCGTCCAACACTTTGCCAATCATGTGTCGGATGAATTGACCCGTAGCGTTGATTATGAGTAATATCCGCAGCCCCATCTACATCAGTCGTAACGATATAACAACCATTCTTTGCGGCCTCAGCAAAGACATGAGCATAGCATTCTACTAAAGAGGTAAGGCAAAAAATTTTAGCCTTCCTATACTCCTCCTCCAATTGCACCTTATCATAAATCGGTCCCAAAATAGTGACCTGTGCCGCAAATGGGTTTCCATCAAGCACGTTCAACAGCTCCTGTCTAAACGCCTCTGACATTGGACCTACTAACCGAAATTCCCAATCTGAAAGTTGTGCTGCTAAAAATGCTTTGACTGCTAAAAGAATTTGTTTTTCAGGAGCATCTAAACGACCAACCGCTAATATTCTATTTTCTTTCTCGTTAAATGAAACAGGCTCCGTGTGAAACAGCTCATAAAAGCCATTAGGAATACGTTTAATATCTATATTCGAAAATTCATGAATAGCGTTTTGAATGGATTCACATTCAGAGGACAGCACATCACAAAGCTGGAGTAACTCCGTAAAATAAGGATAGGTTTTCAATCGATTTAACCAAAACCGATTAACATCTAGTTTCATATAAATTTTTCCGTTCGGATTATATTTTTTATAGGTTTTTAATATCGAAAAATACGATGGATACGGCCCTATTGCAAATGCAATATCGATGTCCCTCGCATGCTCTATTAAATAGGTATTCATATTCGCAACATAGTCATCCCCAAACGGAATATGTTGAAAAGTAACAGTAGGAAAATTTTGCTTCAATAATGCCTCATTCATTTCCGTCGTCAAAATACTAACATCATAGCCTAAATATTCACCTAACAAAATCGGAACAAGGCACAAATCTTTGAAAATATGTGCGTCGGAAAGCTTATACGATTCCACGCTACATATGAAGGCTATCTTTTTTGACATAACATCCCCCTTATTAAAATGAAATGCTTTCATTAAATTATGATTTCTCGTTTAATAACGTGAAAAGAATAGTATAAGCACCGTGAATACACTAGTAAAATCACCTTATTTTCAATATGCTTTCTCTCTTTTAAATAACAACGAATATAAACAATTGCCTATAGAACAGCTCTTGCAACGCATATTGTAATAAAGAATCCTTTATGTCAATCAAAGTAAACAGCATTAGACTTTATAAAACTCCTACTTACACCTATTTCAACTAACTATAAAAGAATCGAGGTTTTTCATGAATATTAGCTTTTTATCACCTGCCTATAATAGTGAAGAGTGGATATTGACCATGTTGGAAAGTATCCCGAAAGAATATGCCTATGAAATTATCGTCTGCGATGACGGCTCAACTGACAATACTGTAGCCCTATTAAAGGACTATCAAAAAAACTGTCCTGCCTTAAAAATAATTAACCATCCAACTAATTTAGGTGCTAGTGTAGCCTATAATCGATGTATCGCAGAAGCTACAGGTGATTATATAGCTATCATTGATAGTGATGATCACTATTTACCCGCTATACGAAACGTCTTAGCCCAAGTAGATGGTCAGTTTGATATTTACTACTACAACATGCTAACAAAGGCTGGCTATGCATTTATAAAAGATGAATCTAATCGATACACTTTACCTGGACAATTTAAAATTATTCGAAGAAGTTTTTTAGGTGATGCAACCTTTACCATAAGAAAAGATATTGCTGGGGATTGGGATTTTAACTGTGCCTTAATGGATAAAAACCCGACGAGCAAATATACAAATGAATTGGCATATTGGTATAACTTCCCGAGGGAGAATTCTGAATATGATTTACATCGAAGAGGATTAAAATAAATTGGTACTCCATGCATGTAAGAGGTGTGAAACAATACAATGTTTAAAGATAAAGTTCTTCTCATAACAGGGGGCACAGGCTCTTTTGGTAATGCTGTATTAAGGAGATTTTTGAATACAGACATTAAAGAAATACGCATCTTTTCAAGAGATGAAAAAAAGCAAGATGATATGCGTAAACTCTATCAACATCCGAAAATCAAATTTTTTATCGGTGATGTACGTGACATCCAAAGCATTTACAATGCGATGTATGATGTCGATTTTGTTTTTCATGCTGCCGCTCTTAAGCAAGTCCCCTCTTGCGAATTTTTCCCACTAGAAGCAGTTAAGACGAACATCCTCGGTACCGATAATGTTTTAACTGCTGCTATTCAAACAGGTGTTAAAAAAATTATTTGCCTATCTACTGATAAGGCTGCTTATCCAGTAAATGCAATGGGAATATCAAAGGCCATGATGGAAAAAACGTTTATTGCTAAGTCAAGAATGGTTCATCCAGATCAAACATTGATTTGCGGTACACGATACGGCAATGTGATGGCCTCTCGAGGCTCTGTTATCCCTTTATTTATCGAACAAATTAAAGCTGGCAAGCCTTTAACTATTACAGATCCAAAAATGACACGCTTTATGATGAGTCTTGACGAGGCAGTAGAACTAGTTTTATACGCCTTCTCACACGCTGGTAACGGGGACATTATGGTTCAAAAATCACCAGCTGCTTATATTGAGGATTTAGCAAAAGCTTTACTAGAAATATTTCAGGCTCAAAATAAGATACAAATTATCGGAACACGGCATGGTGAAAAGATTTATGAAGTGTTATTAACAAAGGAAGAAGCTGCAAAGGCCATCGATATGGGGAATTTTTATAGAATCCCTGCAGATAATCGGGATTTAAATTATGGGAAATATCTTGATGAGGGCTCTCCTAAAATTACGTTAACCGATGAATATAACTCTACTAATACGAAAATACTGTCCGTCGCTGAAATCAAAGAAAAATTATTAAAGCTCCCTCTTGTTCAAGAAGAATTACATAATTGGATGGGAGGAAAACCTTGAAATTTTTAGTTCTTGGCGCTACTGGAATGGCTGGCCACACGATTTCACTCTATTTGTGCTCTCAAGGGCATGATGTAACTACCTATTCACGAACAGCCTTTTCATACGGAAATAATATTACGGGAGATATTTCAGATACAAATTTTTTAAGGTCACTATTACTAGACCACGACTACGATGTTGTAGTCAATTGTATCGGAGTTTTAAATGATGCCTGTGAAACCGACCGTGAGAAAAGCATATATCTCAATAGTTATTTGCCTCATGCCATCGTATCTTTATTAAAAAACAAGAAAACAAAGCTTATTCATTTGAGTACGGATTGTGTATTCTCTGGAAAAGTAGCCCCCTATCATGAAAAAAGCCTTCTCGACGGAGAAACCTTTTATGATCGTACGAAGGGCTTAGGGGAAATTGAAAGCACTCCACACCTAACGTTTCGTAACTCTATCATCGGCCCTGATATGAAAGTAGATGGCATAGGCCTCTTTCATTGGTTTATGAAGCAGCAAGATACTATTAACGGCTATACTGGAGCAATATGGACGGGAGTTACTACCCTAACATTAGCAAAAGCCATTGAACGTGCAGCAATTGAAGGGACAACAGGCCTCTACCACCTCGTCAACAATAGCAGTATTTCAAAATTTGAGCTGCTGCAATTATTCAATAAGCACTTCAAGGAAAATAAAATTACCATCCGCCCATACCAATTGGTAAACATTGATAAAACACTAGTCAACACACGAAAAGATTTTTCATTTACTGTACCTAGCTATGAGGAAATGATCCTTGAGATGAAAAAATGGATATGGCAGCATAAAGAATTGTATCCTCATTATTTTCAATGAGTTTGGAGGTTCAGTATGCTAAAAAGAAAGTACGGAGACCGTGCAGAATGGCAACGAGTTATAGAAAGAAAGTACAGTCAGTCATATCTTGATACGAGAGAATTTAAGGGTTTTATAACATTATTAAAAGCAACCCGAGTTACTGAACCTTTATTCGTGAATTATAGAGAGAAAAAGCTATGTATTGTTGATAACGGCTATTTATGGTTACAACAATTTCCTCTTAAAAAAAACCATTCTGTAACAACAATGTTTGATGCTAACGGAGAAATAATTCAATGGTATATCGATATTTGCCATAAAAATTCAATAGAAGAAAATGTACCTTATATGGATGATCTATTTTTAGATCTTATCTTGTTACCATCGGGAGAAGTGATTGAAAAAGATGCTGATGAATTAGAAGAAGCTTATTTGAATGGCATCATTGATAAATCTCTTTATGATTTGGCTTGGAACGAGCTAAACAGCATAAAGAGATATATGCAAAGGTGAATTTAAGTTGGTTAACCTTTCTAAAGATCATAAAGATTTTTTAATAAATGAATCAATTTCATAAATCATATTTTTCAAGAGCTTAGACTAGTTCTTTTGTAAAGACATATGTGGTTTCTTTTCTTAAGAAAAGCACCTCCTTTAATTGATACGTCTATCGTACATGGAGATGCTGATCATTTATATGAGTTATTTGATTATGGTCTTACAAAGATTTATGGTGGCATTAGACCCCAAATCATTCGACACATTTCAGTCAGTATAAGTTATAGATGATTGTAACCTTATAGAGAGCATATTATAGAACATAATTCACTGTAAGCTAAACGTAAATTAAATAAAGGCTTGTCGAAAAAGATTATTCGCGACAAGCTTTTTATTGCTAATTTGTGATAAACAGTTATTTATATGAAAATATTAGCACTATCTTCTTTTACATTTTCTTTATTTGCTTTTTCTGTTTCTTTTACTTTTTTAATATCCTCTTTTTTCTCAACGTCTTTTAAGAAGAATATCATTATAGAACTAATTAATAATAATGTACTTAAGAAATATAATCCGACAGTAGATGTATTAAATGTATCTTTTAAATACCCCATCATATATGGCCCAACAAAACCACCTAAGTTACCAAATGAGTTAATCATTGCAATACTTACCGCAAGTAATGACGGCGCCAACAACAACTGTGGATAAGTCCAGAATGGTCCTTTGAAACTATACATTCCTGTTAAAGCAAATGTAATCAATATCATAGATAAAACAGGATGTGCATTAAATGCCCCTGCACCAGCTAACGTAATAGCAGCTACAAATAAAGGGAATGCCGAGTGGAACTTTCTTTCTTTCGTGCGATCTGAGTTACGTGACCATAAAATCATCACAATTGTCGCTACGATATAAGGCACCATAGCAATAAATCCAACTTGTGTATTTGATAAGTCATCTGAAAATCCTTTAATAATTTGTGGCATCCAATAACCTACACCTAAACTTCCTGTCAAATAAACAAAGTAAATAATTGATAAATACCATACACGCCCATTTTTAAATGCTGCAAAATGACCATCTTGTTTTACAGCTTTACTCTGCTTTACAGTTTTTTCATTTTCAATTGTCTTCGTTAACCAAAGCTTTTCATCATCATTTAACCATTTTGCATCCACTGGCTTATCTGTTAATAATTTAAATGCAATAAATCCACAAAGAATAGCTGGAAATGCCTCTAAAATAAACATCCAACGCCATCCTTCAAAACCTAAGAAATTGAAATTATCCATAATAAGAGTTGATAACGGTGCTCCTATAATATATGAAACTGGAATGGCCATTGAGAAAATAGCAATTGCAGATGCTTGTTCCTTACCTCTGAACCAATATGTTAAATACAAAATAATACCTGGGAAAAATCCTGCTTCTGCAACCCCTAGTAGGAATCGAATAATATATAGTTGCACTTCATTGTGAGCAAAAGCCGTACAACCTGAAATGATACCCCATGTAATCAAAATACGTGCAATCCAAATACGTGCACCAAACTTCTCCATTAAAATATTACTTGGAATTTCAAACACAAAATATCCAATGAAGAAAATCCCTGTTGCTAAACCGAAAACCTGGCTTGTTAAACCTAAATCTGCATTCATTTCTAATGCAGCATAGCCTATATTTGCACGATCTAAGTACGCTAATATGTAACATAAAATCAAGAATGGCAAAATACGTATAGATACTTTTCTCATTAATTTACGCTCGTCAACTTGCGGTAAATTATTTTTCATAAACTATATCCCCCATTTAACTATTTTCTATATTTAAGCCCCTTTGTGAGAAGCAAAATACCAATTATATATGGATATCACATGCATCAGCTAAAACTTCTACTAGATGATATACTTCAACACTTTCATCCATTTTTTCACGATCAATACCAAGTTTCATTTGCAAATGACACCCCGGATTTGATGTAATAATCCATGCTTTTTCTTGATGTAGTGTATTTTTTACATGAAGCATCTTTTCATCTAAAATTTTCATTGAAGCTTCATAATTTATAAAATTATAAATTCCAGCTGAGCCACAGCACATATCTTTTTCTAGTAATGGTACATATGAAATACCCGGAATTTTCTGAATTAAATTAACAGGCGGTGCTACACATTTTTGAACATTTGTCATATGACAAGAAGGCTGATATGTGACGAGCTGTGAAATGGATTTTTTAAATGGCAAATCTACTTGATTTAAAAGGACACTTATATCAACAACTTTTTCAGCAAAGGCTTTTGCACGTTCGGCCCACTTACTATCATTTTTTAATAAAACATCATATTCAATGAGCATTGCTCCACAACCACCAATACTATTAACAATATAATCAAATTGATGTTTTTCAAAAATTTCAATATTATGCTTCGCTAACTTTATTGTTAAATCATGTTCTCCGCTATGATTATGTAATGCTCCACAACAGCCTTGTTTTGGAACTACACTTACATTACAGTGAGCCACTTGCAATAATTTAATACTTAACGTATTAATTTTTTTGAACATCGTATCCATTACACAACCTGTAAAAAATCCTACATTAAACTTTTTTATTTGCTTTGATGCATAAAATGATTGCCTTTTGTGACGGTCTACTTCTGGTAATATGTTTTCAAACGCTTTCATTTTTTCTGGGAATACATTTAATATATTTGATTTACGGACTACTTTTTGCACCCCTGTTTTTTGATAAAGACTTAACCCTACTTCACCAATATTTAGTACTTTTTTATTTGGAATTGTATGTTCAAACAACATATACTTAATAAGTTTGTGACGTTTTTTCATTCTTTCTTTATTATAAGTCGCTAAACTCGCAACAGCCGATTCTAAAATGGTGCCATAAGGAACGTTTGAAGGACAGGCAGTTTCACAAGCTCTACATCCAAGACAAAGCTCAATACCTTGCTCCATATCTTCATAAGAAATTTTTCCTTCAGCAGCCATTTTCACTAAATTAATACGGCCACGTGGTGAGTGTTTCTCCTTTTTAAAAGTAATATAGGTTGGGCAAGCAGGTAGACAATAGCCGCATTGTACACAGCTAAGCGTTTCTTTATAAGCAAGTTCTTGTTTAATCATTTGTTAACGAAAATTTCTGCCCTTTTTCAGCAAAAATCTTTCCTGGATTTAAAATATTATTTGGATCCCATGCTTGTTTAATTCGTTTCATCATATCTACCCCTACCTCACCTAGTTCCATTTCTAAAAATGGTGCCTTTAATGTGCCTATTCCATGCTCACCTGAAAGTGTTCCACCAAGTTCGATTGCTGCTTCAAAAATTTCTGTTACAGCTTTTTCCACTCGTTTCATTTCCTCCAAATCATTTGCATCTGCAATAATATTTGGATGTAAATTTCCATCACCTGCATGACCGAAAATAACTAGCTCAACATCGTATTTTTGACGAATTTCTTTTAATCGTGAAAACATCTCTGGAATTTTACTTCTCGGAACAGTTGCATCTTCTGAAATTTTTGTCGGTTTATTACGAACAATTGCTGGTGACACTAGCTTACGTGCTTTCCATAAAGCTAGAGCTTTCTCTTCTGTTTTAGCAATTTCTACTTTTCGAGCGTTATACTTTGTACATACATTTCTAACAACTTCAATTTCTTGTTCAATTGCTACCGGATGCCCATCTAGTTCAATTAAAATCATTGCCTCTACATCTATCGGTAGACCTGTCGGTTGATATTCTTCAACAGCTTGAATAGACGCTTGATCCATAATTTCTAATTTAGCAGGTATAATACCTGCACTTAAAATATTAGAAATACTGTGGCCGGAATCTATCAAATTATCAAATAAAGCCATTAATGTAACTGTAGCCTGTGGTTTCGGATAAAGTCGTAGCGTTGCTTCTGTTATGACAGCAAGTGTACCTTCTGAACCAACAATCAAATTCGTCACATCGTAACCGGTTACATTTTTAATAGTTTTTCCACCTGTACGCATTATATCTCCCTCAGGCGTCACGACTTCTAGACCTACTACATAGTCTTTCGTCACTCCATATTTCAACCCTTTAGGTCCCCCTGAATTTTCTGCTAGATTACCACCAATCGTAGCAATATTCATACTACTTGGATCTGGTGGATAAATTAAGCCATGTTTGAGTGCGGCATCATTAATTTGCTTCGCTGTAACACCTGGTGAAACTACCACAAGCATATCCTCTGGAAAAACTTCTAATTTCGATGTCCATTGAGAACAATCTAAAACAATACCGCCTTGTACAGGTAAAGGTCCGCCACTCAAACTCGTTGACTGCCCTCTCGGATACACTGGCACTTTATAGTGATTCGCTATTTTCATAATATTTACTACTTCTTCAGTTGTTATAGCTTGTACAGCAATATCAGGCATATACGAACCAAAAGAGGCATCATACGAATAACTCACTAAATCTGCTGGATCTCTCATAACTCGTTCTGTGTCTGAAATAATTTTTCTAATTTCACTTTCTACTTTTTGTAGCTCCATACAATCCCTCTTTCTTTAATTAATAATAAGAGCTCTTTTCAATTAAGCCTGAAAACTGCGAATTCTTTATATTTCTAATAGAAAATAGTCACCGATTTGCTTACTCGCTCTTATTTTAATGGTTCACCTAATTGAAATTGTTTTTTCAGAAATCAAAAAAGAGAATCATTTTTTTAAAATTTTTTAGTTTCCACTAAGAAACATCTTTCCTAGTTATTAATACAACAAAAGAGTGACTTGATTGCGAATTTTCTTCAGAAGATCACAGCATCCGGTTGACTCCTTGTAAATAAAGAAATTGATTACATCGTGAAAGCCGTGAAAGACTTCAAAAATAACCTTTGCATGTTATAGGGTTTCTAACTACCATTCAATACTGTGTTATTTCAAGGATTCCAATTTATTTCGTGCATTTGTTAAATGTAAAATCATCGCACTACTTGCCGCACGTGCATCTTTTCTCTCAATCGCTTCTACAATTTTTCTATGCTCTTCTAGTACTTCATTACGCTTCTTTTCTAACCCCAAATTTTTTGATAAAGAAAATTGTAACGCTTTTATATAAAGTTCCGAGAGATTATTTTGTGTATCTATAAAAAATTGATTGTGCGATGCTTGCATAATTAATTTATGAAAAGCAAAATCAATTTGTTGCCCTGTATCATAATCACATTTATAGACCTCTTCAAATTGTTGAACTGCTTCTTTTAAAGCTTCCAATTCTTCTTCTGTACGGCGTTCAGCTGCCAAACTTGCTGCACTCGACTCAATATGGATACGAAACTCTAATAAATCAAGAATTTCCTCTAAAGAAATGACTTCAAAGCGAATTGGCGCTAACATATCTGATAAATTGATCGAATTAATACGACTTCTTCCACCCTGTTTACTGGAAATAATACCCGACACTTCGAGAACTTTTAAAGCTTCTCGAATAGGTGCCCTACTAACACCAAAATGCGTAACTAAATCATGTTCACTTGGCATTAAAGACCCAACTGATAATTCATCATTTTTTATCATTTCTAATATTTCTTCTAAAACCTGATTTGAAATACTTTTACGTTCAATCATCATTTATAAAACCCACTTTCTAATATATCTTTACCCTCAAGTTGTCGACTTATAATACAAGTATACAAGTTAATTTCTTAATTTTCTATATTTTTCATAAATTTTCTTTGCATAATAACTTTAATCGTTTGTCAAAAGTATCGAATTCCTTTTTTTACATCTATCTTAATTTTATAAACAATACACTTTTCAGTTTTTGAAAAAAGGTCAGAGCGGCTTTTAAACGGTAGCCCCCATTCACATTTTGTCGAAATTAATGGGATGGGTTTGGAAATGGTGAATTGCTTGATGAGGATAAAGATTTGAAGGAAAATATAATGTTTTGTTTTCGCCTAGAAGTGATCTGCCATCAGAGGTAAAATTCTTGATTTACTATTCAATTCCCCAAAAGTTGGTAGTATAATGGTAGAATCATACATTTGTAAAGGAGAGAAATTAATGTCAGCTCAACAACAAGCAGCGATGCAATCTATGATTGATTGGCTAGCAGATGAACGAGAACTCGGGAAACAACCTAGTAAAATAGAAATTGCGGGAGAGTTTGATTTACATGATATGCACTACTATATATTCAAGTATAAAAAAACAATGCTTGGAAAATGGCTCCTTGGTGTATGCGGAGGCTATGAGGACCCTTCTTACACTGAGCATTGTGGCCATATATTCAGCGAGATGCAACCCTATAACCCTGCGACTGCAGAGCAAGAAGCTGTAAAGATGGTAGAATTAATCCGAGAATACTGGATGCAGCAGGCTGCAGCATATGAAGCTACCCAATCCATGGAGGACGAGACGGAAACACAAGACAGTGGATCTGGTATTTTTAACGGATTCGTTCTGCTTAACTCTGCAGAATGTGATATTGATCAGATAAAAGCCAACCTTTTGAATGATTGGAACCTCTCCTGCTCGTCAGTAGAGGTAGAGGATGAGGATAACGCCGAAGAAACAAACGAAGGAACCCTGGTCTTTGAAGTGGACGACTGCATGTTAGCGGTAAGTTTTGTCGATGCTCCCGTACCAGATGGTGAGGCTGAGTATTATGCACAGGGAAACTACATGTGGAAAGAAGCCGTGGAGGTTACTCAAACGCATGTTGCTCAAATCATCCTGGCTGTATTTACTCGTTCCGGCTCCCCGCTGGACAGCGGCAGACTATACACTAAGCTGGCGGCCAGTTGTCTAAAGCTTCCTAACGCAATCGGGATCTATACATCTGGCACAGTATTCCAGCCTGAACTTTTTCAGGATATGGCAGAAGTCATGAAGAATGACGATATGTATCCTTTACTGAATCTGGTTTATTTCGGACTGGTAGGAACGGAAACCGGGGTAGATGGATATACTTATGGGCTAAAGTCCTTTGGCAAGGATGAAATTGAAATCCTGGACAGTCAGGCATCGCCTGCCGAGCTGCGTGATTTTTTGATTACTATTTCCGGATATATTGTAGAAGAGGATGTTACTTTAAGGGATGGAGAAACGATCGGCTTCTCAGCAGAGCAAAAGCTGCCGATTTCCCGTTCCGAGGGAGTTTATGTCGATGGGGATACTCTCAAAATCAAATACTAGGACATCGTAGAGTTGTAGTAAACTCTAGTTAGACTTTAACCAGAATGGATTTCTCCATTCTGGTTTATGTTTTATGCAACCAATCTTTTACGATAGGCTGAACTCCTAATTTTTTCGAAAACCTTTTTTCAATGGTTTGCATTTGTAGTTAAAATAGAGAAATTTTGTAGATATTCAGAACTAATACTATATGAAACAACCTTCTCCTTGCACTTCTTGACTACATCAACGTGATTGTCGTAACTAAAAACAAAGAAATTAACGTCTTCTTTTTTGCCTCTTTTTACGTTGATGACAAATGGAGTAACATTAGTCTCTGGCTGTAGAAATAATTTTTCATTGCCTGGAAATATATAATATTTTTTTAAAAAGGAAGCTTTATTAAAATAGTCTGTAAATCTATTTTTTTCTTCCTCTTCTAAATTCGTTCCGTTAAATGTTACCGTTACATCTTTAGAATCAAGTTTTTTATGAAGTTCAAATTTACTTACTCCCCATGCCACAGCTATACTGGGAGGGCTCATTAACAATTTAATAATAGATCCAATTACTAGTGTAATAATCAAACCCGATGTCATATCATATCAACTCTTTCAGTAGGCTATATCGATGATTTATCATCCACCTCTCAATGATAAGGGATTTATATTTTTTATAACCATCCAATTTGATACTTTTTTGACCATCCATTTATCTTAGGGATAAATATATAAGCTAACACATTTTTAGTCATTCAATTGGCTATTAAACTATTAAGAGCTTCTGCAAACCTTTTGATTCCTTCATCTATTGAATCTTCATCTTCCCTGGCGAAAGTAAATCGAACAAAACCATCTTTGGATCCCAGTGTAGAACCAGGAACATAAATGACACCTCTTTTAATAGATTCTTCAAGCAATTGAGTTTCATTATAATTTTTAAGTATTTTACACCATATATGAATACCACCTTGAGGAATAGAATATTCCACCAGATCTTTTAAATAAGTATCAAGGCTTTTTATTATTTTATCTCTCCTTTTTTCTAATTCCTTAATTAAACTTTTTATATGAATATGAAAATTTTCTGATTCTAAAAAATCATTCGCTATCCATTGAGTATAGCTAGAATGACCGAAGTCGATTTGTTGTTTCGCATCGGATAATCTTTCAATCACAGATGTTGGGCCTATAATCCACCCTATTCTTAATCCTGATGCAACAATTTTGGACAAAGAACTAATGTATAATACGTTTCCATTCCTATCCATTGATTTAAGGGTAGAGATTTTTTCTCCTGAAAAAGCTGTTAAACTATAAGGATCATCTTCTACTACTGGAATCCCAAGCTTTGAGGATATGTCTAAAATCGCTTCTTTTTTCTTATTATTCAATAAGGAGCCCGTTGGATTTTGAAAATATGGATTTAAAAAAATCATTTTAATTCGGTGTTTTTTATATAATAACTGCAAATCTTCTGGGTTCATTCCATCCTTATCGACAGGTAGATAATGTACTTGTATACCTACCGATTTAAAAATTGGAAGATTATAATTGTAAGAAGGATCTTCTATTGCTATTGCATCTCCAGGCTTTAACAAACATTGTACAACTAAATGTAATGCTTGTTGCGCTCCTGATGTTATAAGTATTGAAGAAGGATTAGTTTCGATTCCCCGACTTTTTTTTACGTGTTTAGTAATGGTATTTCTAAGGGTTTCATTCCCCTGTGGATGATCGTATCCTAGGCTTCCAATAAAAGAACGTGTTGAAGTTATCTCGCTTAAAAAGCTTTTCGGGAAAAGTTCTTCAGATAATTCACCGGAAGCTAAATTTATTAGTTTATGTTCAACAGCTTCTTTTCTTATTTTTTGCGTTACAGGTTGACTAGGTAAAAAAGAACCCGCCTCAATATACCTATTCCAGCTAGGAATCCGTTTTTTTGTCATACCCCATATATCTTTACTTATTGTAGTACCACTGCCTCTATTTCTTTCAATTAGCCCCATCGATTCTAATTCGTCATATGCATTAACGACAGTACTTCTATTTAAATGTAAAGCACTAGCTAAATATCTCTCTGATGGCAATGGTTTATCAGGTGGAAATGTACCATCTGCAATTCCCTTTTCCATATATTCTGCGAGTTGTTTATAGATCGCTTTTTTCGCTTGTCTATCAGGTTTCCAATCCAAATATACTCACCTCATTAGTTCCTTAAAACTTACTTAAAATCTTGCTTTCTTCTTTCATCAGTGTTATTCCTGGTAAAAGATTATATATTAATATTATTTCAATTGTAATGAACCATCCACTTCTTTTTATTTTAGCCATCCACTTAAATAATCAATCCTCATTTTTTCAACTGCTAAATCATCTCGTTTTTCTTCATGTTTTCTAACTTGCAATAACGGTTGTACTATTTGAATTTCAAATATCCCCTTCTTTTAGGGCAAAGAAAAAAGCACCTCCACGCACAATCCATTAATACAGAAACTCGATTGACCGAGTACTGTAAAATTGAATCATAAGCGAAAATGCTTATTTTTTCTCTAAGTATAACGTTATAAACTGTACGTCCCCAGGGTAATGCGGCAATCTAGTCACGTTTTGTCACGACAGGATTTCTTTACCCTTAAGGTCCATGAATCGAACGACACCGTGGTACTTTTTCGTTTGTTTTTGTAGTGTCCCAAGTAAGTCCTTCCAGCTTTTAGATTTCAGAAATAGGTTTTGTCCCAATCTCTTGACTCTTACTTATGCAGAAAAATAAATAGATGTCCTCGAACATACCTTAAAGTATGCTCAAGCTTGTTTCCTTTATATCAGTGATTAGCATATGACCCGGAGCATGGGTAATTATAATAGAAGGTTTACTTTCCATTGCTACTGCCTGAGGGGTTACGCCACAAGCCCAAAATACTGGTATTTCCCCTGGCTTAATGGACACGGCATCACCGAAATCTGGTTTTGAAATATCCGTAATACCTATTTGTTCTGGACTACCAATATGAATTGGTGCACCGTGTACATTTGGAAAACGCGAAGTAATTTGGATTGCACGAATCGCATCCTCTGGTGTCATAGGGCGCATACTGACAACAGTTGGTCCTTCAAACACACCTGCTTTTTCACAAGCGATATTTGTTTTATACATTGGCACATTACAGTTTTCTTGAATATGTCTTATTGGAATACCTGCTTCAAGAAGAGGTGTTTCAAATGTAAAGCTACATCCTATTAAAAAACCTACCATATCCTCTTCCCAATACTCTGTAATATCTAATACTTCTTCAGTTAAAATACCATCCCGATAAATACGATATTTCGGAATGTCCTTGCGAATATCTGCATTTTTAGCAATTTTTGAAGGGATAAATGATCCAGGTTCTGTCACGTCTAATAACGGGCATGGCTTTGGATTTCGCTGACAAAATAGTAGAAAGTCAAAGGCATGCTCCTTCTTCAAAATCACTAAATTTGCTTGTGTAAACCCAATCGACATGCCAGAAGTTGGTTCAGAAATTTCTTGATTGCGAATAAGTTTACGGATTTCATTCGGCTCTAAAGCACTATATGTTGTCATCATCAATTCACTCCTTATAAATTAACCATCCATGAAAAGATGCTCATGGATGGATGGTTGTTAGTTTAACTAAAAATTTTTGGAATTTCTTCAATAAATGTATTGATGCTGAGATATCCCATAAGAACAACTACAATTGCTCCAGTTACAGTTAACCAACGTGGATGCTTATATGTACCAACGATTTCTTTTTTGTGTGCAGCAACTAATATAATGCCAAGTGATAATGGTAAAATCAGTGCATTTAATGCACCTACCAAAATTAACACATTAACAGGCTTTCCAACTAAGGCAAAAGTTGTTGTTGAAATGACGATAAATGCTATAATCACCCAATTATGATATTTCTCTATGTTAGGGTGGAATGAACGAATAAATGAAACGGATGTATAAGCTGCACCTACAACAGAAGTAATCGCTGCAGCCCACATAATCATACCAAACATACGATAACCAATATTACCCGCAGCTAGTTGGAAAACAGATGCAGGTGGATTGGCAGGGTCAATGACTAAACCTTTTGAAACAACACCAAGAACCGCTAAAAATAAAGCAATACGCATTACGCCAGTAATCAAAATACCTGTCACAGAGCTTTTTGTTACTTCTGGTAAGGATTCTTGTCCTTTGATGCCAGCGTCCAAAAGGCGGTGACCACCAGCAAAAGTAATATAACCTCCAACTGATCCACCAACCAATGTTACAATCGCAAACCAGCTAATTTCTTTAGGCCAAACGGTGCTCACAATCGCTTCTCCTACAGGTGGTGAAGTCTTAAAAGCAACAAATAGCATGAGTAGAATCATAACACCGCCAGCAATTTGCGCAACCCTGTCCATTGCCTTCCCAGCTTCTTTATAGATAAATATAAAAATAGCAAAAAGTGCACTTACAATGGCACCCATAATTGGATCTACGCCAAGCATTGCATTTAGCCCTAATCCAGCTCCAGCAACGTTACCAATATTGAATGCTAAACCGCCTATAACAATCATTATTGCAAGGAGAACACCTAATCCAGGTAACACCTTATTGGCAATTTCTTGCCCTCGCAAGCCAGAAACAGCAATGATTCGCCAAACGTTTACCTGTGCGACAATATCTAGAATTAATGAAATTAAAATGACAAATCCAAAACTAGCCGCTAATTGCTGTGTAAATACTGTCGTTTGTGTTAAAAAACCTGGTCCGATAGATGAGGTAGCCATTAAAAAGGCTGCTCCTATTAACACACTTTTACTTGCTGTTTTCTTAACAAATTTACCTTTTTTCTCTTGCTCGATCCCAGCTTCACTAACTTCCGCTTTTTTTGTTACCATTGGTCTACCCCTCCTTGATTGCACGTACTGATATTTGATGTTCTGCTAATCTTGAATGAATATATTTTGCAAACTCTACAGCATGTTCCCCGTCCCCATGAATACAAATAGTATTTGCCTGTAATGGAATTTCGATTTGCTGTTGTGACAGCACAAGTCCCTCTTTCACCATTCTCACAACCTGATTCACAGCTTGTTCCTTATCGGTAATCAATGCATCAGGTTGTTGACGAGATGTTAAAGAACCATCCTTCTGATAGGTACGATCTGCAAACACTTCATGGGCTGTTTGAAGCCCTACTTTTTCTCCGGCTTTTGTTAATTCACTACCTGAGAGACCGAATAACACAAGTGAAGGTGAAATATCATAAATAGCTTGTGCGATTGCCTCAGCAATCGCTGGATTTTTAGCAGCCATATTATAAAGTGCTCCATGTGGCTTAACATGCTGCATCGTTTCATTGTAAGTCGTTAGAAAACCTTGCAATGCACCAACTTGATAAATAACCATATCATAGGCTTCCTGTGGTGTGATGTTCATCTCACGTCGTCCAAAACCATTTAAATCCGGTAATCCTGGATGTGCTCCGATTTTCACACCATTAGCAATGGCTAGCTTAACTGTCTCTCGCATGACTGTTGGATCTCCAGCATGGAATCCACAAGCAATATTAGCAGAGGTTACATATTTTAAGATTTCTTCTTGCTCTCCAAGTCGATAACGACCAAAACTTTCCCCTAAATCACAGTTTAAATCAACTCGAAACATCTTCTTCTCCCCGTTTTCTTCCCACTTAAGTAGTTATAATGAATACGTTTACAAATATTTTGTACCGATATTCGGAACTTAAGTTTTGAAATTTAAAAAAATCTTAACATATTTTATAATTTCTGAAAAGTATAAATTTAAAATTTTGAGAAAGAATATTTTTTTTAAAATTTTCATTTAAATTAAACTTGTTTTTGTTTATTCTTTAAATATACTATTTAATAATCCGTTATTTAAAACTGATATACCGAATTACGAAACTTCAGGAGTTGGTTTTTATGCTGAATTTAAAAGAGAATGTACAAATAAGACCTTTGAGCGATTCTGCACTAGTTATACATGTAGGTGAAGGAATCAGTGAGGCAATTCACTACAAAGTTAAAAATATATTGAATTTATTAGAGAGAAATCCATTTGAAGGATTCATCGAGGTTGTACCTGCCTATAATAATGTGACAGTTTATTACAATCCGATTGAAGTATACTTTTCAACTATAGAAAAAGGAGCTCAAATGCCTTACGAAAAGGTGAAAGCAACAATTCTTTCTTTAATGAACCAATCTCATATAGTTGAAACAACGAAGGAACGTGTCGTAAAAATCCCTGTAGTATATGGTGGTGAAATGGGACCAGATCTAGAATTTGTAGCCACTTATCATGGTTTAACACCTAATGAAGTCATTAAAATTCATTCTTCTGTAGAATATCTTGTTTACATGATAGGCTTTGCTCCAGGTTTTCCTTTTATGGGAGGAATGGACAGACAAATTGCAACACCTCGTAAAGAAACTCCACGGTTATCGATTACTCCGGGATCTGTTGGAATTGCGGGAAATCAAACAGGGATTTACCCATTAGAAACACCAGGTGGATGGCAAATCATCGGACGAACACCTTCTCGTTTGTTTCTACCTGAACAATCTCCTCCAACCTTATTACAACCGGGTGATCGAATTCAGTTTGTACCAATTTCGTTGGATGAATATAAGAGCGATTGGGAGATGAGAACATGGGCATAAAGGTATTACAGCCAGGTATGCTGGCAACCATTCAAGACCTAGGAAGATATGGACTACAAAAGTTTGGTGTTATCGTCGGAGGAGCAATGGATTCAATTTCCTTACGAATTGCGAATTTACTCGTTGGAAATTCGGAAGGAGAAGGCGTTCTTGAGGTAACACTTTATGGAACAACCCTTTTATTTGAAACTGATGAACTGATCGCAATTACAGGTGGCAATTTACAACCTACAATAGACGGAATAGAAGCACCAATGTGGCGGCCACTTTTTATTCAAAAAGGCTCTGTTTTAAAATTTAATACTGCGATTAGTGGTTGCCGAGCCTATGTATCGTTTAGTGGAGGAATTCAAGTACCCAAAGTGATGAGCAGTAAAAGTACCTACATACGTGCTGGAATTGGAGGATTTCAAGGAAGAAAATTGCTGAAGAATGATGTTTTTGAATTAGATAGACGATCAGATTTAGGAGAGGATCTTTTTAAACAATTAAAAAAAGAACCAACGTATCTTTCTTGGTCAGCTGATTACACACCCTTTGTTACATTTAAAAAAACGCAAACAATCCGTTTCATAAGAGGCTCTGAATATCAGCATTTCGATGAGGGGAGTTTAAAAAAATTCCTTTCAACGCCTTACACCATCACAACACAGTCAGACCGAATGGGCTATCGATTAGAAGGAGAGGCTATTCAATTAAAAGAGCCATTTGAATTATTATCCGAAGGGGTTACATTTGGAACGATTCAAGTGCCCTCCAATGGGCAACCTATTATTTTAATGGCAGATCGTCAAACAACTGGTGGATATCCGAAAATAGCTCAAGTGATTTCTGCCGATTTACCATCATTAGCACAAATGCAAGCAAATGGTCGAGTCTATTTTAAAGAGGTCACTCTTGAAGAAGCTCAATTGGCGTTAATACAGCAAGAAAGAAAACGAAATGAATTAGCATTTGGGCTTCGTTTAAAAGGTTATAGAAGCGATAGAGGCTATTCAATCGTCCAAAATTCGATTATTTAGATAGTAATATTTTCCGAAAAAACTAGCGATTTCAGCGCAAAATGGGTAATCTCAAATGACTTTTGAGACTACCCATTTTTTAAAGCTGTTCATACCCTAATTGTTTAGAAATCGCTGCGGTAGCCTTCTTAAGTTTATCGACGAAGATTTCAACGTTTTCCCCTCGATAATTGGTTTCTAGTCCCGCAATACTCATTGCTGCAACGACTTCTCCTTTATGATCGTAAATCGGTGCTGCAACAGCAGAAGTATAATTTTCTAATTCTGAATGGCTGATTGTATAACCAAGTTCTCTAGCCTGCACAATCGTTTCAAAAAGCTTTTCCTTTTCTGTAATTGTCCCCATTGCAAATGATGTAAGTTCTACCGATTCAAGATATTCCTTAATGTCTGCATCCGGTAAAAAGGATAATACAGCACGAGGGCATGCCCCTGCATAAAGAGGACTTTTTCTACCAATTGCTGTGTAGAGTCGAACTTTTTGCTGCGTATCAATTTTCTCGATATAAACAGCATCGTCACCATCACGAACGATTAAATTAATCGCTTCTTTTACATCATTATGTAGCTCATTCATAATTGGATCTGCAATTTTCCGCACATCTAGGCGCATTGATACTAAATGTCCAAATTTAAGGAAGAGAATGCCTAACCTATATTTTGCATCAGCCCCCTTTTCTAAAAACTCCATTTCCTCGAAAGATTTCAACATGCGGAAAGCAGAGGTTTTAGGGATTCCTGATAACTCAATTACTTCTTGGAATGACAGTTCAGTATGATCGATAAATAGATTTAAAATATCCATTGAACGGACAACCGTTTTATTATTTGTCAATTTAAGTTTTCTTCCCCTTCTATACTAGATTTAATCTAATCATAATTTTTCTTAATTAATAATTATACCTAACATCTTACTGTTTTTATATACCCTGGATCTTCACCAAAACGTGTGATTGATTTCCGTTCCGACTGGGCGCTTTGTTGTTGCTGTCGCTACGCTTACGCACAGATAAAACAATTGCTGACGCTTCGCTTTCGCACAGAGCAAAGCTTCCTGGGGGCGTCCGATGAGCCGCTTCACTCGCGATGCTCGTTCCAGGGTCTCGGGCCAACACGATGTTGGTCACGAAGGCGTTATCACAGGACGTGATGGTTTTAGCCTTCGTTCCTCTATTGCTGATCCCCAAGGAGTCGCCCAGCCTCCACTCCAATCAACTTATATACAAGGTATACGTTTAACAAATGTCATCCACAACTTTTGGTGATGAGCCTATACCCTGTAAATCAGGTTGATAAAGGAATAAAAAACAGGAGTAGAGAATGGTTGCTCTCCTTCCATGCTCTTTACCCCTGCTTGTTATTCTTATTTTGATTCCCTCGATTACGATGCTAGTTAAAAATGCGGCTATTCTTTTTTTGTCCTACGCTCTGACGTTTTTCCTTAAATAAAATCACTCCAATCAAACCAACGATGGAGAAGATAACTGGCGTGATGAAACCATAGTAATATCCATCAAATAGATTTCCTGAAGTTGATTGAAAATGATCTAATATATATCCAAAAATGATGGGTAGCAATACAGCACTTAGAAAGCCGCCCGTATTCGCAATCCCTGAAACAATTCCTGATTCTTCAAGTTTAAAAGATTGACGTACAGCTGCAAAGGTTAATGCACTCGCCCCATATCCAAAGCCAATGATAAAGAAAATAATAATCAGAAAGAAAAAGGAAGGATGCCCATTACATAAAAGGAAAGAAAACCACCCTAATAAAACAATGATATGAACGACAATATACGGTTTTTTAATTGTTTCTAACCGACTTGAAATCCAACTAGCTAAAGGTGCTCCAATAAGGGCCCCGATAAGACCGATCATAATCAGCTGGCTGGCATCTGAGCGAGTCATTTCATACATATTCATCCCATATGGTACTGCCCATGAACTGATAAAGCCTACATAACCGCCGACTACCCCAAAATGGCAAAAGAATAGAGCCCATGCTTGCGGATTTGAAAATATTCTTCGTAGTAAAACTGATGTTTTTTCACGTTGCACTTCTGCTGTATCAATTACTTGCTCATCCCCCAAAATTTGTTTTGTTTTTTTTACAAGTACAAAATAAAGGAGAATGCCACAGAAACATAATAGTAGTCCTACTGAGAAAAATGTTACCCTCCAACCAAATAAAAGTATCCACGTGGAGTAAGGTACTGTCGCCAATAAAAAACCAAGACTTCCTGTCATGCCAGCCATGCCAATTAATCGAACAAATTCCTTTGGTTGAAACCATTGGGCTAAAATTAGCACCATGTTAACCCATATGGTCGCATCCCCTACCCCAGTTAGTATTCTGGCAAAAAACAGGACGAATTCATGTGTACTCAGACTATAAATAATTGTTCCTAAACCTGTAAGAGTAGCACCAATAATTAGAAAAAAATTTGGCCCAAATCGATCAGCCAAAATCCCCATCGGAATTTGCAAACTCGTGTAGACAAAAAATTGTATACTTGTCAATAACCCAATCGTTGATGCTGTTACATTAAAATCTCGCATCAATTGGTCTGTAATCAGTCCAGGGGCGGTTCGTTGACTCGCCATTAACAAATAAGTAAATAGTACAGAAACAAATACTACCCATCTATATCTACTATTTTGTTTGTCCATTGATTTCTACTCCTATTAGCTTTTACTCTATATATATGAATTATAGGTAACGTTAAAACCTGTTTTTCAAAGTAGTTTTATGGTTTGAATTTGGTTGAAAATGCTTTTAGTTCTCTAGTTATTACGACGAGTTCGGAGGAATATTTCGAGCTTGAAATCTTTTAACTGTCTTGTATATGCTAACCCATCTATCTCATTAATTGTTGTTTGTACAATTGCTTTAAATCTTGAACACATATTATTGCTGGGTAGTCTTAACGCTGGCCCTCTATTAAATAGAAAGCCTGGCATTTCATTATTTATCAAACACAAAATTAAATAGCTGTTCTTCTCCACTATTCATATCTTTCATTTTATAACGATTCGCAGTTACTTCATTCTCGCCAAGTACAATTGTCTTTTGGATATCCTCTCGATTGGCTTTATCCATTGCTTTTCGGACTTTTTTGCCACTTAGCTCAACCTCTACTCGATTGCCCTCGTTACGTAGTGCTGTAGCCAAAACAAGTGCCTCTTTTTCTGCTCTAATTGGAATGATGTAAATATCGATATCTGATTCTCGCTTCTCTGCTTTCCCTGTTAGCTCAAATGCTGTATAAATCACATCTAACCCAAATGAAATCCCCACCGTTGCAAATGAATCATTTGTACCAAGTAGTCCCCCAATCGCATTATCATAGCGACCACCGCTGCCGATGCTTGATTTAATCATGCCATCCGCTAAAAAAATTTCGTAAATCGTGCCTGTGTAAATTTCGAGCCCACGTGCTAAAAACGGATTTTTGAAAAAGAACGATGATCGGTCCTTGACTTGGCACGCTTCGGAACACCCAATTATAGGCGTTCGATTGACCGGATTTTCCGTCTGAACGTTTGATTATTTGCGCATAGGTTTCATCCACATGTAGAACAGATTTTGCTGTTAATGTCTGCTTCATCTGTTCATAAACCGGTAGAAGCCAATCTTCAGCTGAACGGATCACCCAGTTTGATAAGTCCTTATCATTCGTAAGCAGGCCATATCACGAAAAGGATGATGATTCAATTACAAATCACCATCCTTTTTAGTGTATTAAATAACCAGAACCTACTTAATCGGTAAATAAAATTATTCCTTATCAAAATCCGTTTCAAAGGGTTTTTCTTCATACTTGGAAACATCATATTGCCCAATTACTTGATAATTACTAGACGCTTCATCGTCAGGCTTGAATTTATTGAAATCAACTACATCTAGTGCATCTGTCATCATATTCAATAAATATTGTGGTTCCGGAGCTTCTTCTACTGCGGCAAGAACTAGTGCATTTCGTAAATATCCTGCATGTTGTGAGAGCAATTGAGCATTGAAGTCTAGCCTATTTGCTTCAGCAAAAAGCTTCATGAAAATCGAAACCGCTCGTGTATTTCCTTCTCGGTAAGGATGAACACGCCAAAGTTTTGTCATAAATGTAGAAAAGTCCTCTACAAGACGAGGATTAGAATATTTCCATTGCTTAGATTTAGACCAACTGAAAACAGTTTTCAAATCAGATACAATGTGATCTTTATCGCTATAAGCAACAGATAATCCATTTAAAACATGTTCACTTTTAAAAATATTGACTGTGCGGAATTCCCCTGCCCATGAATATAGCTCATGAAAAAGAAAGTGATGAATCATTTGAAGACTTTCATATTTTTGAAAGTCAATCTCATGGGTGATAGAAGAAATATCTACAATCCCCGCGATTAACAGCTGTGCTTCAACGTCAATTAATTGTTGTTTATCTCGAATATTTAATTTGTTGATTAAGGTATTTGTATTAGGATAAATATATGGGTCCATAAATTACTGTGAAGCCCTTGTATATTTTTCAACAATCGCTTGTTTCAATTGGCTGGATGATACTTGACCATTTTCATATTGGTTTAAGAGGTTTTGTGTAAATGCACTCGGTTTTCCACCGTCAATGGCAGCCATACCAACTGCGAATTGCACTTGCTTTTTACGTTCTAGGCGTGAATTTTCTTTCATAAATAATATAACACCCCTCACTTTATTGGTATATTTCTATTATATCAGTTTTTACGCATCAGATGATAGTTAGATCACTACACGATTCCCACAGGTTTTGTTCAACCTTTGTCATTAGCGTTTACAGTTTGAGTGAAAAAATTCATTAGGTGCCAGTGGAAAAATTTAGAGCTAGGCAATCATATCCACTTGAATTGTGGTTAGATTTCGAACAAAAAAATTGTTTCGCACAAAGCGTACCGCAATTATAGAAAAGGTCCTTCACTTTAGGATTGCATCCTTTTTGTTCTCATTCAAGATTTTATAAATCGTGCTACGTCCAATTCCATACTCTTTTGCAATATCCATGGCACTTTCTCCACTTTCAAACAACTTCACAATCCGACGCTTCGTATAGGTATCTATGGCAGGGCGTCCCCGATTCTGCCACGTTTACGGGCAGCCTCAAGCCCAGCTTTTGTACGCTGCTGGATAATATCGCGTTCAATTTCGGCGAATACGGCAAGCATCCCAAACATGACGCGTCCAGTCGGTCTAGTAGTGTCGAAGCTATCACGAATACTAACGAAATCAACCTGTCGCTTTACCATTTCGTCTGTTAATTGATAAAGCTCCTTTGTGCTGCGAGCAAGTCGGTCTAGTTTATATACAACGAAACGATCACAAGGAGCAGCTGCTTTAAGGGCATGAATTAATTCAGTGCGCTCAGATTTTCTCGTTGAAATTTTCTCGACATATAAGAGGAGATCCATTCCTTGCTCCTTGGCATATTTTTCAATGGCGATTTTCTGTAGAGCCAAATTTTGATCCTCGTTACTGACACGCGCATAACCAATGATTCTACTCATAAAATCCCTCACTTTGTCTATTACCATACGTTTTATATAATAAATATTATAGATGAGTAAATAGACAAATGCTGATTTGAGTAGGCTGTTTAGAATGTCTATAAAACGATAGTTTTACAGACAAAATGTAATTTGATTACTATTAATCTATGGATACCAATATTTTGAAATTCACTTAAATAGTAAATAATAATACAAAATGGAGTGAATAAACAGAGGATAATATGTTCCCCTTCCACAATAACCGAAACAAAGGAGATAATGTAATGGGGAAAAATCAACATATTACACCGCATCCAAATGGCGGTTATCAGGTTAAAGGAGCAGGCAATCCGAAAGCTACCAAAATATTCAACACACAATATGAAGCTATTCAATATGGTCGAGATATCGCCATAAACCAAAAATCTGAATTGCTTGTACACAATAAACAAGGTCGAATCCGTGAAAAAAATAGTTATGGAAACGACCCTTATCCACCAAGAGGCTAATATTAATATCTATTCACCACTATATTAATAGGTCGAAATTTAAAAATAGTAAAGAAGGTGAAAGCTTGGTAGATTACGTTCCCTACCAATTTTCACCTTCTTTCATTTCAAATAACATTATTTCTCTTATTCTATTTAACTGCTAACGCCGAAGTTGAATCTGCTGCTAATTCTACTTGTAGATCCGTATATGGTAATCCATGTGCATCAGCTACCGCTTTATATACTATTTTTCCATTTACTACGTTTATCCCCTTCGCTAAAACAGGATTATCTAAAGCAGCTTGGAGATAGCCTTTATTAGCTATTTGCAAACCGTATGGAACAGTTACATTTGACAAGCCCATTGTTGAGGTACGCGCGCAAGCACCTGGCATATTCGCAACTGCGTAATGCACAACTCCGTATACTTCATAAGTAGGATTACTATGAGTAGTAATTCGATCAATTGTTTCAATAGAACCCCCTTGATCTACCGCTACATCCACTACAACAGACCCCTTTTGCATCGTTTGAATCATTTCTTTTGAAACTAATTGTGGTGCACGTGAACCTGGAATTAGCACAGCACCAATTAACAAATCTGCTGTTTTCACTGCTTCAGCGATATTGTAGGTATTTGATGCAAGTGTACGAACACGTCCTTGGAACATATCATCTATTTGACTTAAGCGTGTAATATTAACGTCTAAAATTGTTACGTTTGCACCTAATCCTACTGCCATTTTCGCAGCATTCGTCCCGACAACTCCAGCACCTACAATCACTACATTTCCAGGTGCAACACCAGGAATACCACCTAAGAGAACTCCTTTTCCTCCTTTGGAATTTTCTAAAAACTGTGCACCAATTTGTACAGACATTCGGCCTGCAACTTCACTCATTGGCGTTAACAACGGTAATGCACCTGAATCTAATTGAATTGTTTCATAAGCAATTCCAGTAACTTTACTTTCAAGCAAAGCTTTCGTTAATTCTGGCTCTGGAGCTAAATGTAGGTATGTGTAGAGAATTAAATTCTCTTTAAAATATTTGTACTCCTCCTGAATCGGCTCCTTCACTTTAATCACCATATCAACATCCCAAGCTTCCTTAGTCGATTTAGTAATTTGAGCGCCTACATCTAAATAATCTTGGTCTGTAAATCCACTACCTAGCCCTGCACTCGATTCAATTATTACTTCATGACCACCTTTTTTGTAAGCCACAACACCTGCTGGAGTAATTCCTACTCGATTTTCATTATTTTTTATTTCTTTAGGTACACCAATTATCATTATATTTCCTCCTACCCATTTTTTATTAGTTTTGGTTTATAACTACAAGTTTCATTTCTGTCATTTCCTCAATTGCATACTTCAGCCCTTCTCTTCCCATACCACTTTCCTTTACGCCACCATATGGTAGATGATCTAAACGGAATGTAGGAATATCATTTATAATGACACCACCTACATGGAGTTTTTGCGTTGCCTGTAAAGCAACATGGATATTATCTGTATAAATACCAGCTTGCAAACCATATTTGGAGTCATTTACTTGATCAAATGCCTCTTGAATAGATGTAAACTTCATAATAGATACGATTGGTGCGAATACCTCCTGACAGGAAACCTTCTGCTCCGGTTTTACATTTAATAGTACGGTAGGTTGTAAGATATTCCCTTCAGATTCTCCACCAGTTGCAATAATTGCCCCTTGCTCCTTTGCTTCTTCAATCCAACTTAATGTTCGTTTTACATCTTGTGGACTAATTAAGGCTGAAACATCTGTTGTAGGATCTAGGGGATCACCAAGTTTCAACTCTTTTGTAGCTGCTACAAATTTATCTACAAACAAATCATACATTTTTTCGTGAACATAGATTCGTTGAACTGAAATACATACCTGCCCTTGGAATGCAAATGCACCGGAAACGACACGTGGAATTAATTTATCAATATTAACATTTTCATCGATAATAACAGCCGCATTAGAACCCAGTTCAAGCGTTACTTTCTTAAGACCTGCTTGATTGCGTATGCCAATACCTACAGCGGGGCTACCTGTAAAAGAAATCTTTTTCACGCGATTATCCGTGACTAATTTGTTACCAATTAAAGAACCTGCACCAGTAACGATATTTAACGCACCCTTCGGTAATCCTGCCTCTACTAATAATTCACCAATAAAATAGGAAGTTAATGGTGTTTGACTTGCAGGTTTTAATACAACCGTGTTACCTGATGCTATTGCTGGCCCTACTTTATGAGCAACTAGATTCATTGGGAAATTAAAAGGTGTAATAGCTGCCACGATACCTAATGGTTCACGAACCGTATAGGCAATGCGCCCGTCTCCACCAGGGGCAGCATCCACAGGAATTGTTTCTCCGTGTATTCGCTTTGCTTCTTCAGCAGCAAATTTATACGTTTGAATTGTACGCTGAACTTCCGCTTTGGCGGTTGAAATAGGCTTGGCTGCTTCTAGTGCTATTAGCTCTGCTGCTTCTTCAGCACGTGCTTCTAATAAAGAAGCTAATTTTTCAAGAATAATCGCACGCTTATACAAAGGCATATTCGCCATCGTTTTACGTGCAGCATCGGCAGCTACTAAAGCTGCTTCTACTTCCTCGACATTTGCCTTCGGTATTTCTGCAATGACCTCGCTACTATATGGAGAGCATAATTCTGTATACTCTGCTGCTTCCACCCAATCCCCATTGATAAATAAATTTTTCCTCATTATAATTACCTCACCTTTCATATTACAACTTATTTGCCAATACCTGATTCTCTACTTCTTGAATCGCTTTTTCTAGAATATCTAATAAATCTCTTAACTCCTTTTGGCTTATTGATAATGGTGGTGAAAATACAACAATATCTTGAGCATCTAGTACAACAGAGCGACATATTAATCCCAACTTTGCTGCCTCTGTCACTATTTGCGGAGCGAGGAGTCTTCTTTCATAAGAGATTTCTATACCTGCCATTAAACCTAAACCTCTTGCATCTACAATAAATGGATACTTCGCTTGTAATACTTTTAACCCTGCTAATAGCTCTTGACCACGAATTTCTGCATTTGCTACTAAATTATCCTTCTCTATAATTTCAATGTTTTTCAACCCAACTGCACAGGCCATTGGATGACCACTATAAGTGTATCCATGCAATATAGTTCCTTCTGATAACTCAGAAAATTCTTGGTGTATTTTCTCTGAGATCATTACACCACCTAATTGTGCATATCCACTAGTAACACCTTTTGCAAAGCACATCATATCCGGTACCACATTAAAATGTTCCATCGCAAAGAACTTACCCGTCCTACCAAATCCTGTGATAACTTCATCAGTTATCATCAAAATACCGTACTCATTGCAAATTTCACGAATTTCTTTGAAATAATTATCCGGTGCAACATGCACCCCTCCTGCACCTTGTACTGGCTCGGTGATGAAAGCAGCTATTGTTTCTGGACCTTCAGTTTCAATCAAATCACGTAAAGCCTGTATGGAGAAATGATCTACGAATAGAAAATCCGGTGCATTAGAATTTGTAAAATCACGAAATCCTTTTAAACCCGTCGCACTTGTAGCACCGATTGCCACCCCGTGATAAGATCTCGATCTTGAGATAATTTTTTTTCGAGAAGTTTCCCCTTTTAATATCCAATAATGACGAGCCAATTTATAGGCGCTATCATTGGATTCGGAACCACCGGACGTAAAAAATGTAGTATTTAAATCACCAGGTGCTAATTCTGCTAACTTTTTTGCTAATAGAATAGCAGGCTCATTACTAAATGTTGCAAAACAAGAACTGAAGGCTAATTTATCCATTTGTTCCTTCGCTACTTCACCAAGTTCTGTTCTACCATGTCCGATATTCACATTCCAAAGTGAAGACATACCATCAATAACTTTTTTACCTGTAATATCATACAGATAAACACCTTTTCCTTCTGTAAAAATAAATGCCGGTCCATTTTCCGTCTTTACTGGCGAAGTAGGGTGTAGAAAATGCTTTTGGTCTAACACTTTAAGTTCTTCAACAGAATAATTTCTTTTCATAAAAATACATCCTCTCTATTAAATGTTTTTAAACAATACACTCACAATTAATAAACAATAAGCTTGCCAACTACTAAAATGTGATTTACTTACATTTCGGAAATAAATTAATTTAATTTTCCATTAATTTTGAATACAGGAATTGTTTCGTCGATTAAATTGTTAAGAGAGATTTGTTTTATCAAATAATTTTCCACACTAATAATTTCCCGATTAAAAGTTTTTTTAGTGTACAAATAATCCTCACTTATTAAGTGCCATCTTCTCATTAGTTATTAAATGGTTTTTGATCGCCTTGTCCGATAAATAGTCATGCGATTCAAAAGACGACATTTATAGAAGTTGCAAAGATTGTTGCATTTCTTGTGTCATTTTTAATGCTAGATTTTGTTTTAAATCTAATACCAATTGTATTAAGCCTACCCCCTTTTTCCATAACATTCCTAATCATTCAGCTACCCAAGCTAGCAGCATTATGAGAGACACTATATTAGTTTGAAATGGATATTCCCAAAAGTTAACGATGATTAACTCTCGCTCCACTTAATAATATAATTTGCCAAAACATTAGTTACTTCTACTACGCTATCTAAATGAACACATTCATCTGGTCCATGCATATTTTCTCCAATTGGCCCAAAGCACAATCCTTGTTTTCCGTAATACTGAGTAAATCGTGCATCATTTCCTCCAGCTCTTCCAACCATTACTACTTTATGTCCCATAACACCTTCTGCATTTTCGATGAATAATTTTACAAAAGGGTTCTCAGGATCTTGGTACCATGGCTCCGTTGACCATCCAAACCACTCTATAACAGGTGGATTTTTATCCATCCACTCATCGCCTAAGACAGATTTCATAATCGTGTCTTGTACTAGTTGCTTAATTTCTTCGCGAGTTTCCCCTGGGATAAAACCAATTCTTCCTTCGAGGATCGCTTCCCCTGGAACTGTCGATACCCAGTCCCCAGCTTTTAGTACACCTAAGTTTAAGTGAACGGACTGTCCAGACCCCTTTTCAAATAAATCAAACTTAACATTTTTAGCACGCCATTCACTTAATTCATCCAGCGCACTTAGGATTTTCATCATTTTTGAAATAGCATTTATGCCTTCATGCGCTAAACCAGCATGCGCTGTTCTTCCCTTTACGTACACTCGGAAATACATAATCCCCCCATGACTTATTGTCATATTCAAATTATGTGGCTCTGTCGAAATGTACCCATCTGTTACGAAGCCTTCCTCCAAACATGCTAAAGCTCCGCCTCCACCACCAGCTTCTTCTTCTATTACTGAATGTAGCTGAACATCTCCAGCAATTGGATAACCTAAATCAATTAATGTTTTCAATGCGAACCAATTTGAAATAAGTCCTGCTTTCATATCGGCAGAGCCTCGACCGTATAACTTGTTTCCAATAATATCTCCACTCCATGGGTCCATCGTCCAGTTTGAAAATGGTTCTGGAGAAACAACATCTACATGTCCATGAATCGTTAATGACTTACCATCGGAGACTCCTTTATGTATTCCGATAATATTTTTTCGGTCTTCAAACGGAATACCTGAATCAATAAACGCTTCATGAGCTGAAACCTTCTCATATTTTGGTTCAATCTCATGCAAAATCAAGTTAAGTTCTTCATATTTTTTTTTCATGTATAATTGCATTTCTTGTTCATTACCAACAACGCTTTTTATACGTACGACATCTTGAATTGTTTTAAATAATTCTTCTTTATTTTCTTCTATATACAGTCGAATTTTTTCTTTCAAAGCAATCACTCCTTTATTTACTTCTTGTGTCATTAAAAAGAGGAAGATTATCTAAGAGATTCTCATCCTCTAAATAGTTAATTCAAGACTTTAATCTTTTCTTCATCAAAAATCTCTTTATCTAATGACTCCAAGTCATCAATAGAGTCCATGCTTCCAAGTTCTTTTTTAAAGAATCTTGTTATAAACAGCATGTAAATGATTCCGATTATAAGCCAAACGATTCCACCTATAAATGCATCAGCGTGTAAATGATACCAAAGAACTCCAGTAGCTAATGCTCCGAAAGAAGGCATAATTAAGTACTTAAAGGTTTCACTGCCTGATCTCCTTTTCTGACGTATATAGAAATGAACAATAACAGATAGGTTAACGAATGTGAATGCAATTAATGCCCCAAAGTTAATGACTGAAGCAATTAATTCTAAATTTGGTCCTATTGCAAATAATGATACGATTCCCGTCAAAACAATCGTAAAAACAGGCGTTCTAAATTTAGGGTGTAAGTATCCGAAAGTTTTTTTAGGAAGTACACCATTTCTGCCCATAACAAACAGCAAACGAGATGCACTTGCATGAGATGCAAGTCCTGAAGCTACAGTAGCAGCGAAAGCTCCTGCAATGAAAATCAGCTGGAATAACTTCCCTCCTACATATAAACCTATTTCCGGCAATGTATCATCTACATTTTCGAACACAGAAACATCCGGGAATAATGCTTGTGTAAAATAAGAAGCAATAAAGAAAATACCCCCACCGATTAAAACAGTTAGAAGGATTGCTCTAGGAACTGTTGATGTATCCTTTGCTTCTTCCGTATACATTGTTATTGCGTCGAAACCGATAAACGAGAAAGCTACTACTGTTGCCCCAGTTAAAACGGCTATTAATTTCACATTTTCATGTGATAGTGGATGAATCGTGAATAAAGTACCATTTCCCATACCGTGATAAAGTTGTACAGAAGCAAGTATTATGAAGATACCTATTAAACAAATCGTGAAAACAACGAGTATAAAGTTTAAGCTGGATGTTGATTCCATACTATAAGCATTAATTGCAGTAACTACAATGACATAAGCAAAAACCCAAATCCAAACAGGTACATTCGGAAACAGAGATTCCATATATATTCGAATAATTAATGCATTAACTAAAGGTAATAATAAATAATCTAATAACGATGCCCACCCTACGAGGAATCCTAGGTGAGACCCCATTGTTTCCCGGGTGTATGTATATGCTGAACCAGCTGCCGGGAATACCTGTACCATCTTTCCATAACTAATCGCTGTCAATACCATTACTAACAAGGCGACAAAATACGCCATTGGTACTACACCATTTGTTAATTTTGATACAATTCCAAACGTATCAAAGACCACTGTAGGCGTCATATATCCTAATCCCAGTGCAACAATTGACCAAACACCTAATGACCTTTTGAGCGTAGTTTTATCTGTCATTCATCCATCCCCTTTACATATTTTTAGCTGCTTCATTAATGTTTTAAACTGCGACTAATCAATCTGATCTGTATTGAGCACTGGTGGTTTATGCTTAAGACCTTTTGTCATAAATAATAAATAAATAACACCAATTCCTAACCAAACACTACCAAGAGCAATCGAATAAACATCTAGGTTGAAAAGCAAACAAGTTGTAAGTACTGCTCCGATTAATGGAAAAATCAAATAGAAGATAATCCCCTTTAAGGAGCGTTCTATTCGCTTACCGTAATATAAAAAAACAACGGATAGATTCACAGCAGTAAATGCAAGTAGGGCGCCAAAGTTAATGAAAGACGCGACAAAGTTTAGACTTAAAAATAATGCAGATAATGATAAAAGACCAATTAATAAAATGTTGTTAACCGGGGTTCTCGTTCTTTTATTTAGTTTTCCAAAAAAATTTTTAGGTAATTGTCCATCTCTTCCCATTGCGTATAATACACGTGCAGCACTTGCTTGAGATGCGGACGCGGAACCAAATACAACCACTGCAGTTTTTGCTAGGAATGCTGCTTGTAAGGCATTCCCGCCTACTAGGAAAATAATTTCATAGGAAGCAGAATCAGCATCTTTAAAACTCGTATAATCTGGCCAAACATTATGTGCCAAATAAGATACGACTACAAAACATAATCCACCAATTATTGTTACTAAAGATATTGCACGCGGTATGTTTTTCTCCGGATTTTTTACTTCTTCTGAAAAAGTAGAAACTGCATCAAAACCGAGGAAAGAGAAACATAATAGTGCAGCACCAGCAACTATATACTTAAATGACTCCTCGGTATTAATAAAGGGATCAAGGTTAAATAAAATACCAGTCCCGGTTCCAGTTACTATTGATTTAACTGATAAGATGCAAAAGACAACTATAAATAATACCGATAAGCCTGTTACAATCATGTTGATATTTGCGCTTAACTTTACACCTCTAACATTTACAAACGTCACAAGAACGACTAATGTAAATATCCAAACATACTGTGGAACTTCAGGTATAGCAGCTGAGAAGAAAATACCAAAGAGTAAAAAGTTAACCATTGGGATCAAGAGATAATCCATTAAAATTGCCCATCCCACTAAGAAACCAACATGAGAATTAATAGCTTTTTGCGCATAGGTATAGGCAGATCCCGCAATGGGGTACGCTTTTGCCATTTGACCATAACTATGAGCCGTAAACATCATCACAATTAATGCAAGTACATACGATCCAGCGACCATACCATGAGATATTTTAGAGGCTATGCCGTATGTGCTAAACACTGTAGTTAAAGCCATAAAGGCCGTCCCAGTAACAACAACAGACGTTAAAGAAAGCGATCTAGACAAATTAACTGGATGTTTTATTTTTCTCACTCCTCGAATAGTAATAAAAAAATCTTCCCGGTAAAATGATCAATTAACTAAAATAGTAGGATAGTAGACTGATTCACTATCAATTACGCCTTGGCGTAATTGCGTCCGGATTTTGAATTGTGCCCGCACAATTCATTCCTTTGAAAATCCGTGACATCCGCCGGAGGCTTTTATCTTTATTCAGTAGGTGTTTGGACACCCACTGAAAAGGTACCAAAATCGCATTCATCTCAGCACCTATAGAGGTGGGAGTCTTCTGCTGAATAAAGATAAACAACTTCACCATCCATAATTGTTAACAAAACTTTCGTTTGAAGAATTTCTTTATTTTCTACTTCAAAGAGGTTTTTATCTAGTACAATAATATCTGCTAATTTTCCAACTTCTAATGTACCCAAATCTTTTTCTCTGAATGTGCTGTATGCTGAACCTTTTGTATACGCTTTCAACGCTTCTGCGAGTGTTATCTGCTCTTGACTATTCCACTCATAATCACCAGTAAAGTCTAGTCTCGTAATCGCATGAAAAATTTCTTTAAAAGGATCTAATGTTGCTATTGGATAGTCTGTACCAAGAGCAATATACTCAACTGCGTCGTATAACGTTTTACATAAATACGTATAAGGGTCTTTCTCTTTACCGACACGCAAAGTATGACTTTCTTTTGGCATCAATGCTAGATGAGAAGGCTGTACAGATGGAACAACCCCCAATTCTTTAAATCTCTTAATATCTGTCGGATGAATCACTTCAATATGCTCTAGCGCATGTCGTGAATCTCTCACACCATTATCCATCCTTGCTGCTTCAAATATATCTAGAGCAAGCCTAACTGCGCCATCACCAATTGTATGAAAGCGAATTTGAAATCCTTCTTTGTCCGCTTTTGTCACCCAGTTTTTGATCGTTTCTACAGGAAAAGCAGTACTCCCTCGTGTTATAGGTTTGTCTAAGTAAGGATCTAACATGTATGCGGTATGTCCAGTTACAACACCATCAATAAACTGCTTAAGTCCTGCAAGCTGTAATTTTTCGGAATTGTACTTTTCACGCAAGTTTATCGCTCTATCTATATCATCATTTAACTCAGGGTAAAGATGAATTCGAGTCGTAAGTTTTCCAGCTTCATCATATGCCTTATACATATCGAAACTATTTAACTTATCAAAACTACTTGCAAACAAATCATTTACTGATGTAATGCCTAATTGAGCTGATTTTTTTAAGAACTCTTCAAACAATTCTTCTTTCCGTTTATCCGGAAATGCGAGAGCAATATCCACAACTAAATTCATTGCTGTTTCAAGAAGAATTCCTGTGATTTCATTATTTTCATCTTTTTGAATCGTACCATTAGGAGGGTCTTCAGTTTCATTTGTAACCCTAGCATTTTCAAGTGCTAAACTATTAACCCACGAATAATGACCTTCTGCGTGGAAAAGAATAATCGGGCGATTAGGAACTACTTTGTCTAAAGAAAAACGTGTCGGCAAGCATTTCTCTGCCCAATTTGTATGATCCCATCCATAGCCTATAATCCACTCATCAGCATGCACGTTTTCCGAAAATTGCTTTACTAAACTAGCAACTTCTTCTTCCGAATGAGCATCCGATAAATTGATACTTGCATGCGAGAAAAGACTACCAAACATGAGATGAAGGTGCGCATCATGAAATCCTGGCATAATGAGTTGGTTGCCATAATGATATTCCTTCGTGTCTAAACCTATAAATGGTTTTATTTCCTCCATCGAACCTACTGCAATGATTTTGTTACCTTTAATCGCAATAGCAGCTGGCTTTGCTTCATTTTCTAAACCTGTAAATACTGCTTCACTCGAAATAACTTTATCAGCTATAACCATTTATAACTCCTCTCTTTACCTAAGATTTACTTCTAATGGAACTCATAACAATATATTGAAAGCGCTTACATAACTAAAGAAGTTACATAATCGCAATAAACAATGGGCATCCACTGTTCGCCTATTAAAATAGGCGAACATAACGGACAAAAGACTCATACTAATTTAAGCTTGTAAACTGGATTTTTCCATTCCAAAAGTGTTGCATATTCTAATGACTCAACATCCCCAGGTAAATAACCTGGCATTACTTTATTTAATACGTATCCGTTTTTCATTTGGAATGTTAATACAGGATCATATATTTTCCCTTTCATTACCTCTAGTGCATATTCATCTGCACTCATCTGCTCAGCATATTTATAGTAAAAAGGTATACGACCACCTACTAAGATACTTTCTAAGTTAAGTTTCTCACATATTCTTTTTCGGCCATCATACAAATGACGTCCCAATTGTAACCCTCTAAAATCTTCGTGTACTCCAATTTCAATACCATATAGGTTTCTACCATTAGGGTTATGATTTCGAATAAATCCTAAATCACAGATTTGAAAATATGAGTGACTATCTCCGTAATCTTCAAAATTTACAATTAGACTTAAAGCGGTTCCTACAATTTTACCGTTATATTCTAGACAAATTTGACCTTCTGGGAACAACTCAATCTGACTTTCAAAATGCTCATATTTTAATGCCATATCAGGTCCAAAACACTTCATAGAAAGTGCAGCAACTTCAGCAAGATCCTCTTTTAAAATATTGCGGACAACTATTTCTTGTCCATTATTTTTTAAATTTACTTGAGACATAATAAATTCACCCTCTTATTTTATTGGAATTAAATTAAAGTTTATTACTTTATTAATTGTGTAGACTGTCTCCCATACATTCTTTAGAAACTATGTATGAGAGACATGGAGAATGTAGATAAGTCTACTACAATATATTTAGTTACCTAGATTAGTAACATTTTTTATTATTTTAAATAAATCGATACAAACTTCTTCTCCAAGTACTCCTCAAGTCCGTACCAACCGCCTTCTTTCCCCATTCCACTTTCCTTCATACCACCAAACGGAGCTTGTACAACCACTGGAGCTGGATCATTAATACCAACAATTCCAAACTCTAAAGCACGCATCATTCGTAAGCCTCGACCAATGTCTCGCGTATAACAATAAGCTGCAAGACCATATTCAGGATGGTTTGCTCTTTCAACTACCTCTTCTTCCGTCTTAAATGTATAAATTGGTGCAACTGGTCCAAATGTTTCTTCTGTTGTAATCTTCATATTATCGCTTGCATATTGAATAACTGTGGGCTCAAAGAAGTAACCGCTTCCATTATTTAATGTAAATACATTACCACCCGCAATTACTTTACCATCATGTTTCACAGCGTCTTCTACTTGACTTTTCACTTTTTCAAGAGCTACTTTATTAATTACTGGACCGACATTTACGCCATCTTCTAATCCATTTCCTACAACTAATTTAGATACCTTTTCAGCTAACTTTCCTGAGAATTCATCAGCTACAGTTTCTGCTACGTAAATCCGGTTGGTGCTGATGCAAGTTTGACCTGAGTTAATAAACTTAGACACTAATATACCATTAACTGCTGCGTCAATATCAGCATCCTCAAACACAATATACGGTGCGTGTCCACCAAGCTCCATTGATATTTTCTTCACTGTATCAGACGAATCACGGATAAGTTTTTTCCCCACACGCGTCGAGCCAGTAAATGTGATTTTACGAACGTCTGGGTTACTCGTCATCTCTTTCCCAATTTCTTCAGCTGGGCCAATTACCAGGTTTGCAACTCCAGCAGGTAGTCCAACTTCATGAAAGCATTCGAATACTTTTATCGCCGAAAGAGGAGTTAAGTCAGCCGGTTTTAAAACAATCGTACAACCTGCAGCAAGTGCAGGTGCAATTTTTCTTGTAATCATCGATAACGGGAAATTCCATGGTGTAATAGCTGCACATACCCCAACAGGTTCGCGAATTACCATTAAGTGTTTATCAGCTGCAGATGCAGGAATTGTTTCCCCATAAATTCTCTTAGCTTCCTCTGCATACCATTCTAGATAGCTGATCGCACCTGCTACTTCACGAGTAGCATCTGGTAAAGGCTTACCATTTTCAAGTGTAATTGTTTCAGCTAATTCTTTTGTTTTTTCTTTCATCAATTGAACCACTTGAAACAGGTAGTTGCTGCGCTCATTTCCAGTTGTCTTACCCCAGAATTCAAATGCTCTCTTCGCACTTTCGATTGCTTCTTTAGTTTCAGTTTTACCACCTGTAGCAACAGTTCTAATTATTTCTCCTGTCGCAGGATTTGTTACATCTAATTTATTTCCTGTATCTCGCCATTCACCATTTATATAAAGCACTAGAGAACCTCCCCTTTTTTAACAATAAACCACCACTACTCAACTTACTTTATAGGAATAGTTTAGTTGCGTGTATTTTTAAAAGCAGTAATCGAATCGTCTATAATTTGAATCATTTTTTCAATTTCTTCTTTGTTAATAATAAGCGGTGGCGCAATTGCCACAATTTGGTTATACGCTCCAAGCGCTCTTAATATTAATTGGCGATTGAAACATGCGTCAACTACCGCATTTGCTGGGAAAACAGTTGGATCAAACAATTTTCCACTTGTTGGATCTTCATAAAGTTCAAATGCAGCCAACAGACCAATTACTCTGCAATTTGTTACAATACTATGTTTTTCTGCTAAGTAATCTAAACCTTTTTTAAGTTCTTTCTCCATTTCGTTTACGTGGTCAATAATATTATCACGCTCTAGTATTTCAATGTTTTTCAGTCCAATCGCACAAGCAGTCGGATGGCCACTATATGTGAAACCATGTGGGATAACAGCATCGAAGTTAGCAATTGTTTCTCTAATTTCATCATTCATCATGACCCCGCCAAGTTGCGAATAACCACTCGTAATTCCTTTTGCAATTGACATCATATCAGGGACAACATTCCAGTTGTTTACACCAAACATTTTCCCCGTACGACCAAATCCACAAATAACTTCATCTGCCATGAAAAGGATATTGTGCTCGTCACAGATTTTACGAACTGCTTCTAAGTAACCTTCTGGTGGAATATTAACTCCGCCCGCACCTTGCACAGGTTCAATAATAATTCCGGCAATCGTCTCCGCACCTTCTCTTTCAATTGTTCCACGGATAGAATCTGCATAGTTCGGGTCACTTTTATCACCTAACTCGCTGTTTAATAGGTGGGCTGTTGCACGAACAACTCCGTCTATATTTGATGATGCGAACTTGTGGTATGCTGCAAGACCAGTAGCTGTTTGCGCTCCTATTGTTACACCGTGATAAGCATTCGTTAGCGCAATAATCTTTCTTTTTTCTGATTTCCCTTTAAGCTCCCAGTAGAAACGAGCTAATTTAATTGCTGTATCATTTGATTCTGACCCACCAGAAGTGTAGAATACACTATTTAAATCTCCTGGTGCTAACTCAGCTAATTTTTCAGCAAGTAGAATGGATGGTTCATTTGAGAATCCTTTAAATGATGATGCATACGCGAGGGTAGATAATTGACTATTACCAGCATCTGCAAGTTCTTGATTCCCATGTCCTAAGTTCACGTTCCAAAGCATTGACATCCCGTCGATGTATTCCACATCATCCGTACTTGTAACTGTAACTCCTTTACCTTTAACAAAGATAATAGGCGGTCCATTGTCAATTAAAGCCTTCGGATTTGTAGCTGGATGTAGCAAGTGCTTTTTGTCCAGTTTAGCTAACTCTACAGTTTTTGATTGTTGAGTAATTTTAGTTGTCATTGATAAAACCTCCATTTATAAATTAATAATTTGCGATTGGATGGACACACTCTGGTATCAACTAAACTGAAATACAGTTTAGATCCAATTTTTGAACTATTCTTAATTATGAAAATAGTATATCTTTACATTTTTATAATGTAAATTATAATATTTATATGACTTCCATATATTTTATGAATACTAAAAGGAGGAGTTATCAAAATGAACCTTCATCGTTTACATTGTTTTATTACAGTAGTTGAGGAAGGTAGCATCACAAAAGCTGCTACTGCACTGCAAATGACTCAACCCCCCTTAAGTATTTTAATTAGAAAATTTGAACAAGAATTAAATGTCACTTTGTTTAATCGTTTAGGTAGATCTCTTGAATTAACACCAAGTGGAGTATTTTTATATGAAAAAGGAAAAGAATTACTTGATATATCTGAGAATACGGAGAAGAAATTAGTCGAGTTTCATGAAGGAATTAGAGGTACTGTGAAATTGGGTTGTACTACTTCAGCAAATCTATTTATTTTGCCAAATGTCTTTAAAAAAATTCAAAAGGAAACTCCTAACATAGTTACACATGTTCGCGAGGGTAATACATCATATATTTTAGAAGAACTAAGAAGTCATAAAATAGATATTGGAATTGTCCGAACTTCAGTGAGAGCGGAGGACATCCATACTTCAACACTACTAACAGAACCTTTACTTTTAGCTCTTCCACCCAACCATCATCTATGTGAAAAAGATTCTATTGATATTGCAGACTTGAAAAACGAACGATTTCTTTTAAATACAACATCTTATGGATCAGGTGTTGCTGATGATGTGATCGAGGCATGCCAAAAAAGTGGATTTACGCCTAATGTCGTTTACTGGGGGACAGAAACATTACCAACACTTATGATGGTAATGAAAGGCGCAGGAATTTGTTTTGTACCTAGCTGTTTCAAGCTACTTAATTCTCCTGATTTACCGGTACTTAGACCACTAGCAAATCCAGTGTTACAAACAAAACTTAATATAATTACACTTAAGGATCGTTACATGACATCAATTTCCAAACGATTTCTTGCGATTACCGAAGAGGTTGCAGAGAAAATGACAAGCATTTTCAATGATTAATCTGATTTAAGTAATGGCGTTCATGTTAAAATATTCGGTAGATAATGCATAATAAGTCAAAATAAGCACTCTTACTTTAACATCAGTTAAGATAAGAGTGCCTTAAAAGTTTAAATGCTACAACATTTCCGTCAATGCCCTACTTCTGGGAAGTATAATTGTTCTTTCTCCATTAATAGGTATGGGAGCAGTTTTATTTCCTGCTCTATGGGCTACGAGACAAGATGTGATGAAGGGATTACGCTAGAATGTATAGCTTTTAAATTCTTTTTATAACAATTGTATCTAAGCTTAAATTCAAATAACTCTATCATCAATTGAAAAAGAACTTCGAATAAGAAAAACATAGGGAGATTTTAGTCTTCCTATGTTTTCATTCATATTATTTATCTGTTTGTTCTTTCTTAAATACTCCGCACGTATTCTTTCAAGTTGCTGCTTTTTATCAAATTTGGCAGGCTTGTGTTTTTTATGATACTTTGTCACAGCTACCTTACCTTTAGTATCCAATTGATATTTCCCCACTTTGTTCACCTACTTTTCTTGACTTGTCTTTTAAAGAGAATTTATTCAACAAATATAATATACCTTATTTTACTGATTATTTTAAATTCCTTCCCATTACCCTAACGCTGTCAATGGGATAATTATTCATATACTTTCTACCTATTTTTTCATACTTTGATTATTTAACAATTTGTTGAACAAGAAAAAGATGGGATCTTTGTGGAATCCCATCTTGAGGTAAAGCCCCAGTTCATTTAATAAAGAAGATATTACGAATTAAACTTGTACTTCGCTCATTAAAGCATGTGTATTTCCTTCAGTATCTTTAAAGAAAGCCATCCACGTTTCTGTATTTCCCATTTTTGCAACAACATGTGGCTGATCGATAAAGGACACTCCTTTTTCAAGCAATTCTTCGAAGGTTTTTTTTATATCTTCGACCTGAAAATAGATAACTGAACTTGAATTTGCAAATTCATTTTTTTCAGGAAGTGAAAGAAGAAGTCGTTGCCCATTGCACTCAAAAAATGCCATTCTTTCTGTACAAAAAAGAAGGGATAACCCTAATACCTCTTTATAAAATTCAATTGCATTTTCTACATTTTTCACTGGTACTCCAATTTGTCCAATCTTTTGAATTACATTAGTTTCCATTATTATTCCTCCATTGAACACTCGATTTGTATGCCAAATTATAAGAGCCACAATCCTATCTATTCTATTTAATCCGAACATTCTCCTTCTTCTTCAACTATTCTCCCCCGTTAAATGCGTCGGATGTAAATTCTGGGGACATCCAATATTCTCTGATTCTCAAGGAGAAATCTTATCTCCACCCTAATCACCTTAAAAATTTGCACTATGTACTATTTAATAATCTTACAAGATGGAGCGCAGATTTTTTCATGTTGCCCTTCTCTTTTTCACCGACCGTTACTAAAATGTTACATTGGGCTTTCGAAAAATCATGTGGGATGGCAAACGACATATTCTCTTGCAATATTTTAATAAGGGTATCTAATTTTATCTTTGAACTATCTTCATAATATTGCTCAAAATAGTCTTGATCTACATATAACGTTTTAGCTTGAAGCTTAGCGAATGATTTATTTTTTATTAAGGGAAAAGTTAATTTTATCAATGGTCGAATCCATTTTTCTGCAATTGGGGAAGGTGTCACTAAAGCACTGTTGATGATGGCCGAATCTATTAATTGCGGCTTTAAATTAACCATTTGAATAGCAATTTGTGCTCCTAGTGAAAATCCGACTACTATGACACGTTTATTTTTTGCTTTTTCTTCTACTATAGATAGAAGCTTTTTTGCACTATCTTCAATTGAAAAATCAGAGGTATTATTAGCCTCGTTATCTATTAATTCTGGTACAACGCAATGATAATCGGAAAAGTATTGGACTTGTTTATCCCACATCCAACCTCCAACACCACCCCCATGAATCAACAATATGAGTGGCTTATGTAGATCACCGTACTCCTTATAATGCATTACCACACCTCCTTTCTTCGTTCTTGTATTTCTCGGGAAATAATTAGATTATTTTTATATTTTATACACTGTATTTATTTTACTATTTTTAGTGTCATATTTATAGTTTCTGCTGCATATATAATACTTGAAACACATTTTGAATTTTTTTAACGTAGCATTGTGGCTCTTGGGATTGAGGAAGAAAGACAAAAAAATAATAAACATGGAGGTAATACAGATGGATCAAAATAAGACTAACGAACCAAAGAAATTAGTAAAAGCCATTACCCCTTCCAGTTTAGGAGAATTTCCCCTCGCACCAATTAGTGGCTTATATGCATGGAGTGAACAGCAAATTCGTGAGGAACTTCGCCTCGACGTAGACGGATATTACTCACAAATGGTAGCAAGTGGAACTATTATTTCAAACCAGTCTTCTACTATTCATTGGATTGCTAAGTTAACAGCTAATGGTCCAAATACTTGGACAGGCAATATTCGAAATAAATTCCTAGACGAAATACAATCATTTCCTTATACAAATGTAAAAATACAAGTAACACGCGGTTCATTACCTGAACAGCATACAGCAGAAGTTATTTTTCTTATCGGAGGAGAGACAGACAGAACTAGAACCTTCCAGTTTCAATCTCCTTACTTCCACCCTGTGGAATTTGAATTTGATGCTGAAGAAGGTACTACGCCAGTTACAACTTATCAAACGCACGCCCATCCAGACATGCCAACATCTTTGCCGGATGAAACTCTATCAATCGCAGAGGTTTTTAAACGCACTGGGTTTGATGTAAAAATATCGGAAGGTAATAATACTGTTTCTAAAGACTATACAGGGACTGATAAAAAGTGGAACACTCAAGAGATGCATGATGCCATGCAAGTATATTGGTCACACTTTGATAATAAGCCCCAATGGTCCATGTGGACATTCTTTGCAAATTCGGAAGCTGAAGAAGGCCATGGTCTGGGCGGTATTATGTTTGATAGCGTAGGTCCAAATCAGCGTCGAGGGACGGCAATTTTTAATAATTCATTTATTTCAGATCCACCTAAAGGTGACCCCTCCCCAGCAGCTTGGGTACAGCGCTATCGTTTTTGGTGTGCTTGCCATGAAATGGGACATGCCTTTAATCTTCTGCATTCTTGGCAAAAACACCTAGGTCATCCTTGGGAACCTTTGGAGCGTCCTCTTATCCCAGAACCAAAGGCTCTAAGCTTTATGAATTATCCTTACAATTTTGATAGTAAAACTAATGGCAAGGAGTTCTTTAAAAACTTTGAGTATCGTTTTAGTGATCAAGAACTGTTGTTTATGCGACACGCACCTGAGCGTTTCGTACAAATGGGTAATGCCGACTGGGCTGTAGATCATGGTTTTGAGCAACCAATCATTTCTATTCACCCTTCTTTTAATCTTGAATTGAGGGTTAACCGTAAATCACCTATATTCCAATGGTTAGAACCTACAGTTATTGAAATCAAACTAACGAATACTTCGAATCAACCTCAGTCAATCAATAAACATTTATTGTCCGATTTATACGGAATGTCTGTAATGGTTAAAAAAGATGGAAAACAAGGACGTCGGTTACTACCTCATGTTCAGTATTTATGGAACATAGAGAACAAAGTAATGATGCCTAGTGAATCACTGTACGAAACCATTTTCGTTTCCGTTGGGAAAAATGGCTGGTTAATTGATGACCCAGGATTTTATAACATTCAAGTAGCTATGCAAATAAACGGTCATAACATCGTATCAAATAACTTAAGACTTCGAGTTTTACCACCTACCGGATACGATCAGGAATTCCTTGCACAAGACTTTTTCTCTGAAGAAGTCGGCCGTGTACTTGCACTCGATGGCAGTCGTTATCTTGAAAAAGGGAACGATATCCTTCGTGAGGTAACTGAAAAACTTAGTGACCATGCTGTTGCTCTTCACGCTCATATCGCTCTTGCTAAACCATTGGCATTCGATTATCAATTCCTTGATTTCACAGGAGACTCCGATACAAGAGGTAAAATCAAAATAATACCTGCCCAACCAGATGAGGCACGTAAACAGTTTACTTCTGCTTTAACTAAGCACAACCAAATTGCTGCTAAGACACTTTCTAATATTGATTATCACGAATATATGGAAACATACAGTGAATTTCTAAGTAACCAAGAAGAAAACAAGGAAGCCGCAGAGGTACAAAATATCCTTTATCAAACGCTGTCTGAACGGAATGTTCTTGACAGTGTATTACAAAACATCAAAAATCGCCGTGAAAACTATGAACAAAAGGAAAATGAACACTTTACAAATATATAAAATCTATACCTGAATAAACATCTCATCTAAATACAAATAGAAAACCGTCATTTCGAAAAAAGATTGATCGAAATAACGGTTTTCTGTTTGATTTAAAGTTTGTTCTGTTCTTTTTAACTAAAGGCCATTTAATATAAACTTTTTTACAAATCTACTTTAAAATAATTCAAAAGAAATAAAGGCTCGCCGATAAATACTAGTAAGTGGTTTTTACATTTATTTTATTTATTGTATAAATACACATTAAATGTAAATTATTGTTTAACAAATATTCATAGTGCCAAAAACTGAAAAAACTATAGAACACTTCAAATGCTTATAATTTGAAAGGGATGTAATAAAGTTATGAAAGTCACTAATTTATCGCAAATACAATCTACTCCTTTATATTCAACGAATAAAAATAATCCTATAAAAAGTGATCAATCTCATTTAACAAAAGCGTATGAATATTCTAAGGAAAGTGTTCAGACTTCCGAACTACTATACAACTATACGCCAAATGAAGTAGCAATGAAGGCGAATGTCAATCTGATTGCAAGTCGTTCATTAAATACACCCAATTGGGACATCATCCCAACAAAAGGCATGAAAGTTCCTCCGCAGGATGTATTAATCAGCAAACTTAAAGCATTAGTTGAAAAATCAGTGCGGGATACAAATCGAGACGCCATAGAAGGCTTTCATTACGAGAAAAGTAAATTACACGCACAATATATTTCTTCTGTATCCCCTGACCGAAAAACGCTTCACAAGCAAGCGATGCAAGCAATTAAAAAATTTGAATCAGAGGAAACAACACTGATCCGTGAAATGACGCTTGTGGATTATTTGATTAAACACGACAATATACAAACGGAAACAAATAAAAGTCTTGCAGCAGGTGGTGGCATGGTGCGTCCTAGCATCAATTCTTTAGGTGGTTATGACTACGATGTTGTAGTTGGGGGGATTACGGTATTAGGAAGCACAAATGGTCAATGGCATTACGGAACGACTCCAGCAGAAGAACTGAAATCAAAAGAGTTTTATCAGCTCTATTGGGCATTTGTAGACGAGGCTAAAAATAATTTAAAAATATGAAGTTAGTTAAAAGTTAAACTAGAATAGCTGAAGATATATTAATGAAAAGAAATTTTCAATTCAGAAGCGCCAAATATCAAAGCCACCAATGAATTTATGGCTTTGATATTGTATTGTTAATAATATTCCTAAGAAACTAACTCTCCATTTGTTCCTTTTTACTTATGTTCATCCCAAAAGTCTTTACTAAAACTCGTATTTGCTTGATATTTCCCTACTGGTTTGGCAATATCTGCCCCTCGCAAAATTGTTCCTTTTCCAAACTTTTGCTCGATTTGATCAACCAGTTTAATGATTGGTTCATCTTTTACATGCTCTTCAAAATTAAATAACGTTAGTTGCTGTGTAGTTTCTTTAATATCACTGACATTTGATACGGTAACGCCCAGTAACCGTACAGGTTCCTCGTCCCAATGCTTATTAAATAGATACCAGGCATGCTCAACTATATCCTCTTTTGAATGAATCGCGTTATTGATGGACTTACTTCGTGTACATGTTTCCCAATCAGCTGAACGGATCATGATACTTACAGTAACTCCAGCAAGTTTCTTGGCCTTTAATCTGTCCGCTACCTTTTCAGAAAGTGTTGCTATTACTTTATATAGTTCATCTCTATCTGTCGTATCATGAGAAAGTGTTGTAGAATTCCCTACACTTTTCGTATCGTATATCGCTTCTGGATCAACTGGTCTATCATCTTCACCATTTGCTTTTTGTTTCATCCTTAGACCATTAATGCCGAAGTTTTGCTTTAATACATATTCATCAGCTACAGCTAGTTCTCCAATTGTTTTGATACCTAATTTCCCTAATTTCTCCGCTGTACTTTTGCCAACCCCATGCATCTCAATGACATTCAACGGCCACAATATGGCGGAAACATCGCGCTTTCGGAGTACGGTAATTCCCATTGGCTTTTTCATATCACTTGCCATTTTCGCCAAAAATTTATTCGGTGCAATACCGATTGAACATGGGAGTTGAAGTTCGTTCCAGATTCTATCTTGCATATTTTGTACGTGTTGCAAGACATTTTGGCCTTCCACTATAGGAAGTTGCAAATATCCTTCATCGATCGAAACTGGTTGGAGAATTTCACTATACTCTTTTAACAAATTAAAAAATGACTTGGACGCAGCTCTATACCGTTCAAAATTAGGAGGTAGTACAATTAGCTCTGGGCACTTTCGCCGCGCCTCTCCGACATTCATAGTTGTATATACACCACTTGCTCTTGCTTCGTAGCTACACGTAATAATGATACCTCTACGCTCTTTAGGATTACCTGCGATGGCTACGGGTTTCCCTATTAATGAGGGATCATAAATTTGTTCAACAGAGGCATAAAAGCAATTAAGGTCGATATGTAAAATGATTCTTCCTTTATTCATATTTTATCACCTCATTTTACTAACCAAAGTTTCTTTAGAATTCTTAGCAGTCCTTTGACTAACATGGACTCCACCTCAATACAAGAACATTTGTTTCTATCTTATCACAATGTCATCGTTTTTGGCTATCGCCAACCGACATGACATTCACCTCCCATTACTATTAGCTGTGAATCGAGCGTCTTCTGTCGGAAATGATCAAATCCTAAAACTATCAAATTTTATTTTTGACTTACTATATTTTTAGTCAATAAAAGTTAAAAAACTGAGAGTATTCAATTTAATGAAAACTCTCAGCTCTTTGGTTATATTATTCTAGTTTATTAATCATTCGATGTTCTTTTTTACTTCTCCTTTATGTTTGATAACAAGATTTTATCTCTATTTGTTTTAGTCAGATAAATGATCAAACTAAAAATTATAATTAGAAAGATTGCGCTCGTTCCGATAGTACCTAGACCTAGACCACCATCTGCACGAGACTGTGACAAGTAGTCACCGAAAGATGCTCCAAGTGGACGCGTTAGGATATAAGCAACCCAGAAAGCCAATACGGCATTCAATTTGAAACCGTAATGAGCAATCATAACTGCAACAATCAAGCCAGCGAATATGAGACCAGACTTCCAGTACCCTAAGTCCATACCCTCTGAAATAAGATCACCAGCTGCCGTACCTAAAGCAAAGGTAAAGAGGATGGTTAACCAGTAGAAAGCTTCACGCTTGCTTGTATAGATGGAATGAATAGACAATGTTTTTTCACTCATATACCAAACTACAAATGTCACGAATAACGCAATAGAAAAGAAAATAGTAGTCGTCTCTAGAGCGACCCCGAAATTGTCTACGAGGTTGTCTGTGATTAAAGTTCCGACAATGCTAATTAGTACAACCACAAGCCAATAGATCCACGGCACGTATTTTTTCGATTTGAACTGGATGAACAAAGAAATAATCAACAGTCCACTCATTAGAAAGGTCGTATTGGACAAACCCCAGTGTAAGTTAAAATTCAGGAAATCTGCAGCCGTCTCACCTACCGTAGTAGCCATTATCTTGATGATCCAGAAGAAGATTGTGACTTCTGGAACCTTGCTCAATATTTGTTGTAATGAAGGGACCACTGATTCTTCAGATAAAAACGAATTTTTAATCATTTAATCCATCTCCTTATTATTCATATCAACTAGTCATACATACACTTCCATGATGACTGTTACATGCAAACTAAAACTACATGAACCATTAACAAATACCACTGAATAATCGAATCATTTGGCCATTGAATCATGTAGTATCTTTAGGAACTTATTTACAGCCTCCACTTTAACAGGTCGTAATGAGAAGTTAACGAATCTTTTATAAGAAGTTGATTAAAGATTTATGAGTAATTTCTCATTTTTTAACTTTGGAGATTTCTATCACTACCCAGTTCCAAAGTACAAAAAAATACACCTCCTTTTGAAGGTGTATCTTTACTTTAATCAACAAATGTATAGTCACCATCACTTTCAAGTAAATCCTTCAAAATGATTAGCGCTTGTTCAAGCTGATTTTCAGGTGCAGTGATTGCTAAACGAACTGCATTTACCAGCTTCGCATTTCCTACGGCAAAACGTTCAGCAGCATACACTTGCACACCAGCTTTTGCTGCTAGCAATTCAAACTGAACGCTGGTGAATTTTTCGGGGAGTATTAGCCATCTGAAAATGCATTCTTCTTCTCCTAAAATGTTATATTCCCCTAAATATTGATCGACAAGGGCATTTTGTTGCTTTGCATACAACCGGTGCTTCTCTAAAATTGTTTGTGCAACGCCATCGTGAATCATCCTTGCTGTAAGCTCCACCATCATGAGAGATACTGAAATATTGATATTATACAGTGTTTCCATTATTTTTTTTCGTAACGCTGGCGGTGTAACGATATAGGATAGTCGTAAGCCAGGTGAGATGGTTTTTGATACACTAGCAATATAAATTACCTGTTCAGGAGCATAGGCCGCTATTGGTGCAAGCGGCTTCTCCTTAAGAAAGCTATAAATCGCATCCTCAAAGACGATTAAGCCATTCCGCCTCGCAACTTCCGCAATCATTTTTCTTGTTTCCATCGACATTGTGTGGGTAGTAGGATTATGAAAATCAGGAATAACATAAAGACCTTTTATATGCTCATTCTTACAAGCATATAATAACCCCTCTCTTGTCATTTCACCGTTACTTTGTTGGATTGCCACTAGTTGGATACCAAGCATATTAGCAGCTGTTTTTATACCTGCATATGTAATGGGATCTGTACCGATTCGATCTCCTGGTTGAAACAACGCAGCTAACGTTCCAACAATGGCATTTTGTCCCCCCGCCCCAAGCAATACAGGTTGATCCGTTTGAAAATTGACCTTTTCCAAAAGCTTCATTGCCGCTTCCGTTTGCCACGCATTTCCCTCCGGTCGTCCGTACTGAAATAATTTACTAAAATTAGGATCATTCATCATCTTTTTCATATAACGTGTAATATCCTCATTAGCATGATTTTCTGGCAGTACAGGACCCATTTCGATCATCTGAGAAGATTTATTTGTTGGTAATAACATTTTATTTGTCGCTGCATCAGATGAAACGAATGTACCATTTCCGATAGAAGCATAAATAAGCCCCTTCTGGCCACAAAGTTTAAAAGCCCTCGTAATCGTGCTTAAATTAACATCTAAAAAATCAGCTAACTCACGCTGAGGAGGTAGCTTGGTGCCTGGCGATAATTTTCCATCCTTGATATCTTGTTCCAGCTGTTCAGCTATTGCTATATATAATGGAGTCGGACTTTTACTAATGTCCGGTTTCCAACTCATTGGATATTCTTCAAACGAATTAACTGGCATATTCTAAGCTAAGCTCCTTCTCTCTATTTTTTTGCATACAATATTTAATTGTCTTGCATACAATGATAATATTGTATGCATATGATGGCAATGATATAATTTTTAAAAAATCAGAAAAAAGGAATGAAAAATTATGCAATTTTCAGAAAAGATTTTAAATACCCCGTCCTCATTCATCCGAAATATTTTGAGAGTAACTGAATCTGAGGATGTCATTTCTTTTGCAGGGGGACTTCCAAACCCAATCTCTTTCCCAATCGAAGCGTTAAAGGCATCTGCGAACCATGCCATTACGGAAAATGGTAGTCGACTATTCCAATACTCTTCTACACAAGGGTATGCGCCTTTACGTGAGTACATTGCCGCAAAATACCAACGTGTACATGGACTAGATATCCATGCTGATGATGTATTTATTACAACAGGATCACAGCAGGCTCTTGAATTAATCGGGAAAGTATTGATTAACAAAGGTGATGGTATCGTCATCGAGGAGCCTGGTTACTTAGGTGCCATTCAAGCCTTCACATTAAGTGAGCCGACTTTCTATGGTGTAACACTTGAAAATGATGGATTAAACTTAGAAGAGTTAGAGAATGCGCTACAACAACCAAATGTAAAATTCGTATATACAGTTCCGAATTTCCAAAACCCAACAGGTCTTACGTATTCTAAAGAAAAACGTCAACAAATTTGCGAAATCATGGCAAAATATGATGTAGCGTTAATCGAGGATGATCCATATGGAGAATTACGCTTCCAAGGTGAGCCACTACCATACATTGGTGCTGGTAAATTAGAAAATAGTATTTTGCTAGGTTCTTTCTCTAAAACAGTTACACCAGGTATGCGTCTTGGCTTTATCATTACAAAGAATAAAGAATTATTGCAGCATATCGAAACAGCGAAACAAGCAACTGACTTACACACAAATATTTTCTCTCAATATGTTATTTATGATTATCTAGCAAACAATGACTATATGGAGCACGTTCAGAAAATTATAGCGTTATATAAAAATCAAGCAGATGCCATGCTTAATGCAATGGAGGAGTTTTTCCCAGCACATGTGGATTACACACGACCTGAAGGCGGAATGTTCATTTGGGCTACAATGAACAACGGTGCTTCGGCAGTAGATGTCTTCGAAAAAGCGATGGACCAAAAAGTAGCCTTCGTACCTGGCGATCCATTCTATACATCAAAAACTGATGTTAATACAATGCGCCTAAATTATACGAATGCAACACCAGAAGTCATCCGCGAAGGAATTAAACGCTTAGGAAGCATTTTATAAAAACAAAGTTATTAAAAAAAAGAGGCTGGGACAAAACCCATCTCTAAACTAAAAAGCCGGCGAAATTTTACGATCAGTAAAATTTCACCGGCTTTCAATTTTTTTCATA
>NZ_JBIWFQ010000027.1:0-80933 GCF_044763105.1 Lysinibacillus sp. NPDC096212 | reverse complement strand
GTACACAGGACATGGCAACACCATCTGTGGAGAGCTTTGTAACGCTTCTCTTAAGTACATAAGAACCCCACTGCTTTAGCTGTGGGAGTAGTCAGATCGATTGTTGCTGCTTTCGATAATGAAAATATACAAGCACTTATTGGGTTAGATATAGACGATGATTCAAGTGAAGTATGGGGACCATTTTCCATAAATGACAATGTAACGATGCAAGAGAAATTACTTTGCACATTGCAGCAGACATATCCACACATTTCAACCTATTATTTCTTCATCAACGAATTAAATACTCGACAATTAGCATTTATGGAGCGAATAAACGCCAATAAAACAGGTGAACATTTATTACTTGAAGTTTCGAAAGAATCTTTTGAAACTGTAGTTGCTATAACTAGTCGTTATTATAAAGAATCCGATTACGAGCAATTTAAAAGGATTCATTCAAATGCATTTTCAAAAACGTATTACGACGCAGATACCATTTTAAATAGAGCTCAATTAGTTGAAGAAAATGTTTTAAGAATTATAGAAAAGGATGGAATCGTACAAGGATATGCCTATTTTGAAATGGACTTAACAGCAAAAGAAGCCCATTTAGAATATATAGCTATCAATCCTGAATACAGAGGCAAAGGAATAGGCACCCAGTTACTAAAAGAAGTTTTAACAGAAATGTTTCGATTCGAAGAAATCACTCAAATCACACTAAATGTAAATAATCAAAATGATCAGGCAAATCACGTTTATTTTAAAGCTGGATTTAAAAAGAAAGCGACTTTATGGAGTTTTTGTTTTATTAAATAAGCTATAAGTCGAAATTAATATTAGCTGGTCTTACATTAAATTTTAAGTTATGTCCTACAATCGGTACTACCAGCGAAGATTGGTGAGCTAAACATGGATAATCCAAAAATCTCGGCGATTGAATGGACAGAGTTAATTTTCACATACGTGCCATTTACCAATTTATTTAACGCAACAGGTCAACCATCGTTATCGTTGCCACTTGCGATGAGTGCGTCTGACTTACCAATCGGGCTATAATTTACAGGACGCTTCGCAGAGGAATTAACTCTTCTACAGCTTGGGAAACAATTAGAAGAATCTGCTCCATGGAAAGGTCGTAAACCACCCATACATGCGGGTGCAGAAGTTACGAAAATTGCGACAACATAAAAAAGTAGGTACAAAATTTTTTCTTGTACCTACTTTTTGTTAGTTTACGGACATGAGATATTTTTATGTATGCCATTAAAGAGGTTAGATGATACTTATCTACTATCCTTCGAGCATCTTCAGATAAGGTATTTCCTTGCCATCTACAATAGCAATATCGATTGGTGTATTAGTCTCATAAATTATTGTTCCAACGGATAGTTTGTTAGATGTTCCGTTTTCAAAATCCTTTGCTTTATTGGTTTGTTTTGTTATTTCACCAATTTCTTCACCTATTGTGTAATTTAATTCTTTTACCCAATCTATGTTTTCTACATTAGAATATACAATATCATCCAGAACAAAGATGTCTGCTTTACCATCCTTAAGAAAATCCTTTGGTGTAGGATTACCATTAGTTACACATCCCGATAAAACTACAAGTGAGAGGCAAAGAAATAAGAGAAATTTTTCTTTCAAGCAAAATGATTTTTTCACTGTTTTTCCTCCTGATAATCAATTGTTCATTTAAACCCCATACAATTTCTTACACTTATTTTACCAGAATGTTTAATCATTAAAAACTTATTCTAAAAGCAACAATCTTTTAGAAAACAGCCTTATATTAATTAGTTCCATTGGCTAGTTCATGTATTATGTTGTGCTTGTTTGATAATTATAGAAAAAAATTCGCCCTTCTTCATTGACATAAGATTCTGGTTAGTTACATAAATCTGGTATTACCACTGTCTTTAATTTGTATTACCAAAAAATAAAGGGGACGATGATTTGAAAGAAAAGGAAAGCTCCTCAGATAAAATTGAAAATGAATTAATTAGATCGATATTGGCTGGTGTTTATTCTGTAGGAAGTACTTTACCGCCGGAAAGAGAGCTTGCAAAAGAATTTGGTGTTGGTCGTCCAACTGTTCGGGAGGCACTTCAACGTTTAGGAAGGGGTGGATGGATAACAGGAAGAAAAGGAATGCCTGCGATTGTTAATGATTATTGGCGCAATGGGAATCTAACGACACTTGTGAATATTATTGAGAATCATCCTATCATAACAGATGAATTTATTATGCACTTATTAGAATTAAGAAGTACTTTGACTCCGACTTATATTCGTGATGCTGTTACGTTTAATCAACCTAAAGTGGTTGCTCTCCTTGCCAATCTAGAGCAACTTGAAGACAGTGCAGTGAGCTATGCAGCATTTGATTGGGATTTGCAAAAAAAGTGTGCTGGTCTTGCTGTCAATCCAATCTTTCTACTCATTTTAAATAGCTTCGATTCGATTTATATAGATATGGCGAAAAGATATTTTTCTGTAAAAGAATATCGTGAGCTGTCCTTCAACTATTACCACGACTTATTAAAAGCTACATTAAAGGGAGATGCAACGGAAGCGGAAAGATTGTCTACGAAAACAATGGCGAAAAGCTTGGCCCTCTGGAAAGATAGAAAAAAATAAAGAATACTGGAGGCGTGATAAATGAGATTGAAATATATAAAAGAATATTTTTCATATCCTGATATATTAATCATGACCTGTCTATTCCTCATTAGCTTTGGAATTATGATTCTTCATTTAACCTCTATCGGCATTTTGGGTACTTTTATTCTTGGAATGATTATGTATTCCTTAGCTGAGTATGTTACACACAGATTTCTTTTTCATCTAAAACCACCTAAGAATGCATTTTTGTTAAAAATGCTTAAACGCTTACATTATGACCACCATTCAAATCCGAATGAGTTACATTTATTATTTTTACCCTTATGGTATAGTGTGCCAAACATTGTCATTGTAGCAGTCATTTTCTATTTTCTTTCATCTAGCTTTATAATTACAAACGCATTTATTGCAGGTATCATGCTCTTTTTATTATTTTATGAATGGACGCATTATATCGCCCATCGCCCCCTTCGACCAATATCTCCATGGGGGCGTTGGATGAAAAAGGTTCATTTATGGCATCATTTCAAAAACGAAAATTACTGGTATGGTGTTACGAACCCAGCCTATGATTTTCTCATGGGTACCTTTAAAAATCAAAAGGATGTTGCCCAAAGTAAAACTGCTAAAAATCTAGAGCAACGTGGCGACTAGAAAATAGAATTATAAAAAGCCTTCTAGGTAAAATATTCGGTCCTATTCTGTCTTTATAATAAAAATCCAATCATCGTTATTGATGATTGGATTTAACTTCGCTTACTTATGATACGGTTCTCCGTGACTTTCCTAAGTGCGATTTTTTATTTCGTATAAATTTGATTATGAATTAAGATATTTCTTAAAACAGAAAAAATTAATCAATTTTAAACCGTTTGATTTCTTTTTACATACATATTTTTTATTACCTAAGCATTCCAACAGAAGTGCGCTTTTTTAAATGGCCTTTTGCTAACTCTGCATCCTTGTCGATTCTGAAAATCCATTATCCTCTACTTGACTAAGATAGGGTTTTTCAAGCAAACATATTCTTGGTAAGATGTTAAGGTTGTGTATTTACTATGTCACACATTTACATTCATCTAAGAAAGAGGTATTTATGCACTCCACAAAATTATCCAAGCAACATTGGTTGCTTATCTTAACACTTTCTTTATTAACATTTGTTCTCGGGACAAGTGAATTTGTAATTGTCGGAATCTTAACAGATATTTCTTCAAGTCTTCATATGACTAATGTAAAAGCAGGCACCCTCGTTTCTGCATTTGCAATTACGTTTGCCATCGCTACACCACTAGTGATGGCAGCAACAAGTCATTTTCCAAAGCGAGAATGGATGTTGTTTTTAATAGGATCTTTCAGCGTCCTAAATGCTTTGTGCGTAATTTCGACGAGCTATATCATGCTCCTTGCACTTCGGATTTTGACAGCGATTGTAACAGGAGTTTTAATCTCTCTAGCCATGATTGTAGCAAGTGAAACTATGCCGATTAAAAAACGCGGACTTGCTATTTCAGTCGTTTTCGGTGGTTTCACACTTGCAAATGTCGTTGGAGTTCCAATTGGTATTGTGATCGCCGAAGAGTACGGCTGGAATGCCACTTTCATGTTAACCACTTTCCTAGGAGGATTGGCGTTTTTGGCATCCTTTTTTGTCTTACCTCATAGACTCAGCCAAGTACGCAGTTCGATACGTGATCAGTTTTCTTTATTGACCAAGCCTCGTATATTGATGGCTTTTTTCATTCCTGCACTCGGATTTGGCGCAACTTATGCAGTCTTTACGTACCTTGTACCAATCTTGAAAGAAATGGGAGCACCAAATAATTCAATTAGTATAATCTTATTTTGTTATGGGTTTATTTCGATTTTCAGCAACATCCTCGCTGGTAAAATTGCTAGCCACAATGCAATCGGTCGCCTTCGGTTTGTTTTTCTCGTGCAAGCAGTTGTTCTGACAAGTTTATTTTGGACTACAAATCATTTTGTTTTAGGATTAATAAATATTGGATTAATGTCGTTAATGGCTATCCTCTTAACAACATCTACTCAGCTATATTTAATTGACCTCGCCGGAATTTATCAGCCAAAAGCAACAGGACTCGCCGCTTCACTAATGCCAGTGGCAAGCAACGTAGGTATCGCTTTTGGTTCTGCATTAGGCGGAATTGTGTACCATCAAGGAAATTTAATGAATGTAACTTGGGTCGGTGGGATTGTTGCAGTCTGTGCAAGTCTGCTAACTTTCTTTAGTCATCATTTAGACCAAAAACAAAAGACATCAGAATAGAAATCAGCAATTATACAAAGTTAATTTATTCTACATCGATCATTGCTACCGGTTTATATATTTCGGCAGATGGAGATGAATTTTCAGTAACAGTTGCCAGTTAAAGTGCATACTTAGTTGCAACATATACTTTAGTAGTAAAAAAACAGGCACATCCGCATGAAGCGAATGTGCCTGTTTTAAAAACCTCACTTATTTATGATATGGTTCACTGAAACTAATGTTAAATTGTATTTCTTATTCCCCTCATAATCTATTGTTAAATAATAAAATAATTATCTTCCTCAACTAACCCCCACCGTTAGATTAAGTCTTTTTATCAATCTTTAATTAATAAACAATCAATCTTTTTTACTAAGCTACACTGCCCCAGTAGCCAAAAGCGAAATAGGGCATTCAATTTTAAGAAGCATCTTCAAACTGACTATTGTAAATTTATCATTAGTTAACTATGTTTCATTTAATTTATATCCATTTACAAAATAAAAATCGAACAGCCATCTAGCCTCGATTGAATATCGATGCCAGATGGCTGCAAAAGTCTGTCTAGTCGAAAGGGATAAATTGATTTTTAGTCACAATTTGACCTATACCCACCCAATAAAACCGGAATTCAATGTCAAGTGTCTTAGAAATCCCCCTGATTCCACTCAATACTTTTAATTGTGATTCAGTGTGTACATCGAAAATTTCTTGTGTCATAAGAAACCCCCAACTCTCAATTTTTAACTCATTAGAAAGTTCTTACTCCACTAAATTGTAACGTTAGTACAAAAAGTTCAACGAAAAAGCGTTAATCCCTCCGTAATCAACGCACCCTTAGTTGAACAAGTAATCTATCTATAATTTTTTATTCCACTTTCAAAGGCCTGTCTATCGTCATTCTCAATCCCGTGCAAGGCTTCTTGTAAAGCAAATGTACTTTTATAAAATTTAACTCGTTCAGATATTTCATTACCGTTAGGATATAGGTTCATACACATATCAAAAAAATCTTCACCATAACTAGAGAGTATTCCAGCAAAGTCATACGCTGGATCGCCTAAACCCGAACCACCAAAATCTATTATCCCTGAAATCATACTTGTTTCTGGATTCCACAAGATGTTGGATGCTCCGAAATCTCCGTGTATAAGTGTTATATCTAAATTTGAGAAAGCTTTTCCTTTTAGGAACGTTTCAAAGGATTGTGATATTTCCTTTTGAGCGTCTTTTCTGATAAAAGGAAATAATGTATTTTGAATCTTATCATACAGGATATACATCTCTTCACTAGGATTACGAACCTTTAGTTTCAAATCTCGACTTGCTTTTTCTTCTGAAATAGAATGTAGTTCTACAAGAAAAGAAACAAGTTGTTTTGCCAACCCTTTCACCAATTCAACACTCTTAACATCTGTTAAACTTTCCTTCCACAAAGGAACACCATCTATTAGTTTATAGCCGGTAAAGACCTTACCTGGTGCTACCTCTACAAAAGACTCATAAATTGGATTCGGAATAGGAGTGGAAACGATCCCTTTAATATATTTCAAAATATCAGTCTCTCTTCTTAATTGAATGATGCCATTTTTATATTTTGGAAATCTAAAAACCAAAGATTGGTTTACAATAAATACATCATTATTCTGTCCGATTTCATTAAGATAAAAGTCTTCAATGGAAAGGTCAGAATAACACGATTGAATGTTTTCAATAAAGTTATTATTCATTTAGAAATACCCCCCTTTGTTCTCTTTATATTGTTTTAATCCCTAAACTTTTAATGAACTATCCTGCGCAGTTAGTTAAACTACATTTCTTCACAAAATTTAAATCTATTTTAACATAAATATCCAATAAAAAAATCACCTCTAAGGAAGAGGACACTGAAAAACTTACGTTTTCATAAAAGCGAACCTTTTTCAGATAAAAATAAGGCACTTCTTGTTCAATTTTGAACAGGAAGTGCCTTATTTCTGTCTCTATTCCTTATTCATTTTCGTTTAGTAGCTTTAATATCCGTTTCAAATTGACAGCGAATACCGTTGTAGCACCTTGAATTTCCATGCCAAATAGACCCACTGTCGATGCCGTATCGTACCCGTGTCCGTTTTTTAATTCACTATTCTTCGCTTCTACTTTGTAGCGATTTGCGACTAATTGCTTAAAAGCTTCCGTATTTTGAAATGCCTCTTGTTCGGCATGTGTATCTGACTTAATTGTGACAGAATACGTTTTACTTTTTGCGCCTTCTTTATAACAGCCCTCTCTCATTGAACATACTTTGCATTTTTCAATATCAAAATAATATGTCTGACTTTGACTCTTACTCGTTCTTTTTTACCCGTACATGCTTTTCTTGTCGCGAGATGGCCGGCCTTACAAACAAACATTCCAGCATCTTTATTAAACTCAAACTTGTCTTCTTCTTTTCGTGGTCCTTGTGTAAGAATAGGATTCAACTTTGCCACAAGTGCGATTTTCTCTTCTTTAGTATATTCGATATTTGCCTTTTCAAAGTAAGCTGCGTCTCCAATAACTGTATTAATTTTCATACCTGCTTGTGTGCTTTTTTCAATTAATTCTTGAAGATATTTCCCATCGCTTTTTTCACCTGTTGTAATGACACCCGCTGTAATAATACGTTCATCACTCATCGCGATATGTGTCTTGTACCCAAAGAAAGAAGATTCCACCGTCTTATGCCCTTTTCGCGCATCCGTATCAGAAGAGTTATTTAGATGTTCTTGAAAATCTTCTACGACTTCTTTTAAGACATTCAGCTTTTCTTTGACAGCCGGTATTTGTGCAATTTGTGATTCCTTTTCAATGACTGTAATGACTCCCTTACAGTAAGCTAATTCATCCTTTACAAGGAAAGCGTGACTAAAATAATAGTTTGATACATTGCGTTGTTTGGAGAAGCATCGCTCGACTCCTGCGGGAAAGCGAGACAGACGAGACCCCGCACGAAGCGAAGCGTAGGAGGAGGCTCGGCGCTCGCCCGCGGAAAGCGAGCGGAATGCTTCGGAAAACAACAGTAGAGTCACAGTGCCAAATGAAAAAAGCGAGGTATTCAACGATTTAATCGTTGAATACCTCGCAATGTGAGAAGATATGGACTTTTTCAGTGCCCTCAAGGAACGAGGTGATTTTTTCAATCTTATTTGTAACAATCCTTCTTACTTACGAAGCGACACACTGCCCTAGTAGCCAAAAGCGAATAGATGTCATTCAATATTATGAAGCATCTTCAAACTGACTATTATATAGATCCGCATAGAATCCTTTTTCTGCAAGCAGTTCTTCATGATTACCACTTTCAATAATATCTCCGTCTTTCATAACTAAAATCAAATCGGCGTTTTTAATTGTTGAAAGTCTATGCGCAATGACAAATGATGTTCTGCCCACCATCAATTTATCCATTGCTTTTTGAATAAGTGCTTCAGTACGCGTATCAACGGAACTAGTAGCTTCATCCAAGATAAGCAATGGTGCTTTTTTAACCATTGCCCTTGAAATCGTAATAAGCTGTTTCTGTCCTACAGATAAACTTGTATTATCATTTAAAACTGTATCATAACCTTTTGGCAACGTTCGAATAAAGTGGTGCAAACCTACCGCCTTACAAGCTGCAACTACTTCTTCATCGGTTACATGTTCTTTGTTATAAATGATATTTTCCTTAATGGTACCTTCGAATAACCAAGTATCTTGCAGCACCATGCAAAATAAGTCGTGAACATTTTTACGAGTAATAGACTTAGTCGATACGTCCTCAATCATGATTTCCCCACTGTCTACTTCATAGAAACGCATAAGAAGATTAACAAGCGTTGTTTTACCAGCCCCAGTAGGTCCGACGATGGCCACCTTTTGACCGGCTTCTATATGAGCAGAAAAATCTTTAATAATAAGTTGTTCTTTCGTATATCCGAACTTAACGTTTTTAAATTCTACATTACCTTTTACATCTTTAGCATCTAAAGTGACTTTCTTTTCACTTTCATCTTTAAGCTCCTCTTCTTGTAAGAACTCAAATACACGTTCGCTTGCTGCGGCAGTTGACTGCAGGCTTGTAGCGGCCTGTGCTAATTGAGACAACGGCTGCGTAAATAAGCGGATATACACCATAAATGAAACAATAACACCAAATGTAATAGAACCTTTCACTACTAATGCAGCTCCTACTACACACACAACAACATAACCTAAATTTCCAATAAAGATCATGAGTGGCATCATCATCCCTGACATAAACTGTGCTCGCCAAGCGCTATTAAAAAGACTTTCATTGATTTCGTTAAATTCTTGCGTGGCCGCTTTTTCACCGTTATAAACCTTCATGACATTATGCCCTGAATAGATTTCTTCAATATGGCCATTTATTCTACCAAGGTCCTGCTGCTGGCGTACGAAGTACTTTCGGGATTTGGATATAATAAATGTCATGAATATAAATCCAACGAAAGTCGCAGCAATAGCAGAAAGAGCCATCGTAACATTAATATAGAACATCATAATTAAAGATCCAAAGAACATTACTCCCGCTGTCACTAACGAACCAATACTTTGGTTTAGAGACTGTCCAATCATATCCACATCATTCGTGACACGACTTAACACATCTCCGTAGGTTGTAGAGTCAAAGTATTTCAATGGTAATCTATCAATTTTGTTCGAAATATCTGAACGTAACCTTTTGGAAACTCGCTGCGTAATAGTAGCCATAATAAACGCCTGAATATAATTGAATACAAAGCTCAATCCATACAAAATAGCAAGTAACAGACCGATTTTTCCTATTGCCGTAATATCAATCTCACCGGTCATGCCATCCATTATCAAATCGGTGATCTCACTCAGCTTATTTGGTCCAATGATCGTGAAAATTGTTCCTGCAACTGCCAATACAATGGCAAAGATGATGGCTGGTAAATAAGGTTTACAATAGGCAATCAACTTTCCCATAGGCTTTTTAAAATTCTTTGGCTTTTCTCCAGGAGCCATCATAGGACCTGGACCACCTGGACCTCTTCGGGGCTTATTTGTTTGTGTATTACTCATTTTCCAACTCCTCCTTCGATAGCTGCGAATAGGCGATTTCCTGATAAGTGTTACAAGTTTTCAATAATTCACTATGTGTCCCCATACCAACGATTTTACCTTCATCAAGAACAATGATTTTATCAGCATCTTTAATCGTTCCAATTCGCTGTGCCACAATCAAAGAAGTTGCACCTTTCGTTTCTTTTTTCAAGGTAGAACGAAGTTGACGGTCTGTTTTATAATCTAGGGCAGAGAACGAATCATCAAAAATAAAGATTTCTGGGTTTCTATTCACTGCTCTTGCAATAGAAAGACGTTGTTTCTGTCCTCCTGAAAGATTTGTTCCGCCTTGCGCAATAGCCGCTTCATATTCACCGTCCATTTTCTCCACAAATTCTTGCCCTTGAGCAATTTCCACCGCTTTTTTGATTTCCTCATCTGTTGATGAAGTCTGACCGTTATCACCATAGGCAACATTAGATTTTACCGTACCTGAAAATAATACGGCTTTTTGAGAAACGTAGCCAAGCTTATTATAAAGAGCTTCATGTGCATATTCTTTCACATTAATGCCGTCGACTAATACCTCTCCGTCAGTAGCATCGTAAAATCTTGGGATTAAATTAATTAGCGTACTCTTACCACTACCCGTAGAACCGATAAAAGCAACAGTTTCGCCTTTATGTGCTGTAAAGCTAATATCCTTTAAAACATAGTCTTCTGCATCAGGATATTTAAAACTAACATTACGCAGTTCGATTTCACCTTCGATTCCCTTAGGCGACGATTGCGTTGCGCCATCAATAATTGTCTGAGGTGTATTTAGTACTTCATTAATACGTGCTGCAGATACTGCTGCTCTCGGTAGCAAAATGAATGTCATTGATAATAGCATAAATGCCATAACTACCTGCATTGCATAAGATGAAAATACGACCATATCACTAAACTTACCAATTCTATCCATACCCGCTGCATTATTAATTAAATGCGCTCCAATCCAATAGATTGAAAGGGTTAAACCCGACATAATCAGACCCATCCCCGGCTGCATAAGGGCCATAAGGCGGTTCACAAAAAGATTTGTATCCGTTAAATTGTTATTTACTTTTTCAAACTTTTCTTCCTGATACCCTTGTGCGTTATAAGCATGAACAACACGAATACCGGTTAAACCTTCTCTTGTTACTCGGTTAAGATTATCTGTCAGTTTTTGAACGACTTTAAATTTCGGTAGCACAAAGATGATTAGGTTACCTATCAAAATAAGTAAAACAATGACAGCTACTCCTGTTGCCGCTGACCACTCCCAACTTTTCCCCATGATCTTCAAAATAGCCCATGTTGCAAGGATAGGAGCCTTAATCATAACTTGAAGACCCATTGCAACAGTTTGCTGTATTTGCGTTATATCATTAGTAGAACGAGTAATTAGACTTGCGATTGAAAAACCATTAATCTCCTCCATAGAGAAAGATAAAGTTTTGTTAAATACCCCTTTTCGCAATTCCTTCGAAAGAGACGTTGCTACCTTTGCCGCAAAATAGCCCACGATGATTGCCAATATCATACTGCCAAGGGCACATAAAAGCATCTTCCCTCCAGCTGTCCATATCTCGCTCGTTTTACTACCCTCTGTTTGTACAAGGGTCGTAATTTTAGCCATATAATCCGGCAACTTCAAATCCAGCCAAACTTGCCCTACTATGAACACTATGCTGGCTACAATTAGCGTCCATTCTTTTGGTTTTAAGTATTTAAATATTTTTAACATGTATGCAGTCCCCTCATTTAGTTAGCATGCTAACTATATAGTGATAAAAATTCAAAAATAGCATCTTCTTCAAGATTCAATATTCTCTTTCATAGCATCCATCACTTCAAAAAAAACTTCAAGTTTCTCTTCCGGGATACCTGTTAGTAATTGTTGTTCAAGCATTACTCTACGTGTCATGATACTATCATGTATTTTCAACGCATCTTCTGTTAAGACAATTTTTTTGAGTCTTGAATCATAAGGAACAGTTTGCCTAGTAATCAATCCATTACTTTCCATAGATTTCAGTATTCTAGACGCTGTTGATTTGCGAATAGAAAATTCTCGTTCAAAATCTTTTTGAAACACATCTGTATCTTGATTTTTGTAAAGATAACCAATCGTCCAACCATGCATGGCAGTAAGGTTATCTCTTTCCGTTTGCATAGTACATATAGTTTGATCCAATTGTCTTCTCATTAAGAGTGACAATGTACGCAACTCTAACCCAACTGATCTCCTTTTGCTCAATTTTCTACCTCCGAACTGTTAGCCTGCTAACTTTAGTATATAAAACAAGTTATAGTGTCCCCCATATGTAGCATGGCGTACTTAACAATTTATTCGTAAGACGCTTATGCCATTAGGTGAAAGATGGATCATGTTCAGATTTATCTCCGTATTCAGTTTGCCATATTGACTGCAAAAAATTCAACAAAAAAGCAAAACCACTTTTTAGTTATGAAAATAAGTGGTGTTGCTTTGAAATAAAGTATGCTAAGAAATGACAAATAATAATGTTCATTTCACTTTTCTAAGCCTGAATACGAAAAAAATTACAGCTCGGAATTTGTTGGAAGAAACGGTTTTTGTGCAGTTTAGTTAGGCCTTAAATTTTACATATCTAATTTAGAAAAGGAAAGAATATAAAGGAGTTCCAAATCCGTACTAGAGCTCAATAAGAATTTACAATTTTCAGGAGGATAAGTATGTCTACATTTAATTTGGGTGACAAAGTACCCAATTTTACTCTTCCAGCAGTCAACGGCGAAGAATTCTCTTTTGTATCTCATCAAAACCAGCATAAAAGTTGGCATCTCATTATCTTTTTCAGAGGATCATGGTGCCCTGTTTGTCTTCATGACTTAAAAGAGCTTGAAGAAAACAAAAGTTATTTTGAAGACAAGAATGTACATCTAATTACAATCTCAACGGATCAATTGGAAAATTTAAAGAAAATGGTTGATGAGCACAATCTTACCTTTACCGTCTTAGCAGATGAAGAGTTAAAAACATTAAAAGCATATGATGTGTTTTATCACGGAGAAGAAGCACCCTATGAGGATCATGGTACGCATGGAGAGCCAGCTTATTTCCTAGTTGATGAAAATGGACAACTACTTTATCAACAAAAACAAACAAGTCCATTTGGACGCCCATCATCTACTGAACTTCGCAAGATTGTCCAGTATATTGGAAAGAATTTAAAGACAAATCAATAAATAATAATATATGATTGGGCGCAATTGTAGAGCAACATAAATAGAAAATGATCAAACTTTATTTGCAGTATACGATTGACCTAAAATCTAAAAATGCTTCAAAATAAAAGGTAATCCCATATTAGACATGACTAAGATAGGATTACCTTTTTCTGTATGTGGAATCAATTCCGTCTGTTATAACGTAATAATATAGGCTAAAACAAAGCTAATTCCAAATTCGAATTTCGCAAGTTATTAATTAGATTATATTTTCATGTTTAATTCTCTATTAGGGTTATAGGATTTTAGCCATTTTTCAGCTTCACTAACCATCCACGTTCCAAATTCATTTAAAAACGATAACAATAAGTTTGTATCTATTATGGGTGTTATGGCATATTCAAGTGCTTTTTTCATGTCCCTTTCCTTTTCAGGGAAATATTCCGAAAACAATTTATAAGCAGGATATAAATCCCTTGTATATGTGTTTGCTTTAGTTATGACAAGTCCAAGTCCTGCTCTTACAATAATTTTCATAATCCACTTGCAACAATCTTTAATATCCTCTATATCAGAATTATCTTGAAGATCATCACAGGCATTTTTAATTTGACCTTGCAAATGAATAAGGTGGTCATTTGCTAAAGCTTCGTCAGCTTTATATCTTGGTAATTGAGGTATCAAATCTTCTCCAAACACACATATTCCATGGGTTTTAAGTATGAAACTAATTATTGAAAAAGATGACGAATTTAAAATATCTTCTATGCCGTAAAAACTTAGTTCAATACCATCTACACAAGTATGTTTTTGATTTAATTCTTGTTCCACTTCTTTTATCCGCTTTAACTGCAGTTTATTAGGGTTTTGTTTTGTAACCGCTATTGTGTCTAAGTCAGCTACGCCTTCAATACCTATCCCTTTTGGAATAGATCCTCTTATGTATACACTATGTAAGTCATCTTGAAGATGAGTGGAATACGTATTAACCACATCGTATATCACAGGAAGAAAAATTGGGTTGATTTTATTCCAGTCTGAATGGTTAATAATGTAACCATCTCTATCAGTAACACATAAGCTTCCAATTTCTCTAATAGTAGTCATCACATATCTCCTTCTACAATTTTAGTTGTAAATCAATCTACAATCACTCTACCTGGGTAATTTTTTATCGTTTGCCAGTAGTCTGCTGCTTTTGTTCTCTTGTAAAACTTATAAAATGGTTCTTTTTGGCGAGCAAGTTCTTTATAGACCCTAATTATTTCCTGTAAAAGATTTTCGATATGCTGTACAGACACTTTCTTCACAAAAAGCTCCCCTGCCTGTGCGTTTTTACCCATCGGAACAGCCCCTAAATACACATCAAAGCTATCTTTCTGATATACAAGCCCAATATCATCATATACGGCATTATAGCAAGCTGATGCACAGCCATTCATATTAATGCGAATCCTGCTTGGTACTTCCAAGCCTTCAAGCTGCTGATACAGCTCCTCTGTAATCTGTGCTGCCTCCATTTTATCGCCATCACAAAAATCACAAGCCTTCATAGTTACAATCTGTCCTTGCTTTGCAATATATAAGCCCGCCTTTTCCAACTTCCTTTTGGCAGTCGTTAATTCTATTGTCGGTACAGATAGTAGTATACTGTAGGATGCAGAATATTTAATAGCGCCACTCACTCCGACTACCTCTGCGATTGTTTGAAATTGTGCTGGTGTATAATGTTTGTTGATAATGCCAGGACTCACAGCAAGACGCGTAAATTCACCTTCTATGTTTAACTTAGCAAATGTTTTTTCAGGAATATTATGGCTAAAAGCATTTATAGTCATTTTTACCCTCCTCCTATAAAAAAAGCTAGCACATGGCTAGCTCCTCTTCTTTATTGAAAGCTTTCTGGATAAAATCCTTGTGCCAAAATTTGTATTGCTTCAGCCGCACGAACACCTTCAGACGCTGCTGATAGTGGTAAAATAACGAAACGTTTGTTTAATACCGCTTCCGTTTCTTTTAGTGCCGGATCATTTTTTAGGAAATTAATTTTTTCTTCAGCAGTAGTTGAACCATAGTCAATTACAACGATAACTTCCGGGTTGCGCTCAACTACATCTTCTTTTGAAACGGTTGTCCAGCCAGACTCAACATCCCCAAAAATATTTTTTCCACCTGCTACTGTCACAAGTTCATTCATGAAGTTTTGGGCAGCAGTGAAAACTTCTTTCTCACCACTATCAAATACAAGAATACGTAAATTCCCCTCCTCTTGCGGAAGCTTCGTACGAATATCCTCTACATCTTTTGTCATTTGCTCAATTAACTTTTCTCCACGCTCTTCCACATGGAATATCTTGGCGATGTTACGAATATCGCCGAAAATATCCTCTAACTTAGGATTTTTAATGCTTGAAGATGTATGTAAATAAGTGTGGATGCCAAGTGCTTCTAGTTCTTCTGGTGTTCCAACACCCTTCTCACTAAACCCGCTTTTCCAGCCTGCATATAAAAAATCTGCTCCTGCATCAATCACTTGTTCCTTTGTTGGGTATTGCTCAGCTAGTACCGGAACTTTATCATAAGCTGCCTGTAACGGTGGATAAATTGCATCATCTAAATATGCTGTTCCGACCATTGAATCCTCTAAGCCTAACGCTAGCATAATCTCTGTCACATGCTGATTTAAGCTAATTGCTTTTTTAGGTGCTTGCGAATAGACTTGTGTCGTATCGTTATTGTCAATCGTTACTTCCGTTGCTCCTGCTTTTGCTGGTTCTACTTGTTCACTTTGCGATGCTGAATCCTGTTTTTCCTCGTTACCACAAGCCGCTAAAATACTTAGCATTGCGATTGCAAGAACAAGCCATACGCTTTTTAATGTCTTCATGTCTACTTCTCCTTTTTTCTAAAAAATATATTGAAAGAAATCTAAGTCTCTTAAACTAACTATAAAAATTGCTCAGATATATAATAAATATGCGGCTTTTTCGTGACAGGATGTACATTAACTTCTGCATGTACACCAAACACCTTTTGTAGCAATGAGGGTGTTAATACATCAAACGGAGTTCCATACGCCGCAATTTCTCCGTCCTTTAAAACATAAATTTTATCGCAATAAGTTGCTGCAATATTTAAATCATGCAAGGCTACAATGACCGTAATCGGCAAGCTCTGTATTAAATCCATAAGCTGGAGTTGATGCTGAATATCTAAATGATTCGTTGGCTCATCTAATGCCATAACCTTAGCCTGTTGCGCCAAAGCCCTTGCAACAACGACTCGTTTTTTCTCACCACCAGATAATGAACTAAAAGTACGTTCACTTAAATGCAGTACGCCTGCTTGCTGCATCGATTCCTCGACAATAGCTAGATCTTCTTTTGTATCCACTTCCATAAGCCTTTTATGCGGTGTACGTCCCATTGCAACAAGATCCTTAACAGTAAACTCAAAAAGCACTGGTGTTTCCTGCCCTACGACGGCTAGTTGCTTTGCTATCTCCTTTGAAGATTGCTTGTAAATATTTTCATTAAATAAAAATACTTCTCCCTCTTGAGGTTGTAGCATACGATACATATTTTTTAATAGGGTCGATTTCCCACTGCCATTAGGTCCAATTATGCCCACAAACTCGCGTTCTTGAATATGTACAGAAACATTGTTTAATATTTTCACCTGCTGCACGGCAAAAGTAAGGTTCTTTGCTACGTATACCATCTAATTTTCCTCCCCGAAAGAATACATTTGCTTACGCAACATCCATATAAAAAATGGGCATCCGCATAAAGCAGTAATAATTCCAATCGGCATTTCCTCAGGTGCAATCACAATACGCGCAGCTGCATCAGCCCATATTAAAAATATCGCACCAATTAATGCACTGACTGGCAGTACAAACTTATAATTTGAGCCGACAATCATGCGTACGATATGTGGAATAATCAGTCCTATAAAGCCAATTGCACCACTTACAGCAACAAGGACACCTGTTAATAGGGAAATTAATAGAATTAGTAGCAATCGAAATTTCTCTAAATTAATCCCCAGCGTAACAGCAGATTCTTCGCCTAGTAAAAGTAAATTCAAATGACGTGCATGAAGACGTAAAATTACGTAGACGACCGTTAAAACAACGAACGGAATCATTAAATTTACCCATTTCGCTCCAGCCAGACTTCCCATCATCCAATACATCACTGCCTTTATACCGCCCTCTTCTTTCGCCATCATCAGCATAAAATTCGTCATTGCTGACAAAACTAGTGACACGGCAATTCCGGCTAATAATAATCGAATAACTGAAATTCGCCCCTCAACTCGTGCTAAGAAAAACACGATTAGTACTGCAATCGTCGCACCTATAAAAGCCGCAAGTGATAGCGCATACATACCTAAAAATGAAAAAGCGCCCAGTAAAATAACAGACGTCGCCCCGACAGATGCACCGGAAGATACACCTAAAATATAGGGGTCTGCGATTGAGTTGCGAACTAAAGCTTGAATAGCAGCTCCCGAAATTGCAAGACCCGCTCCGACTATTATGGCAAGTACTACGCGGGGAGTACGAATTTGCCAGATGATGATTTCCTGCGAACGACTCCAATCTTCTGTAATGCCAAGTGGATTGAACGGGATATGCGATAAAATAATGCGCCATACAATACTAGGTGTTATAGACACAGAGCCTACCATTATCGCTAACGTCAAGGATATTAGAACGACACCAGTCAACACTAATAAGAGTAGGTTGATTTTTCTAGTTGTTGGATTCTTCAAAACGCTCTCCTCTCTTAAAGCAAAGGGCATAAAAAAATCCCCTTGTCTACAAGAGGATGTCATAGTTAAATAAAGGGCGTCTCTTCCCAGTCACTACAACCATCCTCGTGGTTCTATGTAAGTTTGTTGCTTTTATTGGCAGGTCTCCTGGCTTAGGTTCATCATCTATACGCCTTCCCATAGCTCGCTACAGTGACATATTGTATAGACTCTCCATTACAGTTGCGGGACAGCATCGGATTTGCACCGATTTCCCTTTTAAGCAAACGAACAATGTCATTCGCACCAACAAAAATTATTAAGTTATAAGAGGAACAATATCAGAATATTTTCCAGATAGCAATTACATTATATATTACATTAAAGTAAAAATAGTAATAAACGAGAGATTAATAGCCAGAAAATAGAACTGTTAAACATTAATTACTATTGGAAAAATAAAATAAATTTAGACAATAATTTATCTTACCTTACTATACAAATTCCTCATAGTACGCTATTAGTCTCGATATTCAATATCAGTGAGGGCAACACTCTACATGATCTACTAACAAATCTTTCATTCTATTTTGGTTATCTATTTTTATAAATGGAAATTATAAAAATACAAAGGATTTTCTTTTCTACTTGGAAGTCATTAGGTTGAGATAACCTTCATTTCATAAAATAATTGTTTAGGGTAGTGAGAATTAATTCAACAAGATTCATAAATGCTTAATTTTAATCCTTTTTTTCAAATTCCATCTTCCAACTAAAATATTCGTTGTCAGTATTTTTTTCATATTTTAATTGAGCATCGAATTTAGAACCTTTTTTACTTGTTAAGCCTTTTACCAATACCGTTCCATCGGCTAGCAATTTCTTAACCATTGTTTTGGTAGGCTTCTTCTTCTTCGCGGCTAAAAATTCATCGTTTTTCCAGATGACAAATTTACAGCCCTTTTCCCAGTTACTGCAGCCGAAGCCTTTTTGTCCTTCGATCACGCTATGACCACATAATGGGCATTTCCCTACTACTTCAAATTTCTTCTTCGCTCGTGTTACTTTGCTGAGTGTCACATCTTCACTATTTTTAATCGTCTGAACGGCATTGACGGTGAAAAAAATCTCATCCGCAATTACTTTTCATTAAACTCAAATTCAATTTTTCCTTCTACCAAACGAAGTGACGCATTAAATTGTTTACCATTCTTTGACTTAAACCCTTTAACCACAGCTGTTTTACCAATCTTACATAAATCATTAATGTTCTTTTCAGTTAGTTTTTTTCCTAGTAACCTTTCTGGGAACGTTTGCTTACAACCATTTTTATAATTCGAACAACCGTAAAAACTTTTACGCAAACCTATTTTTCCTACTTTGCATGTCGGACATGGCACAATATCTTTCACAGCAGCTGGTTTAAACTGCTCAGCTTCAATTGAAAGTGACTCTAATTGTTTAGGTACCTCCGCTATTAATTGAGTAATAAACTTGCCTATGCTTTCAATAAAATGTTTTGCAGAGCCTTCTCCACGACCAATTTTATTTAAGTAAATTTCCCATTTTGCAGTCATAGATGGACTTGAAAGTAATGTCCCTTCGATAGCCCGACATAAAAGCTCCCCTTTCGGCAAAACGCTCACTATGTTTTTTCGTACTTCAATAAATCCATGCTTTTTAATGGTCTCTATAATGCCACTTCGAGTTGCTTCTGTACCAATACCTTCAATCGATTTCAGCACCTCGATTTCTTCTTCATCCTCAACTGATTTACCACATGTTTTCATCATCGTAATGAGTTGCCCTTCTGTATAAGGCTTAGGAGGCGTAGTTGTGCCTTCTAGAATAGAAACCTTACTTTGTACCATTTCATCTTGGAAAACAACAGGTAACGATTCCTCACGCTCTTGCATCCCTTTTTCACTTAAAAACAATTCTTTCCAACCTTTTACAAGTTCTGTTTTCCCTACCGTTTTAAACTCTAAATTTTTGACATTCGTTATAATCGTTTTTTCATCGTATTCATAATCTTGGTGAAACATGGCGAGTGTCGTATTGACTATTTCGAAATAAATATTTCTTTCATCAGCATTCATTGATTGTAACGCTTTTTCTGTTGGCACTTTTTTCGTTGGAATAATAGCATAGTGCTCCCCAACGTTGGCACTGTCGACATAGCGTTTGTTATTCCCGCGATTAATCGCATTAAATGGCTTTCCAACGAGCTGCTGATATTTTGCCAATGATTCATTTAAATAGGCAAACTCATTATGTGTAATGAGGTGTGAATCGGTACGTGGGTAAGAAACGAGCTTTTTCTCATAAAGTGATTGCGTAAGTTTCAACACATGCGACGGGCTGTATTTCCAACGTTTATTGGCGTTGGCTTGTAATGTTGATAACGCATGTAGTTTGGGTGGTGCAATACGCTTCGTTTTGTTCGTTACACTCGTAATTAGACCTGTATCCATCGGTTCAACCCCATGTTGTTGCAATAATTGCACAGCCTCTGCACGCTCTTTTGTTTTTAACTTTGCCTTCCCTTTATATACACCATTTTGTGCTTTAAAGATCCCTTCAATTTCATAAAAATTTTCAGGCTTAAAATGTTCAATTTCCTGTTGTCTTTTATAAATTAAATATACGGTTGGCGATTGCACACGTCCGATGGAGATACTACCCTTAAAGCCTTTTTTTTGTAAAAGTAGCGTATATAGGCGACTACAGTTCATGCCTACTAACCAATCGCTAATTTGACGTGTTTTTGCTTCTTGGTACATGAGCAGATCACGCTCATTACTTTGCATATTATTAAAACCTTTTCGAATTTCCTCAACTTCTAATGAATTGATCCATAATCGTTTAACAGGCTTATTTACTTTTGTCATTTTTAAAAGTGAGTAGAAGATATTTGAACCTTCACGTTCACTATCACAGCAGTTATAAATCATTGTTACTTGCGGATCACTAAAGATTTTTTTTACTGCATTAAATTGTGAATACATTTTAGAGACAACTTTATCTTCAAATTTTTGTGGAATGATAGGTAATGATCCAAGCGACCATTTCTCCCATTCCTTTTGATATTCTTTTGGTTCCTTTAATTCAACAAGATGACCAACTGCCCAGGTAATTACTGCACCTTCAGGAAAAGTAGAACAAGGTTCCAATTCAATAAATATTTTCTCTTTTTGTTTAATTTTAAATGCATCAGCATAAGCTCTTGCTTGAGATGGTTTCTCTGCCAAAATGGCGATTTTCCCCATTAATCATCACATCTTCTTTAAAATATTTTAGTAACTTTTTAATATATAAACATAAAACTCAACTAATCAGATTAGTTGAGTTTATTATGAAATACCTTACTACTATTTTACTTTAAACAATTTAAAATATCACTTACTAAAATCTTTAAATGTTGGCGGTATCCCCTTCTAAAGCTACAACTTCCGGAACAGTTCATTGTATCTTCAATAATTGCACATGTTGGCTCAAGAAGAACACTAATAAAAAAATTGCATCTGATCTTTTAAGTTAGTACCAGATACATTTTTTTTGAGTTCGAAAGTTAAGTTATTAAAATAAAAGTGCAATATTTTTTATGTACAATTGCACAAATAAAAAAATCCCTTCACTTAGAAATATCTTCACAATCTTATGTAGTACTTACTACAAATGATGGAATTTCAAGGCTCTTATTTGATAAACTTGAAAATGAGATTTTTACAAATAAATACAATGTATCGAAATATAGCGAAAAAGAAATTCTTGAAGTACTTTTGAATGGAAATCCAATGAATGCGAAGTTGAATTATGGGTACCAATTAAAAGTTAGATTTTGAGACTTTTAAAAAACTGGTAAAAATATAATCTGACCCAATAAAGTTAGACATATTTAGTTAAGCATCTTCTAAGACCTGAGAGGTAACCACCGGGCTTAGGTCTTTTAATTTTCTCTTCATTCGTTTGTGATTGTAATAGTGAATATAGTCCTTGAGTTCCTGTTCAAAATGTGCCATAAACAATCCCATATAATAGACAGATTAATTTACTTTCTTTTCTGTCTACCATAGGGGAACCATATCAATATTTAATAAGTCTATTTGTTCGCATATAGTCTTTAGCCATGTAGTAAGCACTTATTGAAAACATTTGAGTTAGAATTTTCTTGTTTTTAAACAAGCTTTCAAAACTATCAAAACCAATTAAATTAACTTCAATATTTTCAGTATCATCTAAATCTTGCTCATATGCCTTATATGCATCTAAGATAAGATACGTTATAACTTTATTATTCTGTGTAGCGGGATTCACGAAATATTCTCCTAATAAAATCGGTTTTATTTTAGAAATATATCCAGTTTCCTCTTTAACTTCTCTCAGAATTCCTTCTTGATTAGTCTCCCATTCTTCTATTTTGCCTGAAGGTATCTCTAGAAAAATTCCGTTAGCTGCATATCTGTATTGTTTAACTAAAACAAGCTTTTTATCTTTTGTAATAACTACCGCATTAACCCAATCACTGTATTCATTTACATGGTAATTTTCAATGACTAAGCCATTAGGAAGTTGACATCTATCTTTTCTTAAATTACCAAATTCACTCTTATATAAAAACTCTGATTTTAATGTCTTCCACCTCATACTTAAGCAACCCTCCCTCTACAAACCTAAAAGTACCAATATTCCGACTAATTATACTAAGATTTCAGGTAGGTTTCAAATATCAATAGTTTCATTTAACAGAGCCATAGTAGCGGATCATATTTAATGAAAAAGGAAGAACTGTCCTACAAATTGCAGAATGTATGATAGTGCCAATTCGCATTGAAATTAAAACCTTTATTTATTGATACATATGATTTTATATTTATTCTTTTGTTAACAAAATAAAGAGCCGCATTAAAATGCGACTCTTCATCTTTGCATTATTTATTCCCATGACTCAGATCTTTATGGCCGAACTTCGCTAAAAAAGGGATATGTTTCGTTAGTTTGTTATAGATATTGAACAGAACTTGTACAACCGGCTCCAATATTTTGGAGAACTTGATAATGACAAAGCTTGCCCCAAATGACAGAAGGGCTCCTCCAATCACGTCGGCTGGATAATGTACTCCGACGAAGATACGTGAAATCCCTACTAGGATAGCCCATACTAATACAGGATACTTCCACGAGTCTTTTCGTAATAGCAACGTACATGCTAAAGAGAATACTAATACTGAATGATCACTTACAAATGAAGAATCGTCAGCATGTGGTACTAACTGATGAACATTATACGTTATGAATGGTCGTGGATGATAGTTGACAAAGTGAATGAGTGCGTTTAAACCCAATCCAAGTAAACATGTAAAGACAATGTAAAAAGCAGTATATTGTTTTTCTGTCCTTTTTTCTTTGTTTGCTGTAAACCATAAAAATAACATAAATACGATTACGACATAAGGAACGCTATCAGTGATGAAAATCATCCCTTTATCTAGTAAAGGATAGCGACCAGCTAAATCATTAATCCATTGAAATACTTCATAATTCATTTTTAAATCTCCTTGCTTTTAATTTCTCAGTAAATTAAAGTTTTCAAATATGCGCTGTTTCCAGTTGAATACTTGCTTACCCTTTCATACATGACGTCATCATACGCCTCATAGTTTCCATTCATCAACAAAACACAGATGAAACTGAAAAAATCCATATCTCCCCCAAAATCATTATCTACAATATTAAATCCTAAACTAGAAAATATTATAGTAAACTAGCAAAAATCAGTATAAAGATGATAAAATATTTTTATAAAGGGGGCTTCCAATATGGGAAAATTAAGCAAAAGGAATATACTGTGGATTGTGCCAATCGGAATTTTAGGGGTGTTCTGGTATTTTTACGGTCCACAAAAGGACATTACAGATAATGAATATATTACATATGTAAAAAACTATTCATTCGAAAATAGTAGTAAAACAATAGAATCGGGCTTTGCTAACGCTTGTCAAAATCCATACTGGGTTTATTTTGAAACTCAAAAAAGGCAGGACGTTGTAGAATTTAAAGGAGAATGTCCTGTCGATAATAAAGCCGCGAAAGTGAATGTTCAATTTTTAGTTGACCGTGATATGACAAATGTGAGAAACGGTGCAATGCTGGTCGATAATAAAATGCAGGAGGAAGCAGATCGAGATAAATACCTTCTCGCTTTAGTAGGTAAATAAATAGTTAAAAGCTCTCGTTTGAAAAGCGACGAGAGCTTCTTTTTATTGAATCGAGGGATAGAAATGCCTAACTGACGGATTGAACCACTCTACCGACGGATAACTCCCCTCAACACTTTATAAAGAATTGATTATTTCACAGCTTTCCAAATGGTCCATCTGTCCTTTTCAACTATAGAACCTTCAATTGAAATCGACTTATCAATATAATTCACTAATTCATTTAATTCTTCATCGTCTAATTCGTGCAAAATACTTCTGCCTGTTCTTTCCCGTAAATCTTTTAACAATTGCTCTTTCTGTTCATAGACATTTCTTGTTTCCCATAGCTTTACTTCTTTAATCTCGCTAAACCCAATTGCCTTAAGTGTCTCAACTACTAGCTCACTACTATGTCTGCGTTTTATTTCTTGCTCCTTTAATTTTGGAAAACGCTCACAGAAATAGCCTCTAATATGGTGGTCATCACCTTTTAATAAACAATCTTCAGGTGTCCGGTCTTGGATAATGTAAACCCCTTTATCCTCCAAAATTCTGTATGCCTCTTGAAAACAATCCTTTAAATCTCGGATATGATGAATTAAAGCTCTTTCCAGTACTAACTGGAAGCTGTCATTGTCCAAGCCTGTAGCCAATGCATTTCCTTGCTTGAAAGTAATAGTATGATAGTCTTTACAGTTTTCTTTAGCCCCAACGAGCATAGCCTGTGAAAAATCCACACCTATTACAGAAGGTACGCCCATATTTGCTAATGCTTTCGAGTAAATGCCTCCGCCACAGCCAATATCTGCAGCCTTAGAAGTATTCATGATAGGGACAAGTTCTTTCATTGCTTCCATCCACGAATGGTCAGCTTGTCGAGTTGTATAAGTAGTTTGATTGTCTTTATTGTGAAAATCAATGCCCATCTTCATCACTCTTTTCTGTTTTTTATGCCAATCTTTATGGATATTCTTGCTAACATTATTTTACAACCATTTTGTATATAAGTGAAATCAATGTTAATTATTAATTTTCATAAGTTATTCTTATCACAGAAGTATCCGTTATGATTTTGAGAGTGTTTACTTTGCTTTTTAAAAAAATAAACTGTATCCAAATTGTTTGTAGTGCAACAATTGAGATACAGTTAAAAAGTGAATCTTGGCCATTTGTTTAGATGACACAGTTATATTAAAGTGCAAATTCAATAGTTTTAGCTGTTCGCTCCGCTACAGATTTCCCCATAATTTGCTCAACAAGATATAAAGCCATATTAATTCCTGATGAGACACCTCCAGAAGTTATGAGGTTACTATCATGAATAACTTTGCTTTCTGATACTACTTGAATCTCAGGGTATTTTTCTTGTAAATTTTTTAATGCTAAATGATGAGTAGTGGCTTTTTTGCCATTTAATAATCCAGTATGTCCTAAAATATACGCACCCGTGCAAACTGAGCATATGTATTCACTATTTTTATGTTTGATAATCCACTCTTGAATTTTATTGTTTTTAATTATAGATTGCACAGCTCTTAAAGGTCCCCCTGGAATGATTAGAATATCTAATTCAGGACTATTGTCAAAACTAAAGTCAGGTACTACTTTTATTCCTGAATGCGTTTTAATTTGCTCCCCAGTTTCCGAAATGGTAAATACTTCAAATGGTTTCGTAGGTAATAATTCTTTTTTATAAAGAGTAAGAGCTTCCTCGACTTTATTCTTAGTTGTCAGTGCTAGTACTTCTGCTGGGCCAGTAAAATCTAAAACATCTACATAATCATAAAGTAAAATGCCAACTCTTTTTGTTTTCATTTTAAGATCCCCCATCGCCATGATTATTAATAGTTCTTTAAGCGCGATTATAACACGATTATCCATTTAACTTTTCATACAACTAATTTTGTAACTCAATGGAAAATATCATTCGCTTTTAATGTTACTTAGATTCATCATACTACTAGCCTTCTATACTTCTTCAGCACTTCTTCACAAATTTATCCCCTACTCACTATCTTTTTCAATAATTGAACGTAATCCACTAGCTTCAAAAGGTCCATTTATCATTGTTTCAGCCAACATTGTAGCAATTTCCTCTGGTGATTGTTGCATATCGTGTTGCAACCAGTACGTAATAACCCCTAATAGGGCATTTGAGTTATACGCTAATGTTAATTCAATCGGAAACCTCCATTTGCTTTTATCAATACGATTTACTAGATAAGCATTGAAATATCTCACAAAAAACTGTCTCATTTTTTCATGAAAAAAAGGGTCACCATTTGGACCTAAAATTAATTTTAAGAAATCAGCTTCTTCATAAAACACATGTAAAATTCGGATCATTACAGGTAATCGTTCATCTAAAAACTGATTGACATCCATCTCTAAATTTGTAGTTTCATCTAAAATGACGTTGAATTTTTCAAAAATTTCGTTCTCGTACTGTTCTAATAAATTGTATTTATCCACGTAGTGTAGATAAAAAGTTCCTCGATTAATATTGGCACGCTCCGTAATATCTCGAACGGTGATAGCTTCAAAGTTCTTTTCAGAAAGCAAAGAGAAAAATGCTTGTTTAATTTCATTTTTCGTTCGTATAATTCGTCGATCTGTTTTTGACATGGAGTCATTCCTCCCTTTTAATGAACACATTTATTTATATGTTGAGTATTGAACACTTTGGCTGCTTTTGATTATAGGAAGTGATTTTTTTAGAGTATATAATCAAACTTAGAAATAATCAACACGATGTACATTATCTGAAAGGAGAATTTTCATGAAAGAAAATAAGTTTTTCGGTATAGCGTTTGTTGCTGTACTCTTATTATCCTTCATTTTTGTAGCAACACAAATCCCTGGTGCCCATTCATCACCTAAAGATCTTCCAATCGGTATTGTTCTTGAGGATGAAGGTAACATGGGGCAAACTTTTGTCGAGATGATACAAAAAATTTCACAAGCAACAAAGGAATCACCGTTTAAATGGGTAGTAATAAAAAATGAACAAGAAATGAAAGAAAAATTAGCGAATCAAGAATTGTATGGAGCTATTTATATCCCTAAAGATTTCTCTGAAAAGTACGCTTCATTCCAATCACCAACCCCTACATCAGCAATGCTAAAAATTTATATAAACCAAGGGAAAAATGCAAACGTTGCAACTATGGTTCCACAAGCTTTATCTACAATGGTTGAAAAAATGAATGACAATGTCAGCGCCCAATTATTAGCTATTACTGAAAAAAATAATATTCCGTTAAACGCTAATCAAGCACGCACTTATTCAACGCCTATCCAAAGTGAAATAGTCAATGTGCATGAAACCGGTAAATTAAGCAATGCACCACTTTCATTCTTCCAGCCTATTTGGATGAGTAGTTTAATCAGTGCTATTCTTTTATGGTTTACGGGTAGAAATCGCAAGTTTAATTCTGTATTGGAGCAACTTAAATTCCGAGGATTTCAGGCATTGATTGCCATGATCATTGGTTTATTTGGAGGCTATTTATTAACTTGGTACTCCACTTGGATGCTGGATTATGAGTTTGCAGATTTTCACCATGTTGCTCTATTTTTATCACTGACTTGCGCAACATTTATATTATTAATACTAGCTATCACTACATGGATTCAATTTGCGAGTTTACCAATTTTCGTGCTTTTAATGTTCTTTGTTTTACCGCTTCTACAAATTGCACCAGAAATGTTACCTAGTTTTTACGCTGATTGGATTTATCCATGGTTACCATTCCGCTTTATGTTTGAAGGATTAAAGGAGATTCTTTTCTTCAGTGGAAAACTTTGGAGCTCTGCAGCAGTTACATTATGCTGGATGGCTGTTGTAAGTATTTTAGTATTACTTCTATCTGTAGTAAAACGTAGTTCCTATATAGAAGAAGATGTTTCAGCAGAAGGATTAAGTTCTGATATGAAAAAAAGGGAAGTTTAAATTCGAGTGAAGCCATACAAAAAACTCATGCAATTATTTTTTGCATGAGTTTTTTGTTCAATTTATTTTGAATCTACGGACTGGATAATATTTAGTTCAAGAATTCGAATTTCTTTATTTAGCTTAGCAATGGCCGCTTCTATTTGTTCAAAGCGTTCTAAATGATTTTTACTGACATTGTGCGTGGGTAGCGTTTCTTTTAACGCTGCCTTCCCCGCATATAGAATTTCAAGTAAATCCAATTTTTCAAAATAAGCTGTGCTATATTGTATTCCCATTTCACAAAGCCCCTTACTATTACTTTTTCACCACTAATAAAAACCCTAGCCTTTACTAGCACTATAACCGAAAAAAGCAAGCACAAAACCATGTCTTAGTTATCATTTATTATCCAATAAAAGGTATACATTGATGCTAATAAATATATTTCTGTAGGTTAATGTCGAGTTTATCTATTTTTTAAGATGGAATAAACAAATGTATCATGCGCCTGGCCATTTTGATACATATAATCTCGAAGAATTCCTTCATTTTGAAAACCCACTTTAGTTAGTAGCTTATTCGATGCTTCATTTTCTATAAATACAACAGCACCTATACGAGTAAGCCCCATATGTTCAAAGCCATACGACACAATTTCGGTAACCGCTTCTTGAGTATATCCATTTCTCCAATAATCAGGATGAATTTCATAACCGATTTCTGCTCGTCTATGGATAGGCGACCAAGCGTTAAAACCAATTGTGCCGATTATACCCTTTGTTTCCTTTCTTTCTATTCCCCATCTTACCCCTCTTTTGCCAGCAAAGTTCTTTGAAAATAAATTCACTAAATTTTCTGCTTGCTGTATCTCTTTAAACGGCTCAACGCCATAATAGCGAGTGACTTCTTCATTAGAAAAACAATTAAAGACACTTTCCGCATCATCCTGCGTCAGTTCTCTTAAAATAAGTCTTTCTGTCTCTAAATTAGGAAACATTGATTCTCCTCCTTTACTATCACCTATTCTCCACACTTCTAGTAAAATCCTTTAAAAACAAAAAAGCACACCAAATAGAAAGTGTGCTCATTTTGTTTGAGTGATGTTATCCAAAAATTTGCGCTGCTATAGCATATAACGTATTATTTCTTATCGGCATTTTCTCGGCGTGAAGAATCATAACAGGAGGTTTATTTGCCTCTGTAAAGCCACTTTGCTCTATCCATTGTATAAATTCAGCATGACCATATGGTACATCAATTCTTAATTTTCCATTATGATCTTTCGCTAAAATATTTATTATGAGACTGGCTGTTTTAGAATCAGGTGCTATAATCGGACCTAAAATTAGATTGATTGGCCCTAAAATAGACAATCCAAAACCTATAATATTTGCATCATAATCCTTCACAACAATACATTGCTTTGATTGCTTTATCCTATTCCGTAGAAAATTACTTCTTTTATCTCCAAAGGCAGCAGCATCTAAGCTAACAATATCAGCAAAATCACGCTCGTTAAAATTTTCAATCGTATAATCATTAGAAGTTAAGTTATAGGCACCGACATAATTGTCAATCAGATATTTATGTACATAATCTACTGTGGTAAAGCCCATTTTCGCATACATCGGTTCACCATCTTTCGTTGCGACGAGCATAATTTCTGTATGCTCTGAAACACTTTCAATACATTTTTGAGTAGCTAATTTCCCTAAACCAAGCCCTCTGTAATTTTCATGTACAATGACCATACCTATCGAAGCTAAATTTGAATCATATGTGATAATGGCAGCACTTGAAACAATTTTTCCCACAGCATTTTTGTGCCCAAATATTTTACCTGACATCATCACCGTTCTAATTTCAGATTCATCGTAATCCCACCCGACAGAGTCAGAAAGTGCAATTAATCCCGAAATATCATTTGCATCGAATAATACTAACTGTAATTGATTAAATGTAGTCATTCTTCCCTCTCCCCACACAAGAACATTTGTTTCCATTATATATATATACTCTATTGTGCACAAGTGCAATTTAAAACGTAGCAATGTGAATAAGTTGATTGCAGTGGAGGCTGGGCGACTCCTCGGGGATCAGCGATTCAGAGGAACGAAGGCTAAAACCATCACGTCCTGTGATAACGCCTTCGTGACCAACATCGTGTTGGCCTGAGACCCTGCAGCGCAGCGAAGCGGCTCATCGGACGCCCCCAGGAAGCTCTGCTCTGCGCGAAAGCGAAGCGTCAGCAACAACAAAGCGCCCAGCCGGAACGGAAATCAACCCCACGTTCTGATGAAGACCTAACGTATGCAAGTGATAGAAAATATTTCTATATTTCCCTTTAAAAAATTTCAAATATCTCTATAATAGAAGCTAGACTATGCACTCCTACTTTAAGCATATTTAGGTGATTAATAATGACATCTTATGAACGAATACTTATAATGGTCCCGCCGTTTCCCTAGCTACGTCTACTCTTTTCTAAAGAAGTAGATTTTGCTTGTAGGAGGGCAATAAGTTGAAAAAACATGTAGCACCATCTTTATTATTAATGATTGTTCTTGTAGCTTTTCCACAGATTAGCGAGACAATCTATACACCATCTCTACCTGATATTTCAGATGCATTAAATGCTTCAAATCGCTCTGTACAGTTAACCTTAAGTATTTATTTTATAGGGTTTGCTATAGGTGTCTTTTGTTGGGGATGGCTTTCTGATTTTATTGGACGAAGACCGGCCATGCTAGGCGGTTTAATTTTTTATAGTATTGGCAGTTTCATGTGTTTTTACGCAGAAACTATTACTTTTCTATTAGTTAGTAGATTTATACAAGCTTTTGGGGCAGCGACAGGCTCAATAATTACGCAAACCATTTTGCGAGAAAGCGTATCTGGCAGTCAAAGACATGCTATGTTTGCGCAAATTTCTGCGGTGATTGCCTTTACCCCTGCAGTAGGGCCACTAATTGGTGGCTGGGTTGATCAAGGATTTGGCTTTAGAGCTGTTTTCTTTGTACTCGTTGCGATGAGTATTTTGTTGTTCATCTACGCTTATTTTAGACTTCCTGAAACAACAGATAAATCAACGAGAAAAAGAATTGCTATTTTCCCAGTTGTAAAACGTATTATTTCATCTCCACGGGTACTTGCCTTTGGATTGCTGATTGGTGGGATAAATGGTGTGCTATTCAGTTACTATGCCGAAGCTCCCTTTATCTTTATTGACCATTTCAATTTATCACCAGGACTTTATGGATTTCTTGGCATAATTGTGGCGCTTGCCTCTATTATTGGTGCCATGATTTCTAAAAGACTCATCAGCAACTATCAGCCGGAGAAAGTAATTCATCTCGGTTGTTCTGTGATGACTGTCGGCGCTTTATTACTACTAATCGTTAGTTCCTTACCATTGCCTAATATTGTCTTACTAATGGGCATTTTAGTGACCATTTTTATAACGTTATTAGGATCAGGGATTGCTCTACCTAATTGCTTAAGCCTTGCTCTTGTCAACTTACAGGACGTTATCGGGACAGCTGGCGCAATTTTCAGCTTAGGCTATTACTTACTTGTAAGCTTAATAACATCAGGAATGAGTTTCCTGCACAATGGTTCATTGACGATTATGCCACTATATTTCTTCATCCTATCGATGATACTGTTATTATTCGGAAGAAAGTTTATTGTTTAAAATATTGTAGCGGGAATATATATAATCAATAGCGCTTCCAGTAACGGCCACCCTATATATCTATGAGGGTGGCTGCTTCTTTACTGAAAATAATAATTGACTACTTCTTCAGCAGAATGAAAAATAATATTGCTTTGCGTTTTATAAATAAACTTAGGTGAAGTACAAGCTTTTTCGAGACTTTTTGCGTTCTTTAAAGTATCAGTCATTTGCTCGATTATCTCAGAATAGCCATCAAGATTATTCGAGATTTTCGGCATCATTGTATCGGAAACGTCTAAAACAATGGAAACTTGATCCTCCGCAAAATTATTTAAATTAATAAAAAAGCACTCCTCTAAATCTTTCGAATGCTTGTCTACATTAATAACTGCTTCACTATATTTTGCGATTAATCCAGTAGATGTCACTGTAATTGTAAAGCCTTGTTCGGTTAGTTTTTTATTAATGGCATCTAACAAAGTATTGACTTCAGCATCCATTTTAGGCGTTACCGTTGACTGCATTAAATTGTCACAATTTTGATGAATAGTATCAATTTCTGTCTGCTTATCAACAAGTAATTTAAAGTTTGATATCGAGTACACGCTAAATCTCCCCTTTATTATAAGTTTGACATTAGGGCGTTTTTTTAGTCATCTTTTAGCTATAAATTTTTAAAAGATTGTTGCTGATAAAACATAAAAACAGAGTTAATCTACAAGATGTGTAGAATCCACTCTGTTTTTATGTTTTATATTTCGCATATCGAATATTTAACTAAAGCCCCTATAGTTGAACAGGATAAAGTATGTTATTCATTATTTGGTTTTATTATTGGTTTTCCATCCTTATCCAATAACGGGGTAATTCCTCCCGCATATCCACTCCAACTAAATAAATAATGAACTCCTGTTTCTATATCTACTATTATTCTGTTTCCATTAGCCACACCATTTTCTGTAAGGATTTCTTCAAATCTCTTCTTTGATCCTTTATTCTTCTCTGAGTCTTTATTAAACATTTTTTCGCCCCCATATTCATTTATATGTTAACGCTATTACTGAATAACCCTTTTTATACTAAGCTCTTATCAGTTGATTATTACAAAAGCAATAAAAGGTAAGCGTTTTCTCGAAAACTACCCATTGTATTAACATATGATACGAAAGCACCTATTAGTTTAAGTACATTTATTCACAAACTTATACTTCTTGTTTCATTTTGGAGGGTGTTAGAGATATACGAAGTTCTAAAAACTGACTGTATTTTTTAGTTTAAGAACCTTTTTATACTTGATATAGCAAGCTATTCTCCAAGGAATTAAATAACAAATAGCAAGTAAGAAAATTAGCACATTGAGTGTAGCTGGTTCGATAGTAGAAATATGTTGTCGAAAATAATAACGTAAAGCAATTATAAGGGCGAAAGTAATTATAAAAGCAGGACTTTTCTTAGCATAAATTAAACCATCATTTCGTATTTCATAATCTGACCATAAAATTAGAGGAATAGATAAACCCACTCCTAAAAAAATTGCTATAGATAATTGAAGGTATGTGACGTCCCCAGAAGCGTTTAGAAAAAATGAAAATCCTGGTGTTAAAAATAGAAGAGGAAGAATTAATCGCCCTCCTCTGCCTTTGGTTGGTTTGTACATAGAACGGATTCTACGAACTAAAATGAACAATCCAATAATTAGAAACATAGAAGTAGCTGGTATTGCAGTTTGCATAAAAACCTCCCTGAATTATGTTTTAATATATTTATTATTGCATAAATTTCAACAAAGACTATGTTTTTCCTTATACAACTAAACTGCCCCGTTCGCTCAATAAGAAAAGCTACCTTTGAATTCGGTAGCTTGATCTTAAAACTCTTGCACCTCGTCAGTGAAAGAAAGCATAGTATCCCCTAAAAAACTCTAGAGAGATTTAAAATTTTCATCTTTCTCGTATCCTCCAAGGCTTGGTTCTACAACGCTGTCTTTAAACCTTTCCTCACTTGCTCCGTAAATCTTGAAATTCCTTTGCGCTTGCTTCAAAGATACTTCATTGGCTCCACCTTCAAAGTCTGGGTCCTCATTCTGTACGAAATCATCTTCCCAATAGCAAACTTTACATATTTCATAACTGTCTAGTGTTCCTTCTGCAAGAGTCTTATAACCACAACAAGGACAAGTATACTTTCTCATTTGATATTCGCTCCAAACTCATAATCTTACTAATGCTATAATACATTAACAAAAATTAATTTTCTCATCTTTGTTCTACTAGCCTACTGGATTGATTCGTTGTGATTTGAGAATAAATCAGGATATAACAAAAGGCTGTCACAAAGAGCTAATCAGACAGCCTTTCTAAACTTAAAGTTGATGTTTAACCATAGTATAGTAGCTACTTCCAGGCGGATAATCTTTTATTTCACCTACAACCTCATAGCCCCTCGCTTCATAAAACGTACGTGCTTGAAAGTCATATGTAGTTAGCAATGCCTTCGTAGCGCCCATTTGCTTGGCTGTTTCTTCAGCTTTCACCAGTAGTTGTCCACCAATACCTTTTCCACGGTATTCTTCACTAAACCAAAACTTATTGATTTCTACCCATCCCCAATATACCTCAGCAGTGATGCCGCCTATCCATTGCTGTTGATCATCGGTTACGATTAGGTTTAACGGACGAACAGAACCCTTTTGTCTACTCTCTTTATGATACGGTGAATGTTCATCGTTGTACTCTTTAATCTTTGCATTTAAAAACGTAGTAAAGTCATCCTGATTTTCTAATAAAATCTCAACTTGATAATCCATATGAATCCCCCTTCCATATGTATTTCTATGCTTCATAACGCTCCATTAGCTTTTCCTTATGAGCGGAAAAAATTTCTTCCAGTGAAATATCATATTTATTAGCGATAACAATAATATTCCCTAAAACGTCTCCAAGCTCCTCTACTAATTCTTGCTTATTTTCTTCATATGTTTGAATCTTTTCATCTGGTCTATCTCTACCAATTTCTAAAGCTCGTATGGCTCTTGCTACTTCCCCAGTTTCTTCAGCTAGGAAGCCAATACGCGTAAAAATACTTAAATCAGACCAACCACGTGTATCATAGTAATCCTTTAGCCATTTTTGAAACTCATTTAATTCCATTTCTATTTCCTCCATTTCTTTCCTCTCAAAATTAAATTATACTATAAAAGTGAAACGTGAATCAGTGGGGTTTTTTCACCCCCCCGCTTACAGTTCACTGCCCGTTAATGCGGAAAGATACTTATCAGATATGGAGGAACAATGATGGATAGTATTGCAGTATTTTGCGGATCAAGCATCGGTGCTTCTGAGGCATATAAAGAAGGAGCTATTTTTCTAGGAAAAGAATTAGCAAAACGTAATATTACCTTAATTTATGGCGGAGCGAGTGTAGGTGTGATGGGAACAGTTGCAGACACGGTTCTTCGTGAAGGTGGCAAGGTGATTGGGGTTATTCCGACGTTGTTAGAGGAACGTGAAATTTCTCATAAACATTTAACTGAGCTAATTGTCGTCAATTCTATGCATGAGCGCAAAAGCAAAATGATGGAACTAGCTGATGGCTTTATTGCTTTACCTGGAGGCCCTGGTACGTTAGAAGAATTTTTTGAAGTATTCACTTGGAATCAAATCGGCCTTCTACAAAAGCCTTGTGGTATTTTAAATATCAATCATTATTACGATTTACTCATTGAGTTATTTGACCATATGCAAAACGAACAATTTTTACAAGCCCAATCTCGAAACGCCCTTCTTGTAGATGAAGATGTTGTGGGACTATTAGATAAATGTGCAGCCTATGTTCCACCTGCAGTTAAAACATATCAAACGAATAAATGAATGCAGACTTCTTTAACCATGGAACTATAGGGTATTGTACTGGATTTGTTACTATCTTACATACTCAAAAAACAGCTGAAATCTATGAATTCAGCTGTTTTACATTTATCTATGAGATTTAAATAAAATATGACTATTCTGCACAACGAGTGGTTTATTTCCGTTCCGGCTGAGTGCTTTGTTGTTGCTGACGCTTCGCTTTCGCACAGATAAAACATTTGTTGCTGACGCTTCGCTTTCGCACAGAGCAAAGCTTCCTGGGGGCGTCCGATGAGGTCAACACGATGTTGGTCACGAAGGCGTTATCACAGGACGTGATGGTTTTAGCCTTCATTCCTCTATTGTAATCCCCAAGGTGTCACTCAGTCCCCGCTCCAATCAACCAATTCACATAGCGTGTATCTATTGGTAACAGATGCTTCCGTTGCTTATGTATATTTCATCACAAACTATTTTTATACTGTCTCAATCTTTAATTCCCTAGCCTGTATCATTAATTCACAAAGTGGACAGTCAAATAATACGTGTAATTCAAACCCTGTTTCAGTTTTATAGATTTCATCATATAGCCACCAAGAACCTTCTAATTGTTCTGGAATCGAACTTTTCTCTATATCACTAAAAGTTAATCTTACATTTGTATCGTACCAACCTACACTTGTTCCAGCTATAGTAAGCGTAATTGTAGATTCAGTTGAAGAGAAAGATAATACTTCTCCATCGTGCAATGATTTTGTATGTATTTCAAGAACTTGAGATGGGAGCTGCTCTTTTATTTCCTCAAATTGTTCCATATACCGTTTACTTAAATCGTGACTACGACTTTGATAATTTTTATTCCACTCTTCAGCCATTCTTCGTAATTCTTTAGATGGATATTTAGTTTTTAGAGAGCCATCTAAAATATATGGATGAAATGGTGCTGGAAGTAATGTTAATAAGTCATCTTTTCGCCATTCCAACTCTGCTTGTAACATTTCGATATAGCTTGTCCCATCTTCGTTTATCCAATTTAAACTTTCTTCCCAATCTTCTTTAGAGTCAGGGAAAGTCAAAAAACCATTGACTTGCATTTCACGATACCAATTTCGAGTGAAATATTTCAATTAAAAATCCCCCGTTCGTTATTTCTTGTTGAGCTCCAACTAAATAATGTTCCTTGCAGTTAAAAGATATAAAAAGGCCAGTATTCAATATTTTGAATCACTGGCCTTCCCCATTATCTCATAGAATTAATAATTTTCACCATGCCATCAACGGTAATAGCATTTGCACTGACTTCATCAACAATAAAAGTGTATTGAAAATCATTTTTCACGATATTAAAAATGACAAAATCTAAGCTTTTATAATAAACCATCTCATTTCCATCAGGTAATTTCACTGTCTTAGCACCCTTTGGAAATGAACGTTCATATTCATTGTCGGTTATTTCTATTATATAATGTGTACGACCTGCACCCTCTACCAAATATCGGATGGATAGTTGAGGATGTTTATGATTAAATGATCCAAAAACATGAGTGAAAGTAATAGGTGGAAGTCGTGTTGGTAAAGGTATATCACGTTTAAAAACCGCTTCACTTTCTTGAATTGCTTTATTAACTTCTGTATACTCTCCACCTTCTAAATAGATTTTTTCTAAATCAGTAGTAATTGCTTTCGCTTGATTTATTTGAAAATATAGAAGGAGTAAAAGACATACACTCATTTTCCTCAATTGATTTTTAACCTCCTGATTTCATTTTCCTTACTTTCTCCTAAATCAGAAGATATATGAGTTTTAGTCTTTTCAAGTCCTTTGTAAAACCTTTAAAATATCTTGAATTTCTATTAAATTATCAATGATATAATTTGCTTCAACACTTTGCCATGCATCATTTCGTTTCCAAATAGTCGTCATCCCTACTTTTTTAGCAGCTTCCACATCATTAAATGGATGATCCCCAACGTAAATACTTTCATTAGCTGTTACTTCTAGCTTAGATAACGCTCGATCAAATATTTCTGCATCCGGTTTTTTGATGCCCTCCCATTCAGAGATAAGAATCACATCAAAAACATCTTCAATTCCTAACGCTCGTATATTATTTAATTGAAATTGCCCATAACCATTTGTAATCATACCAAGTTTTAAGCCTTGCTTCTTCAAATTGTTCAACATGCTATGTAAGTATAAAAATGGAACACAACAATGCTTAAATTCCTGCAGGTAATCCTCTAACATTGCTTTTGGAGATAACTTAATAGAAAATTCTTCGATTAATTGTTGATAGACCTTATCTTTCCATACATAGCCATGATTATCTAGCTCAATAAAGCGTTGAACATAGTTCTCTTTTAAAATGTGTGATAGATTCGGCTTTAATCGCTCGTATTGTTGTTCAATAAATAAGCGAACTGAACTATCACGATCTAACAATGTTCCATCTAAATCAAAAATCACCGCTTGAATCATTAGTTTGCATCCCCTTTATTTAAAACTTCATTCTACAACTTTTTCGTTTTTTCACTGCCACTACCGCTATCATCACCATTACTAACTTCATCACCAAAATTAATCCGTAAATGCTAAAAGATATGATCGCTGGCAAAAGCACTAACCACCAAGACCATGCAATAACATCCGTGAGCTTTAATACTATAAATACAATTGTTAATACTTCCGCGATTCCCATATTCACACCACCAGATACGAGATTTTCGTCATACCAAATTTAGTTTCTTGTCGTTAATTCTTCTGAAGCCTCAAACTTTATTGTTATACAACTATTTAATCACTTTACATGAAATGTTTAAACTTTTTAAGTTTTTCAAAAAAAGATGAACCTTTTCATTTGGTAATTCGTCTAAATATTGGAAACTAGAGTTCTAGAGTAAATAAAAGGGAGAAATGATCATGAAAAAACCGATTAAAAGAACTTGGATGATTGCTTCAGCACTAACAATAGGTATGGCAGTTCTAACACCACTTCAAGCAGGAGCTACAGCAGTAGAACCAACAAATGGTGTTACTGTTCAAATCGAACAACAAATATCAGGAACGATAAAAGACATCAACGGAGACGGGATTAATCTAAAAGGTAAAGACGGTAAAAACTACTATATCAGTTTCATTAAATTTTCTGAAGAACAATTAGCAAACATGAACTTAGTTGAAGGACATGAAATTACTGTAGAAGGAAATCTAGTAGAGGATTATTCAGACTTCTATACATTTGAAGTTTATAAAAGAGTGTTGCCTAAAGAAGTAACGGAAGAAGAGCTAACAAAATTAGAAAAATTGTTTAATGAAAAAATCAAATTACACAAAGAATTGTCAAATGAAATGACAGAAGAAGAGTTTGAAAAGAAATTTGAAGAAATCAAGAAAATAAGTGAAGACATGTATAAAATTTTAAAACCATATCTATTAGCTAATTGGCAGCCTGTAACGTTTGAAGAATATATAGAAAATTACGGATTTAATGAAAAAAATATAGTTATAGAAGAAAATGATAAAAAACAGCTCAAAGTTATTTATGAAGAATGGGTCAAGCTTGAAAAAGATGGTCAAGAGGTAAAGGCTAACGAAAAATATGATGAACTTCATAAAATCCTAGAACCATATATTGATGACCTTTATCCACCTCAAACATTTGAAGAGTACATGGAAGGTAAAGAGTTTGATATCCCTACAGAAACTTTAGCAAAACTAAAAACTATTTATGAAGATGCTCAAAAAGCTGAAAAAGCTAAAAATGATGAATTAGCTGAAAAAACATGGAATGAATTCTATGAAATCATTGATCCGTTCATCAAGCCTCTAACATTTGAAAAATACATGGCTGACTTTGATTTCGAAGTCAGTGAAGCGGATAACAAGCAATTAAAACAACTTTATGATGAAATCTTAAAGCTAGATGAAAAAGAAGAACAAGTAAAAATTGAAGAGAAATGGGAAACATTTAATAAAATTTTAGACCCTTATTTTAAAGCAAATAAAGAAATTCTAATTTCAGCTTCTAAAGTAACAATTAACGGTCAAGACTATCTTCCACAATAAGTAAAAGAATCGAGGTGTCCCAACAATCATTTAAGATGATTATTGAGATTCCTCTTTTTGTTAATTCCACAATAATATTCAGAGATTTTTTATACAAGAAGAACTTCCTTTAACTTTTGCCCATCGTCCGATATAAGTCCCCTTCTCTTTTGAAACAGAGAAAACATTACTTTGTACTTTTACATCCCCTCCATAGGTAGTTTCTTAAATCTATTTTTAATTCCACTTGAGGTAAAACGAAAACAGAACAATTCTTTTATTAGCCATAATTTCTGGTGGTAGAATTTTATCAACGCATTCATTACTTATAAGATTTTCCCAACCATATGTACCTTGTACTGTTGGTGCTTTATATAATCAGACTGCTCAAACTTGGATGTTATACAACTATTTATGTACTTAACATGAAATGTTTTAAAATTTTTTGAAAAATAACGAAACTTTCTAACTGGAAATCCGTATAAATATTGGAAACTGAGAGTTCCAGAGTAAATAAAAGGGAGAAATGATCATGAAAAAACCGATTAAAAGAACTTGGATGATTGCTTCAGCACTAACAATAGGAATGGCTGTTCTGACGCCACTTCAAGCAGGGGCTACTGAAGTAGAACCAACAAATGGTGTTACTGTTCAAATCGAACAACAAGTTACAGGAACGATTAAAGGAATCAGTGATGACGGGATTTATCTAAAAGGTAGAGACAGTAAAAACTACTATATCAACTTCTATAAATTTTCTGATGAACAAATCGCAAAAATGAACCTAGTAGAAGGACAGGAAATCACAGTTGAAGGCAGCGCAGTAGAGGGTTTTTCAGACTTCTATACATTCGAAGTTTATAAAAAAGAATTGCCTAAAGAGGTAACAAATGAAGAGTTAACAAAATTAGAAGAAATGTTTAACGAAGCGAGGAAGCTGCAAAAAGAAGCTGAAAAAGCCGATGAAAATAAAGCGTTTGAAGAGGCAGAAAAGATATATGAAGAAATGCATAAAATTTATTTAGACATGGGTAAAATTATTAAGCCATATTATTTAGCTACTTGGCAACCTGAACCATTTGAAGAGTATATAGAAAATTTCGGCTTTAGTGAAAAAAATATAGTTATAGAAGAAAATGATAATAAACAGCTTAAAGTTCTTTATGAAGAATGGGTAAAGCTTGAAAAAGATAGTCAAGAGGAAAAGGCTAACGAAAAAATGAATGAGTTTCACAAAATCCTTCAATCGTATTTTGATAAACTTTATCCAACTCCAACATTTGAAGCGTTTATCGAAAGATTTGAGTTAGATATCCCTGCTGAAGATTTTGCAAAACTAAAAAATATTTATGATAATGCTCAAAAAGCAGAAAAAGATGGCAATGCTGATGAGTCTGTAAATTTGTGGGAGGAATTCTATTACATCATTGATCAATTCATAACGCCTCAAACATTTGAAGAGTACATGGCCGACTATGAATTCAAAGTTAGTGAAGCGGATAGCAACCAATTAAAACAGCTTTATGAAGAAATCTTAAAGCTAAATATAAAAGAAGACAAAGCAAAAATTGAAGAGAAATGGGAAGCATTTCACATTATTTTAGAACCATATTTCAAAGCAAATAAAGAAATTCTAATTTCACCTTCTAAACTAACAGTTAACGGTCAAGAATATCTTCCACAATAAGTAAAAGAATCGAGTAATCCCAATAATCATTTAAGATGATTGTTGGGATTACTCTTTTTGTTAATTCTACAATAATATTAGAGATTTTTTCCTAAGTCTATACCATACTGCAATCAGTTTATTGCTACAGAAAAAATATAAGAAGAACTTCCTTTTGCACATCTTCCAATATAAGTCCCCTGCTCTTTTGAAACAGAGAAAACATTACCTTGTACTTTTACATCCCCTCAATAGGTAGTTTCTTAAATTTCACTAGAAACAAAAACGGAACAAATTTTTTATTTGCCATAATTTCTGGTGGTAGAATTTTATCAACACATTCTTTGTTTATAAAATTTCTCCAATAATATGTACTTTGTACTGTTGGTGCTTTATTAAATCAGACTCCTCAAACTCTAATGCTATACAACTATGTTTTAAATTTTTTTAAAAAAGAATGAACCTTTCTAACTGGAAATCCGTCTAAATATTGGAAACTATAATTTCCAGAGTAAATAAAAGGGAGAAATGATCATGAAAAAACCGATTAAAAAAACTTGGATGATTGCTTCAGCATTAACAATAGGAATGGCTGTTCTGACACCACTTCAGGCAGGAGCTACTGCAGTAGATCCAACAAATGGTGTTACTGTTCAAATCGAACAACAAGTTACAGGAACGATTAAATACATCTACGGAGATGGGATTGATCTAAAAGGTAGGGATGGTAAAAACTACTATATCAGCTTCTATAAATTTTCTGATGAACAACTAGAAAAAATGAACTTCGTAGAAGGACAGGAAATCACAGTTGAAGGTAACATAGCAGAGGATTATTCAGATTTCTACACATTCGAAGCTTATAAAAAAGAATTACCTAAAGAGGTAACGAAAGATGAGCTAACAAAATTAGAAAAATTGTTTAATGAAAAGAAAAAGCTTCAAAAAGAATTGTCAAATGAAATGACAGAAGAAGAAGTCGAAAAGAAATTTGAAGAAATTGATAAAATTTATAAAGAAATGGATAAAATCACAAAACCATATATATTAGCTAAGTGGCAACCTCAAACATTTGAAGAGTATATAGCAGATTTCGGATTTAGTGAAAAAAATATAGTCATTGAAGAAAATGATAATAAACAGCTTAAAGGTATTTACGAAGAATGGGTAAAACTTGAAAAAGATGGTCAAGAGGAAAAGGCTAACGAAAAAATGGATGAATTTTACAAAACCCTTCAACCATATTTAGAGAAACTTTACCCAACTCCAACATTTGAAGAATTCATGGAAAGATATGAATTAGATATCCCTGCTGAAGATTTAGTAAAACTAAAAAATATTTATGATAACGCTCAAAAAGCAGAAAAAGATGACAATGCTGATTTGTCTGAAAAACTATGGGAAGATTTTTATTACATCATTGATCAATTCACAACGCCTCAAACATTTGAAGAATTCATGGCTGACTATGAATTCAAAGTTAGTGAAGAGGATAACAAGCAATTAAAACAGCTTTATGAAGAAATCTTAAAGCTAGATAAAAAAGAAGACAAAGCAAAAATTGAAGAGAAATCGGAAGCATTTTATAATGTTTTAGAACCATATTTCAAAGCAAATAAAGAAATTCTACTCTCTGCTTCTAAAGTAATAATTAACGGACAAGAATATACCCCACAATAAGAAAAAGAATTGAGGTTTCTCAACAATCATTTAGGATGATTGTTGGGATTCCTCTTTTTGTTAATTCCACAATAATTTTTCGAGATTTTTTCCAAAGTCTGCAATCTTCTATAGAAAAAATATAAGAAGAACTTCCTTTTGCCTACCCTCCGATATAAGTCCCCTTCTCTTTTGGAACAGAGAAAACATTATCTTATTCTTGTTCAATTTCATCGCTGCTTAACCATTTTTCTACTTCTATCCCCTCGGTAGGTAGTTTCTTAAATCTAATTTTAATTTGAGGTGAAACAGAAAACAGAATAATTTCTGGTGATAGAATTTTATCAACGCACTCATTATTTATAAGATTTTCCCAATAATATGTGGTGTTTTATTTAAATAACATGGACTGTTTTAAAATTTTAAAAAAACAACGAACCTTTCCCACTGGAAATCCGTCTAAATATTGGAAATGTTAAGTTCCATAGTAAATAAAAGGGAGAAATGATCATGAAAGAACCGATTAAAAAAACATGGATGATTGCCTCAGCATTAACAATAGGAATGGCTGTTTTGACGCCACTTCAAGCAGGAGCTACTGCAGTAGAACCAACAAATGGTGTTACTGTTCAAATCGAACAACAAGTTACAGGAACGATTAAAAGCATCAGTGATGATGGGATGTATCTAAAAGATAGAGACGGTAAAAACTACTATATCAGTTTCTATAAATTTTCTGAAGAACAACTAGACAAAATGAACTTAGTAGAAGGACAGGAAATCACAGTCGAAGGTAGCGTAGTAGAGTATTATTCAGACTTCTACACATTCGAAGCTTATAAAAAAGACTTGCCTAAAGAGGTAACAAATGAAGAGCTAACAAAACTAGAAAAAATGTTTAATGAAGTGAAGAAGCTGGAAAAAGTAGCTTTTAAAGCAATGGAAAATAAAGCATTTGAAGAAGCAGACAAGATATATGAGGAAATAAGCGAGATTTCTAGAGACATGCGTAAAATTACTAACCCATATTATATAGCAAATTGGCAACCTATACCTTTTGAAGAGTATATAGAAAATTTAGGTTTTAGTGAAAAAAATATAGTTATAGAAGAAAATGATAAAAAACAGCTTAAAGTTATTTATGAAGAATGGGTAAAGCTTGAAAAAGATGGTCAGGAGGAAAATGCATACGGAAAATATGATGAACTTCATAAAATCCTTGAACCGTATATTGCTGAACTTTATCCACCTCAAACATTTGAAGAGTACATGGAAGGCAAAGAGTTTGATATCCCTGCTGAAACTTTAGTAAAACTAAAAACTATTTATGAAGATGCTCAAAAAGCGGAAAAAGCTAAAAATGATGAGTTAGCTGAAAAAACATGGAATGAATTCTATGAAATCATTGATCAGTTCTTTAAGCCTCAACCATTTGAAGAATACATGGCTGACTTTGACTTCAAAGTTAGCGAAGCGGATAGCAAGCAATTAAAACAGCTTTATGAAGAAGCTATTAAGCTTGATAAAAAAGAAGAAGCTGAAAAAATCAGAGAAAATTGGGAAGCATTTCACATTATTTTAGAACCATATTTCAAAGCAAATAAAGAAATTCTAATTTCACCTTCTAAACTAACAGTTAATGGCCAAGACTATCTTCCTCAATAAGTAAAGGAAACGGGGTGTCTCACCAATCATTTGAAATGATTGGTCGGATTCCCCTTTTTTTAGATCCAAAGTAAACTTTGTCGCAAAAATAAACTATTTAAACAATTCAATAAATTTGATAACCTATAAATGGTGAATACGAATGCTTATATGATAAGGGGTGATGAATTGACATTTTATCTATTTAAAACAATTGCTCGTTAGGGGACGAATGCCGAAGTCAGTGATTATAGGAGAACACCTACTAGTGGAAGATGGAGCGGTCCGTCTTACAGTGGTTGGCACAAATATACAAAATCAATCGTGGTCCGGATCAAAGGATGAAATAAGTCTTTGTGAAGCAGGAACTAGAAGTAATCGTTTTGAAGAACAAGACGGTGAATTGGTTCATTCCCTATAAAAGCCTGATACTACTATAGTAGAAAAATAAAACGGAACCCTTTCTCCAATGTTGAAATAATATATTGGAGGAAGAGCAATTGAGTAGAAAAAATGAGAATACAGCATTTCAATGTGAAAATTGCAGTACGATGGTTGAACCATTAACGAACGGAAGTTTCAGAAATCATTGTCCAATCTGTTTATTTTCAAAACATATGGATCATGTTCCTGGAGACAGAGCGAGTACTTGTAAAGGTTTGATGAGACCAATTGGAGTCGATTATACAGGAAAAAAAGGCTTTCAACTTATCCATCAATGTACAAAATGTCAAAAGATTAGTCGAAATAAAATAGCTGTTGATTCCATTCAAGAGGATCAAGTTATCCAATTTATGCAATCAATCGTATAATTAAGTAATTTATTATTCAAAGACACATTGGAAATTAACCTTCAATGTGTCTTTTATTAATTTAAAATCACCCTATTCATTTTACCTCTATAGCAAAAATATAAGAAGAACCTCCTTTGTCCCATCTTCCCGAAATACTATATATATAAGTCCCCTTCTCTTTCGGTACAGAGAAAACATTATCTTTTACCTTTACTAGCTCAATCTCATCGTTGCTCAACCATTTGTCTACTTCTATCCCATCAATCGGTGGTTTCTTAAAACTAATTTTAATTTCACTTTGTGGTGAAACAGAAAACGGAACAATTTTATTATTAGCAATAATTTCAGGCGGTGAAATTTTATCAACACATTCATTATTTATAATATTTTTCCAACAATATGTGCCTTGTACTGTTGGTACTTCTTTTCCCTCTGTCAAAACAACAGGCTTGGATGGTCCAGCATTATGTAGCATAATCATCCAGATAAATGCGATAATAAATAACATACTAATTATTTTTATCTTTAGACTTCTCATTTAAAATCTCTCCTATTCAGCATATATAATTGCTAATATCATTTCGTTGCAATGGAAAATGAATTTCTCTATTTTCCCGCCATTTTAAATGTGTATAACAAAAAAATGAATTACGTGAATAATTAGCAAGCCTATATGACACATTACATATAGGAGGTGGAAGAGTAATGTCTAAAATAATTGGTGTGGAACAATCATTAACGAACGTTGAAGACGCTTTAAAGGCAAAAGGTTATGAAGTTATTCAACTTCGTACTGAAGAAGATGCAAAAAAATGTGATGCCTGTGTAATCACTGGGCAAGACAGAGATATTATGGGAATTAGCGATCCTATCATGGCAGGACCTGTTATTGACGCTGACGGTCTTTCTGCTGACGAAGTACTTCAACGTGTCGATAAATATTTCCACTAATAAATGACTTGGTGCTGTCGCTGTAGTTTTTTGACTATGGAGCAGCACCTTTTACTATTTATGTGATTATAGAGTGCTCATTATTAAATTCGCCAATTCAGGTCTTTTATAATTTCTATGCTTGGATTCTTACAAATTTTATCTATTCTTTTTCATAAGCTCTTACCTATAAACAAAATCTTGTTGTGCTTTTTTAGAATACTTTATTTGCATCATTTTAATTCTCTTTTAGCCCCATTCATGGCTGTTCGTTGTGCAATACGAGATTGCAGGAAAACTAAAACAGACGATAAAATCATTCCTCGAAACAAGAAATTGCGTGAGTTTTATGATAAAAAACGTGACGAAGGAAAACCTTTTAAAGTAGCGATAGTAGCTTGTATTAATAAACTATTACATTGGATTTTTGCCTTATTAAAAAATAGAACTACGTACCAAGATTTAGCTTGATAAGTAAGTACAACTAAATCAAACAAAACCTTCCAAAAACAAACTTTAGGAAGGTTTTTAGTATAGCACATGCCTATTAAACTTTTAACAGAAAATTATTGACAAACTATTAGCTGGTTTAGTTGAATAAGAAAAAAGATGAAATCTCTGTGGAATCCCATCTTGAAGCAAAGCACCCGTTAATTGAATAACGATTGTATTTTTATAGCTAATTCTTTTGGTTTAACGTCAATAGAAGATAGCTGGTTTATATCTACCCACATCGGTAGATATGTTCCACGTTGTCTTTTCTTATCTGTGTACTCTTCACCTTTCCCTGTGCCGAAATTGCCATGCATTATCTCAGCAAGAAAAAAATATTGAGTTCCATTAAATTCGATTGTTGCAATGCACTTACCAACTTTAACCGTAACACCTAATTCCTCTAACGCTTCTCTTTTAGCTCCTTCTTCAGGTGTCTCTCCATCTTCTATTCCTCCACCAGGAAACACATAATAAACTGAACCTTCTCGAACCCTCTTAATCAGTCCTACCTTTTTATCTTTAATCAAAACTATTGAACCTCGATCTCGCAAATGTATTCCCCCATTCTATATAAACCTTTATTCCATAATCCTGCACTTTTGCTGAATAAGCTACTGTAAATATAATACCTTAAAAAGTAAATTAACTAGTTACACTTACACTGTGGCATAATCAGCATTTGCATGACAAAACTGATTAGTAACAGGGATGTATCCGCACAAAAGGGAGCTATTACTGGATACAGATATATCAGTAAAACGTATTGCATTTAATGATATACAAGATGCAAAGCTGGTGGACACTGATGATTAATCACGAAGATCGACCAATCTTATACGACTATATAAAATTAGACATGGCCATTCGGTCATTACAACAAGACTATTCATCGCTTGAAAATTTAAAACTGTCGAAGGTCTATTTAAATGTTGTAGATGGTTTATTTAAAGACTTAAGAAACGATTTTTATAACAAAAAACGTGTGCTTACTAAGAAAAATATTGAGGTAGTCAAATGGGTAAATGTAGACAAACCCTGGGCAAATTGGTAAGGATATATTACAGCTTTTACAGGTTCAATAAATACTTTATATGAATACAAAACGGGGGTATCTCTAATTTTAAGATACCCTCATTTTAAATTTTTTTTACTTAATACAAATCTTAGAAGAACTCTGTATACAGTTCTGCTCCAAACTCTTATAATAATCCTGTTTATTTTCATATGGGAAAAAGTGACTTCCCGAAAACTCTTTCAAATTAAAAGAATTTGTCGTGACATTTCCCCAATTTTTCATACTACTTGCAGGCGCATCTGGATCATTAGTTCCGCAATGAGCAACAATCGGACCATGAAATAATTCATTACGATAATCAAAAGACTCATTCAAACGATAATCATTTTTCACTATTGGTAAAATATGTTGTAAAACTTCTTTATTTTCCAATAACTCTTTCGGAGTACCTCCTACTCGTATTAATTCTTTAACTAATTCACTATCATCCATATATGTTTGATAGTCATCAGGGAAATGATCTTGAGGTGCATGGCGACCTGCTACTATTAATAAATTCACTTTTTTCTTATATTTTTCTTCTAGTAAACAGGCTGTTTTAAAAGCAAGAATAGCTCCCATGCTATGACCATAAAAATATATTCGCGTTTGGTTTGTTACTCTGTTAATTGCTTCTGCAATTTGTGGCATCACATGAAGATAATCTGTAATATACTGTTCTTTTATTCTTGTTGATTTACCAGGTAGCTCTATCGGAAATACAGCTAAGTTCTGCTCCCATGTTTTCCAATTTCTAAAAGCGGCGGCACTGCCTCCAGCATGATGGAAACAGAACAGCTTATTACTATTTTCGTAATCTAACTCGTCCACAAAAGGAAACCACTTTTTAACGTCTACCACAACCATTCTTCATCCTCCTTGATATCCTTCATTCTTAATGGTTCTCGTTCCCGTATGTAAACTTTTTGAGAGGGTCCTATTTTTCTGCCAATATCATTCCATAATTTACAAGCTGTTAAATAATATTGTGTTGTTTGATTAAAGTAAGAACGATTCCAAATATCTTCATAAAATGTTAGAAGAGAACGTTCAACGCTTTTAGGCCATATTTTTTTATAGTGATCTTCGAAGCTATTGTTTTGTGCAGTAAAGACAATCTCCTCTACTGGATAGCTTAGAAATTTATTGTCTATTCTCTTATTTAATATAGGCGATTCGTTTAATGACGAACTCATACATGGCATCCAATGCACTGAACCGTGCGTGTCCGGTAAATACAATGTTCCTCTATTCGTTCCTAAAGTCACTCTGTGCAATAAATAAATGTTACTTTCTGGATTAGCTAAATCCATTTGATTGAAAACACGTAATGTCACAGGGGTGTCCCGTATTTGTCCAGATAGCATATAAAAAGGGTTATGCTCTGTAGGGTCATTAACTGGTTCAAATATACAGGATTGTAAACTACCAAGGGCTTGCCCTATAATATCTAGCATTGGAAATAATACTTGGATACTACAAGCCGCCTCTAAATAAATAATATCACTAACTTCTCTTAATGTTTTCGCCGTTTGTATAAAGGAATGTACAGCATCGACATTTGGATAAAAACTATTTAAGTGATATTTACAATTACCTACTTTCGCACTTTTAATTAGCTTTACATAGTCATCCTCATGAACAGGATGCTCCTGTATAACATGTATACCTTTCTCTAAAAATGCTTGTGCTATATTTGTCCCTTCTCCACCCACGATCGTTGATTTAACAACAACACACGCAACATCCACCTGCTCATTTGTTATATCTTCTACAGTTGTGTAAAGTGGAACATTCAATGTATTGGCGAGTTCTTGCGACTGGTTACTACCCTTAGATAAAATACCTACAAGCTTATAAAGAGATGGTAAATTTAAGATTGCCTGCAAATAATAAGCACCGAACTTCGTACCACAAACGACTACTCTTAATGGCCTCATAATATCCCTTCCTCCAAGTCTAGGTGATTTTCTGTCTGTGAAGTAATGATAAAATCTTCTATCACACACTGTTCATGCAATTCTCGCATAACATTACTTGGATTCAATATGTCGCAAGCCCAATAAACTCCATTTTCCTGAATTATCCCTTCTATAATGGCTTCTACAGATAACGCACAAATAATTCCACTAATCGTAAAGCTATTTTGACAAAGTAATTGAGCTTGTCGTCGTATCGATTGTCCCTTAAATTTTCCAATCATCTCTATGACGAGTGTGTACCATGTTTGTCGAACAGGGAAAATGATAAGTTTTTCCATCAGGTCATCTACAATTTGATGTAAATGTTCAGGCGTATTTTTCATTGCTAATTGTATACACGCTTGTTGTAATAATGAAAAAACAGCTTTATTTGAATAAATATTATGCCAATGTGCTTCAGTTATATGTAGCTTTTTTGCAAGGCGAATTGTTTCATTTGTTATATACCTTTGAGCATAGACAGTATTTTCCTCACCATTAATTTCCACTTTTATTTTTTCTGTATGTGCTATATCACGTACTATTTTTCCATCCTTATAAAAGGCATTCGCTGTACCAAAACCATAGATGGAGCTAAGCATTATATCAGCTGCTGCGCCTTTACTATATGCTTCTTCTCCTCCTGCATAGCCGCTTATTTTATCTATTTGGTCAAATCCTTCTTGAGCTAATAGGCGAGGAAGAATCCCCGATAAACCGGGAAAACTTCCTGCTGAAAGAATCATTATATTTGTTAGCTCCTGTTGTATAAATTTCTTCTCCAACAAATCTGCCCCAAATGCATCGACATAATGGGCCCCAGCTTTTATGGCAGCTTGAGCCACTCTATCAATAATGCTATACGAGGGGCCTGCACAATTTAACACGATTGTACAACCTGCACAAAATGTCTCTAGCGCTATTTGGTCATATATATCTACCTGCATATATTCCATAAATTTGTCTAATTGAGAATGTTCTTTATGCTCACTTCTACTCCCACAGCGTAATGGGTATTTATCTTTTAAATATCTTACAGCCGCTTGTCCAACAACCCCATTGTAGCCAATAATTCCTATTTTAAATTGATGGTTCATGGCTTACTCCTTTAAGCAGTAATTGAGCAGTCTCTTTCACATTAGGCTCCTGCAAACACGTAATATGATTACCATTTATAGGAATGATATTTAAATGACCAAATGTAATATCTCTCCAAAATTCTTCGTTTCTTGTACCAATTACCGGTAAAAAGGATGATATTTTATCAATACAACTAAATGCAACTACGTCTCCCATGAAAGGCTCGGTTCCATACGATACAACACCTTTAAAGCTTTGACAGAAGATTTGATATAGCGTTACCATTCGTTGCTTTTGAAAAGCTGAAATATCACCTTGCAAAGCTGGAACGGTAGTATATAAATCTACTAATCTCTGTTTAGGAGACTTGCTAGAAAGCTTTTGATAACATTGTGCAATTGGTGCAAACTCTCCGGTTAGATTACATAAATCTTCAATTGTAATGGTATTCGCTTCTTTTTTGATTAAATCATGTAGTGCTTTTTTAAGTAATTCATCCTCGACATCGTGACCACTTTTTACAAGATCAGCGCCTATTAATAAACCAAATGTTCTTTCCATTAATAGATCATTTCGAAGCTTTGCATCACAAGGCGTAGTATCTATTGTAATGACTGGTTCAACTTGAACACCTTCTGCAAGTAACACCTTTGCCGTTTCAACAGCAATAAGCCCTCCCATACAGTACCCTATTAATTCAAAGTTTGAAGCGTTTAGCTTTAACAATTGTTGCGCATATTTTTGCCCTAAATTTTGAATAAGTGTTTCAGGTGTATAGGCTAAATAATCTGCTTCATCACCAAAAATAAATCCTGCTATCGTGTCTTTGCGGTTAGGTTCATCTATCAAATAAGGGAGCAATTGATTGTAAGGTGTAAGTGTTCCCGTTCCATCGTGGAATAGTACTTTAATTTTTCCGCCAACCTCTCCTTCAGCTAATATAACGAAAGATGTTTTCGTATCTGAGGCAGTTTCATCCTGCATTGTTTGATGATTTTCAAGCGAGTGACTTATCTTTTCTGCAATTTCTGCAATCGTCGGTGTTTGTAAAATCTCTACCATTAATTGATCCCACTCCCAATGCTCCACTTCTGAAAGTGTATCTCTCATTGCTGCCACAACTTGTGCAACTAGTAATGAATCGCCACCTGCTTGATAGAAGTTTTCATTGCGCCAAATACTTTCTCTATTTAGTGCTTTCGCCCAAATTTCTGCAATTCTTTTCTCTAAGTCACCTTGCGGAGATTCACCGGATTGTGCAATAAATGGATTGGATGCTTCTAGTCGACTTTGTAATGTACTTCGATCCACTTTGCCGTTTTCAGATAACGGTAGTTCACGAAGCACTTCAATATGCACTGGTATCATATATTTTGGTAGTTGTCTTTCTAAATGTTGCTGAACCTCACTCGCATAAAGTCTCTTACGTTCACCTATAAATTGACCGACAAATACTGCCTGATTTGCAGCGGATAATGGATCATTTTTTGTAGGATATACACCGGCTATCTCCACCTCTGTTGCTGCAAATAACTCATGCCACTGTTCACAATTGAAAAATACTTGATCATTGTTTTTTCTAAAGTCTTCAAAATCATTTAGACCAGCATGAAATTCCATTGATGTAAGAAGTGAATAGTTTTCCCCGGTCGTATCTGCTACTATTAACGCTCCTCCTTCAACTGTCATTTCCTTAAAGGTTTGTAACACTTGTGGAGCTTTCTTAGCGTTGTGTAAAACATTATTACATAAAATCAAATCAAAGGAAGATGCTTGAATTCCTTGAGACCAATAGGATTGATTGATATCATACAAACCATATGTAACCCACTTATAAGGTTCAAACGATTTTCGCGCTTCATTTAAAAAGAATTGTGATAAATCTGTAAAAACATATTCTACATTTTTATGATTTAATGTTGGTATTAACTCTAAACTTACACCGCCTACGCCAGCTCCTACCTCTAAAATTCGGAACGTTTTCTCTGGATAAGCCTTTCTAAATTCATCTACAATTGTATGGACAGCTTGAATTGTAACTTGATTTAATGAACGACTAATTAGGTTGTCTTTATATGCCGCTAAAGCAATATCAAAGCTTCCTTTAGGGAAAAATAAATCTAATGAATCAATATCCCCGCGAAGTAAACCTAAAAGATGCTTACTTGAATCTTCAAAGTAATCCACAAGTTTTTTTCCATACTGCATTTTTTCTTCAATGTCTCTCCATTTTAGCCAAGAGATTTCTGATGCATTGTGTGGTAAATCTTTATTGACTAGATAATAGTTTGACGTTGCTGGATTTTGCTTTATAAGATTTTCTTTACATAAAACATTCAGCCATCTTCTTAGTAGCTGATGGTAGTATGGATGTACTTTGACTATTTGCTGAATTTCACTTATAGAAAATTCTCGATCATCTATAAAAATATCTAAGTCTTGGAATGTTTTCATAATATCTAGTACGGCTGTCCAATTTGAAATTGTAGACCATTGTGCAAATAACTCTCGATCTACATTATGGGTCGCTTGATCTCCAGCGTTTTTAACTACAGTTGTTAATCTTTCTGAAGAAACCAATGTTTTTATTTGATTTGTATTTTTCCTTGCTTGCACGAATGCTGAAATGTTAAATTCTTTACTTGCCAAATCTTTACTTGCAATAACCGCTGCATGCTCTACCTGCTGCATACGTTGCATAGAACTTTCAATTTCACTTAACTCAATGCGATGCCCATTAATTTTTACTTGAGTATCCTCTCTCCCTAAAAACTCAATCACACCATCTGGTAGGAATCTCCCTATATCTCCAGTTGCATATAAACGCTCTCCAGTGTAAGGATGGACAATAAATTTCGCTGTAGTATTTTTTTCATCCTGTAGGTAGCCGGTGGCAAGCCCCTCTCCCCCAATATATAAATCACCAATTGTCCAATCAGGGCATGACTCTAGCTCCTTATTCAACAAATAAAAATATTGATTTGCTAATGGCTTACCATAAGGAATACTGTTCTTATAGGTAGTATTTACATCTATTGGATAATAAATAGACCAGATTGCTGCTTCTGTTGCTCCACCAAGGCTGATAAATTTCGCTTGTTCAAAATAATGTGCCATTTGTTTTGGTAATGTAACAGGTATCCAATCTCCAGATAAAAATACTAAACGTAATTTTTTATGAAGAGTTGTTGTCGTATCCTGCATGTATGCATGAAGAAGTTGCAATTGGGCTGGTACTGAATTCCAAATAGTGGCTTGATGAGATGTTAAAAGCTCCAACCAATGTTTTGGATCTTTAAGACGTTTATGCTCTGGTAATATAACGCTACCACCAACACTTAATAATCCAAAGATATCGTATACCGATAAATCAAAAGCTAAATTGGCAATTGCTAAAACTCGATCATGCTCTGTTACTTGGAAACGATGATTCATATCCATTATTGTATTCAGTACTGCCCTATGACTAACAATAACGCCTTTCGCTTTTCCTGTACTGCCAGACGTATGAATAATATAAGCTGGCTGTTCTACATCTACACGTACAGGAATTAACTGTGCTTCTAAAGCAGTGTTTAATTGCTCGACTTCAATAAAGGAAAGAGATTCTTGTTCGTATAAATCACTATGGCTAGCATGACCTAAAATAAAAGTGGTTTGTGATTCACTTATAATATTTTTTTTACGAGCAATCGGTTGCTCAATATCTAAAGGTAAATACACGCCACCTGCTGTTAATGTTCCTATTACAGCAGCAATTTGCCAAATACCCTTCTGTAAGTCAATTGCTACAAAATCTCCTTGCCGCACACCTTTATTAATCAATACCTGTTGAATGGCATAAACATAACGACCGAGCTCCTCATATGTAAAATATTTACCATCTGCATAAATAGCTATATTTTTAGCATATTGTGCAATAGCATCTAGCACATTGTCATAGAGTAACCCCTTAGGTAAATCAATCGTTGTTTTATTTATTTCATTTCTAATCTTTTGCATTGCTTCAGGTAAACCTAATAATTGACGTTCTGTCCATGTTGTTTCGTTAGTTGCAAGTTTTGTTAAGTGATCTACAAAAAATTGAAAGGCTGAATCGATTAGCCCACTTGGAAAAATACCTTCACGTACATCCCAATTTATTAATATTCCATCCGGTTGTTCAGATACTTGACAATCAATCCATACTTGAGGTGTTTGACTAATTTTATATGCTAATTTCAACTTAGGCTCATTTTCAGACATATGACTATTCGCGTCTGCACCTAATGTACTTGTATATACTACCGGTATAATAACATCACGATTACGATGTCGCTTTAATTCACGCAATACTTCAATTCCTGAAAAGTCGCGATACTCTAAGTCTGTCCATAGCTGCTGTTGTATTTCAGCCGCATGCTCATAAAATGCTCTATCTCTTTTTGCATGTATTTCTAACAGATTGATGGTCGTAAAATCTCCAATTACATCATGAATTTGAGCATGAATATTAGGTCGATTAAGCATCGTTATATTCATACAAAAGTGAGATTGTTTTGACCATAAGCCAATAATTTCAGCAAACGCTGTTAAAATAATACTGGAAGGAGTTAGCCGATGATCTTTTGCCTTCTGACTTAAAAATTGCCATTTATGATTAGGTAACAGGAAATTAAATTGTTCAAAACGAATTTTATTGCTATCAATTTTGTCGCTTTGAACGGGTAACTCTGGCGCCTCTGGGAAAGTTTCTAAACGACTAGTCCAATAATTTTTAGCTTTTTCATTGGCAATCGAGCGATCATGTTGTTCATATTGTTGTATCATGACATCTCTAAATTGAATATCTAAAGCTGGTAATGGAGTATTTCCTGTATAGTAATAGTGTTCTAATTCTGCTATTAATACATTGATACTGACAAAGTCAGCAATTAACATATCAATAGATAGATGAATAACACTTTGATTTTTTTGCTGTGTAAGGACTAGGTCATACAACGGCCATTTATCAGGAGCATATTGCTTAACAGATAACTCATTTCTTACATGTAATAATCGTTGATTGGCTACTTCAGGTACTTCATCTGATAAATCAATAACTTGTATAGTTGGGAGCTCTACGTTTTTTAATACTTGCTGATAACCCTCCTGATGCACTATCGCATGGAGCATATCATGTCGCTTTATGACTTGGTGCCATGCCTTTTCAAGCCGTGTAGGATCAAAAGTAGTGCCAACTAGTTCTGCATATACTTTACAACCTACTCCTCCATAACGATAATTGTTGCTTCTACCTACTAAATAGGCTGATTGAATATCAGTAAGCGGAAAGGAATCATAGCGTTTTTCAGTATCATGAATAATTGATTGTTGTTCCTTCTGTAAATAATCAAGGAGTTGCTCTTTATATTCTTTCAATCTCTCTTTACGTTCATTTGTAAGTACACCAGTTGGAGCCTTAAAATGTAATTTTCCATCTTCTACCCAAAGGTTCACTCCCAGCTCACGATACTCCTCTAATAATTTTTTCATGTTATAATATTCCCTCCTGATATTCGAAGTCCTTTTTCACAACTTCTATTAGATAGTCATCTTCTTTTAATGAATAAAGTGCTTTGATCGTTAATCCACTTTGATGAAATAGCGCCTCAAATTGGGATTGTGTTCTTTCCTTACCTCCACACATCGTCCAAATATTTAAATCCGTCATATATAAATGCGAGGCATTTCCTTCAATAACCTCTGGTAATAATTTTTCAATTATAGTTAGTGTAGAATTTTCGCCCATACTTTGAGCGATATTACGTAAAATTGTGATTGCTGCTTCATCCTCCCAATCATGGAGGATTCGCGATAAAATATAGAGATCACCCAATTTAGGTACCTCTTGAAAAAAGTCTCCTGCCTGAAATGTACATCGACTGTTGATGCCGTAAAGCTCCAATTTTCCTTCTGCCTTTTGTTGTACATGTTGCAGATCTATTACAATCCCTTGAGCATTGCGGTAAAATTCCAAAAATTTCGCGATTATCTCTCCAGATCCTCCACCAACATCGATAATTTTTTTGATGCAGTACCAATCTTTTTTTTCTGCAAAATATGCTTCTAGTTGAAGCCGTTCACTTGTTTTACTCATCATCTTATTAAACACTTCAAATTTTTCATTTTGCTGTACTTGCGCTTGAAAATAAGACTGTTGTTCTACTAATTGATAAGGGATTTTCTTCGTTTTCATCGCTTCATAAAGCTTCGACCAATAAGGCATTGCCTGTCTGCCTGTGAATAATAAAAAATCCTTTAATGAATCACTTGCTTGTCCTGATAATTTCTCCCCTAAAGGAAGTAATTTAAAATAATTATTTTCTTCCTCCATATATTTCAAAGCTACTAATGGTCGCATAAAACGAAAGAACATTTCTTCGTCAAGCGCTAATTCCTGTGCCAATAACGTTACATGCTTTCGTTCATCGAATAAGGCATCAAATATCCCTAATTCACAAGCTGTATATAGCAAATAAGAAGTAGAAAAGCCTTGAATCGTTGAGCGTATCATACTTTCTTGTATATCCATAGTTAATCTCCTTATTAATTACTGCTGCTATCTGCCATCAATTTATACCATCTACAAATAGTATTTTCTACGATATTAATAAGGGCATATAGCCCTCCTCCTAATAAAGCTAGCCCTATTACACCTGCATACATAGCTAAGTAATCTCTACTATCCATTCGATTTAAAATGTAATAACCTAATCCACTAAATGATGCAAAGGTTTCAGCTATAAATAGGATTGCTAATGCTGTTCCTAATGAAGCTCGCAAGGAAGTCATTACGCTCGGTAAGCAATAGGGTAGTGTCAAATGGCACAGTGTTTGTAGTTTTGTAGCGTTCAATGATTGAATAACTTGTTTCTGAGCATAAGGAATTCCTTTTGCGGCATCACGAATAACTACTACCAATTGAAAATAAAGAACAAAGGCAATTAACATGATTTTTGGGACATCCCCTAATCCAAATAGCACGAGAATAATTGGTAAAAAAACAACCTTTGGGATAGGATAAAGCACATATAATAAAGGACTTAATAAAAGATCTATCTTTTTATTCCACCCCATAAGTAAACCTGTAGGAATCGCGAAAAAGAACATTGATGAAGCGTTGATGATGAGCGATCGCATCGTCGTCTTTCACGCTAATGGAAAAACAATTGCAGGCACCATTGAGAATGATTATCAGATAGAGGAGCGACGTAATCCTGCTTTCATGTATCGTCAACAACAACGAATTAAACAATTACTAAAGGGAGAGCCGTGTGAAGAAGACATATAGTATAGTCATCGCTACCATTATTATTATTTTATTATGGCATCTATCTAGCATCTCATTGAATAAAGCTTTTTTACCTTGTGGTCCTTTCAATTCTTTTCCATCAAAATAAACGGTTCCATTACTCGGTTTTTCCAAACCAGCTACAATTTTTAATAAAGAGGATTTCCCACTACCAGAAACACCAACAATAGCTACACATTCACCAGAAGATATTTGAAGGTTAATGTTTTGCAGGACATTAACCGTACCTGAGGCTGTCTTGTACGCTAAGTCAACATGCTGAATTCTATACACGACATATCCCCCTTTTTATTGTTCTTCCAATGACGTTTCTACTAGATCTTCATATGGAAAAGCTTTGTCCAATAGTCCTCTAGAAACTAACCAATCAGATATACGCTCGACATTTTCTTGTGCTGGCACACAATTAGGAGTAAAAACTGGAACTGCATAATGCCCTTTTAATATTTCCGGTACGTTTGCCACTTTTAGAGCAAGTTCAAAGTATTTTTCTGGGTGCTGATTTAACTGTTTAATCGCTTCGTTGTAAGCTCTTAGGAAGTTTTCAATCACAGCTCTATTTTCTGTTATGTTTTTTTGTGTCATAACGATGACTGATTGGGAAAAGTTCTCTCCAAGTGTTGTATCATCAATGACAATATTTGCACCTTGTGCAACAGCATAGCTTGCCAATGGCTCAGGTAATATAGCTGCTTGCGCTTCTTTTCCAGCTAATACTGTATCTACACGTAATGAAAGATTCGGAAGATGAATTTTCGTTATTTCAGAAGAATCTAGTTTCAAATGCCGTTCATATTGCTCCATTAAATAATCCATCATTGTATTCTCAGAGATCATGACAGATTGCCCTACTAGCTGCTTCGGTTCAACAATAGAGCTATGTGGAGAAGAAACGACTAAAAATCTTCCTTCCTTCTCCGTCGCACCTAATGCTAATGCAATCGTTTTAACATCAATGCCCCCCTTTTTTATTAAATTTTGAACGATCATATCAGTCATCATGCCATCTAGCTCACCAGCCTCCATCGCCTTCGATTGATCAGAGGCACTGCCAAACTCTATAAGCTCAACATCGGCACCATATTTTTGGAAAAGCTGATCCTTCTCTGCAACATAAAGAGGCAGACTATCATCGATACGCAACACACCTATTTTTAGTGAAGAATGCTTGGTCATTTTTGTATCTTCACTACACCCACTTATGAAGGCCAAAATGACAATCATAAAAATTATTCGAGAAAGGTGATATTGTCTCATAGAGCACCTTCCTCCATAGTGACACTGTTTTCCTCAACGAATGCTGCTAGTTGTTCAAGACGTGAATGAGTGAATAATGTTTGAATAGAAAGCGCTATATTAAATTTCTCCTTTATTTTTCCGATGATTTGAATGGCCATTAAAGAATTACCTCCACATGCGAAGAAATCATCATCAATTCCAGGATATGAATAAGACAATATTTCTTCCCAAATTTTCGCTATTTCTTTTTGCATCTCTGTAAAAGGCTCTCTATATTCAGATGACTCCTCTTGCTCTAGAGGTAACTGTTGTAAAAATTTACGGTTAACTTTTCCGTTCTCTGACAGTGGCATTTTATCAATATATTTGTACACAGTAGGTAACAAATAATTAGGTAATTTTTGTGCCAATAAATTTTTGGTTTGTTCAATAGTTAGACCATTTTGTTCATCTTCTAATACTACATATGCCACTAATATTGTTGCTCCATTACGTTTATGAACAATTGTTGCCGCTTCCTTCACAGTAGGCAATTTAGCTAGGTGATAATCTATTTCACCTATTTCAACCCTATAGCCATTTAGTTTAATTTGTGAATCTGCTCTCCCTAAAAATTCAATATTGCCATCAGGTAAATATCGCCCTAGATCTCCTGTATCATATAGACGTTCTTTTGTAATTGGGTGAAGTAAAAATTGGTCATTTGTCCGCTCTTCATTTTTCCAATACCCCATGGCAAGTCCTAATCCTCCGATATACAATTTCCCTGGTACATTCACAGGACAAGCTGCCATTTGATCATTTAGTATATAGTAATATTGATTGGCTAAAGGTTTGCCATAAGGTATGCTCTTCCAATCCCTATTTACTGTTTGTATATCGAAACTATTTGACCATATAGACGCCTCCGTCGCACCACCTAATCCCAATATTCGAGTCTTTGGCGCAATTTCCCAAACATCTGTAGGCAAGCTTAATGAAATCCAGTCACCACTCAATAACACAGCCCTTAGTGTTGGATACTGAGCAGACTCTATATTCCTACTATATTCTGTTAACATTTGCATAAAGGCCGGCACTGTATTCCAAATGGAGATGTGATGATTTTGTATTAATTTTTTCCAATATGCAGGTTCTTTTACATGCTCAGCTTTTGGTATAACAATTCCACCACCAGCAGCAAGTATGCCAAAAATATCGTATACGGATAAATCAAACGTTAGGTTAGATAACGCAAGAATACGATCCTCCGTACAAACAGCAAGTCGATGATTAATATCTAATACTGTATTTACTGCACCTCTATGATCAATCATGACACCCTTCGGCTTACCAGTAGAACCCGAAGTATAAATGACATACGCTAAATCTGAAGGCAACAAGTCAGGACTATCGACTAGACATTCTTGATGTGCCCATTTAGCATCAACGACCGTCACATGATAATCATTTAGGAAGGGTAGCTGTGTGAGTATATGTGCTTGTGTTACTATGGATTGAACTTCTCCTTCTTTTAAAAGAAATTCCATCCGTTCAATAGGCGTTGTACAATCAATCGGTAAATATGCCTTCCCTGCTTTAATAATCCCCAATGCAGCAACTATTTGTTCCCATCCTTTTTCCATAACAATAGCAACTAATTTCCCTTTAGTACTATCCCGTTCAAGTAATGATTGAGCAGTATGATTTTTTAAATGGCATAGCTGTTGATACGTAATAGTTTTTTCTTCTGAGAACACTGCGATATTAGTAGGATTTTCAGCTATTTGTTTTTCAACAAGACTTAACAACGTCTCATTTGATATTTCTGTGTCCTGCCCTTTAATTTTTCCTACTTGCTCTTGAGATGGTAAACGCACAAGACTTCCAATTCTTTTTTTCCATAAATCTTCCTTCGTAGAAAGCTCTTTTAAAATACTGATGTATGCCTCAAACATGCCAATGACTAAATGCCGTGGGAAAATCTCCTCTATTGCATCCCAGCTTAGCCATAGTTCACCTTTTTGCTCTGAAACTTGATGATCAAGCCAAACTTGAGGAGTTTGAGATAATCCATATACAATATCTCCTAAATAGCCACCCATTGTTGATGCCCCATTATTTTTTTCAAGCCCTAATCCACTCGTAAAGACAAATGGCATCATTATGCCCATTTGACGATTCCACTTTTTAGCTATTGCACGCTCTACATATACACCACCCACATAAGGATGCTCTAAATCCTGCAATAGTTGCTTTTGAACATTTCTAGCACGTTCTAAAAAAGATTCTCCTTTTGACATATCAATAGATAAAAGATTAAGCGATGTAAAGTCACCTATAAGCTGTTCTACATCCGGTTCAAATAGCACACGATGGAAACGAGTAAGATTTATTGTAAATTTTGGTTGACTACTCCATCTTGCTAAAGTTTCAGCATAAGCAGCGATTAACAAGGATGCTGGAGACAAGTTCATTTTGGTAGCTAATTGCTTTAAGGCTAGCCATTGCTGTGAAGATAGTTTCTCTTCATATCTCGTAAACTTACAGTTAGATAAATCTCCTTTATAATCAAGTAGAGGTAAATCTGGTGCAGGGTACATATTATCAATGCGTTGATTCCAATATTGCATATCCTGCTCATACATTTCTGTTTCCCGAATTTTTTCATAAGCCAATATATAATCTCTGAATGTAGTTTGAAGCACTTGTAGTTTTGCAGAAGAATCATCATATAGGCGCTTCCACTCTTTAAATAAATAGAACATACTAAAACCATCAAAAATAATATTGTCAAAACTAATATGTAGTCTTGTTTTATGTTCATTTATAGTCGACATTCGAATATCAAACAAGGGCCACTCACTTGGATTAAATGTTTGATGCTCCATCTCACTTCGCACTATTGTAAGCTGTTCTTTTTGCTGTTCTGTTGAAAGATTTGTAAGATTGTACGATGCAATAGAATAGTACTCTACAAACTCTTGAACCTGTTGGTGTTGTCCATCATTTAAAATGACGGCCCTCATCATATCATGATGTTGTATGAGACGATTCCATATTTGTTCCACTCTTACATGATTTAGAGCTGGGCAATCCATTTCAAAATAGCAGTGAGTGGATACATCACCGTATGCATAAATACCACTACGACCTAGCCAATATGCTTGTTGAACTTCTGTTAATGGAAATGGCTCGAAACGATCCCGCTCATTAGGCACTATAGTTGGTAGCTTTTTCTCCGTTTCTTCGTTTGTCTTTTGTAGCACTAATTCCTCTAATAACAGTGCCATCTGTTGAAAAACAGGCTGATTGAAGATTGCTTCTAAGCTAATTTTGACAGCAAATTGCTCTTTTATTTTTGCACTAAGCTGAGTAGCTAATAATGAATCCCCGCCTAGCTCAAAGTAATGATCACGTATGCCAATTGCATCTACCCCTAATACTTCGGTCCATATTTCTGCTAACCTTATTTCGATTGGGGTTGCTGGTGCAATAAATTCTTTTGTAGCTAAATTGACTTGCTCAATTTCAGGGATTGGTAATGCTGCTCGATTCACTTTGCCATTGGCCGTAATAGGTAACTCCTCTAATGGAATAATTACATGAGGAATCATATAACTTGGTAATCGTTTTTCTAAATAATGTTTAAGTGGCTCTAGCTGGAATTCTGAAAATGATTGTCTTTCAACTTGAGCTACAAATAAATACTGAGTAAAGGCTGTATCAATAGACTGAAGCGTAATATTTGTGAAGCCCTCTTCTTTAAAAATAGAGAGCCAACGATCTTCCGATAGTAATGGAAGACATGTCTTTTCCCGTTCATCCTTATAATGTGTAAAACCATCTTCTAAAAATGCTGTACTGACTAATTGCAGAGGATTATTCTCCGTCATTTCTAAATTAACAAATAGCCCACCATGCTTTAATAACTTCTTTAAATCTTTAAGTGAATTTCTAATATGGACTGCTCTATGCAAAGAGTGCGACGCCACAATCAAATCATATTCACCATCTATAAAACCTTGAGAAATTGGACATTTATTTATATCAAGTACTTTTAAATGGATATTGGGCTGTAAACCTACTATTTTTTGAACACGATTTATAAAGTAGTTGGACTCATCTGTAGCAGTATAATGAATCTCATCTTTTGAAAAAGTCTCTGCTAGAATACGAAGTGTGTTCGTATGACGCACCCCAACCTCTAATATTTTGAGTGGTGCTTGGCGTTCTGTTCGATTACTTAAAACTGTTTGAATCAGAGTCGCTATTAAATCCTGCTGTTTTTTTCCATCAGACATGTTTTCAGTCAATTGTTCTAAAGGATGTATGTTATGATGAAGCAATAATTCTAAAGGCTCTAGTTCACCCGTTAAAAGTGCATAGCTTTTTTCAAAAAAGTCAGAAACAAACGCCCTTATATATGTTGTTTGCATTTTCTCTAAACTACTAAACTGTTCTTCACTATTAACGATTAAGCATTGTTTATTATGAATAGTAGATCCTTCACAAGAAACTAAATTGTTTTTTTCCAAAAAACTAAACCATTGATATATTAAACTTTGATATCTGCTGTTAATTTTTTCTCGCTCTATTATTTTTAAAATATTGTAACGAACATCTTTTTCTAGCGGAAATCCTAATTTGGAAATTATTTTACTAATCATCTCCATAGTAAGATATTCACAATAATCCTTTAACGACCGATAACGATTTTCATTCTCATTGTAAGTTTTAGTAAAATCCCCATTCTCTTTTAATTGAACAATATAAGACCAATCAATCATTGGTTTATTATATTTAATAGTTTGTACTTGCTCTTTTTCAGAACTACTTACAATATAAGCGGCTAAATATTGGTTTTCCTCTCCTCTGACCGTGACAGCAGCATCCTCAACTATTTCATAACTTCTAATGGCACTTTCGATTTCACCTAATTCAATACGGTGACCCCGTACCTTTACCTGTGAATCATTTCTTCCTAAAAACTCGATAAGGCCGTTGTTCCAAAATCGACCGATATCCCCTGTCTTATACCAACGAATACCTTTCTCTTCAATAAAGCGTTCAGTAGTTAATTGTGGCTCTCCTACGTATCCTTTGGCTACACCGGCACCTCCTATCCACAACTCTCCTGCTTTCCAACTCGGACAGTCTTCCCCATTTGTATCAATAATTCTATAAAACTGATTTTTCAGGGATCTTCCATAAGGGATTGAACGCCAACTTGCTGGTATTGGATGATTGACATGATAATAATTGGACCAAATTGCCGCTTCTGTCGCACCGCCCATTGCTACTAATAGCCCTTTCGGTGCTACTTTTAACAGTCTCTCAGGAATATCTAAACTAATCCAATCTCCTGACAACATCACAATACGTAAATTTTGACAAATCATTTTTACGCTTTCGGCTTCTATTAATAACATCTTCAATAAAGCAGGTACTGAATTCCATAATGTAATACGGTAATTACATATTAACTTTAACCAAATATCTGCGTTTCGAGCCGTATCGTCTGATATAAGGACAAGGCTACCACCAACACTTAAAAGACCAAATATATCATATATAGATAAATCAAAATCTAATGATGATAATGCTAGAATACGATCTTCTTTGCTAATATCATATTTTTTATTAATATCTGCAATTGTATTCCAAGCAGCCTTATGACTAATTTCTACACCTTTTGGTTCTCCCGTTGAACCTGATGTGAAAATAATATAAGCAGAACGGTTTACATCTACTTTAGGAAACTTCACATGACCAAATTGATGTATCTGTTCCATCATAATAACTTGTACTTGTTCAATATCTTGGTACTTTTCTTCGTAGGAGGCCGTTGTTAGAATAAAAGAAACATTTGCCTTCTCAATAATTTTTTTATAACGTTCAATAGGCTGTGTCACATGTACAGGAACATAACAGCCTCCAATAGCTAGTACTCCTAAAATCGCTTGTATTTGCTCTAATCCTCTTGGCAATGAAATAGCTACTCGATCACCTTGTTTAAAACCATTATGTAACAGGGCCGCAGCAACCTTTTCCGCTTGTAATGACAGCGTCTCATAACTAACTTCTTTATGACTTATACCATCTATAAGCGCTATAACTTGTGGTTGTTGCTTTGCTTTTTCGAAGAAAGACGTGTGCAAGCCTTGAGCATGATCTTCTATTGTGGCATTATCAATTAATTGACGTCTTACTTCTTGTGCTTTTGTTTCGATAGCTGGCTGTTGAAGCCAATGCTGTTCATCTTCAATTAACCAATCAATAGTTTTGATAAACAGTTCAAACATGTCATCCAACAAACCCGAAGGGAATAATTCATCTAAACCATCCCAAATACATAACAAACCATCATCCATATCAAACATTTGGAAATCCAACCAAACTTGTGGCGTTTGTGAAATCATATAATGAATAGTACCAAATGCATCTTTAAACTCCTCATTTATTAGTGGTACGCCTAAATTACATGAAAAAACTATCGGAGCAAACACTTTTTCATCTGGGAAATACTTAGCCATATCCCGTTGAATTTTCACACCTGAATAAGCGGTATAGTTTAAATCTTGATGAAGTTGCTGTTGTAAACTTTTCGTAAATGCTAAAAAATGTTGTCGATTTTCACTATCGACTTCCAATAATAGTAGCGTAGTAAAATCAGCTACAACTTGCTCTATCTCTTCAGACAAAGTATCTCGGTTAAACAATGGAATATTAATAATAAAACGAGATTCACTGCTCCATTTACTTAATGTATAGGCATAAGCTGCTAACAATACCATTGCAGGTGTGACGTTATGGTGTGAGGCAGTCAATTTAAGCTTACTCCAAGATTGTTCTTCTAAAAAATGCTCCCTTCTTGTAAATTTAGGGGTGTGTTGTATCAACTCAGCATTGTTTGATAACGGTAGTTTTGGACCTAATGGCAAAGTAGTTAACCTGTTTTTCCAATAAGCCTCTGCGTAGCTTTCTTCATTGGCAATTGCTAGTGCTTTATCATGTAGATATTTTGCAAAGTTCCAATTTTCAGGTGCCTTCGGTTTTTGCTGTCTAGAATAAGCTGCCGCTAAATCTCTTAAAATAATTTGGAAACTTTGAACATCAGCTACAAGTAAGTCTATATCGAAATGGAGACGAGTTTTACCATTTGGTAATAGAGATAGCTGTAAGCAAGCTACTTCCCCTTGATCAATTGCCAATAGCCGGTGTGAGGTATTAGCGCGAATAGTTTCTAGCTTTTTGCTAATCTCGACTTGCGAGCAAGTTGTAAAATCGTGGACATCAATAGTTGTAAAAGGTGATTCTTTTAAAATTTGCTGTTGACCATCTTCTGTATATTTGACACGGAGCATAGGATGATGCTGAATTATTAATGCCCATGCTGCTTTAAGCCGCTCTATATCAATATTCCGCCCATCAATTTCCATATAACCATGACAGCCATTTCCACCTAAATATTGACCGCTTTGTCGTCCAACCCAATAAGCATACTGTACATCTGTTAATGGAAAAGGTTCATACATATTAGCTACTGTCTTATCTTGATTTTCTAATAGTTCGTTATCATTATTAATTGTATATACATAATCTCTATTTATTATTTTATTCCAAGCACTTAAATACGGCTCGGATATTAATTCTTTAAAGGTAATTGTTACCCCAACTTTTTTTAGTTTGCCAACTAATTTCATCACTTGTAAGGAGTTTAAGCCTAATTCTAATAAATTTTGATCCTCATGTATTTCTTTCTGTATACCGAGTAGATGATTGACTTCCAACACTAGACTTTGGATATTATCTAGATCATTCTTTAATCTCAATACTTTGACGCCTCTCTTTCTATAGTAATCTGTTTTAATTTGTTCTTATCAACCTTCCCTACATTTATAAATGGTAACCGCTCTACATATATGATTTGATCTGGAAGTTTATATTGAGCAACGCCTAGTTGGATTAGAAAACTACATATCTCATCTCGTTCAATTCTTTGTCCATCCGTAACTAAAAATGCACAAATGTTCTCTCCTAACACTTTATCTGGCAAACCGATAACAGCTACATCTTTAATAATTGGATGTGCTCGTAGAAAGCTTTCGATTTCAGAGGGTATAATATTTTCACCTGCACGATTAATTTGTTCCCTTACTCTACCAACAATTTGTATATTCCCCTCTGGTGTTATACGTGCTTTATCACCAGTACGTAAAAAATAATTTATTGTGAAAATATCAGCATTTAAAGCAGGTGCTTGATAGTAACCCCCAAATGTATACGGTCCTTTTGCCACCAATTCCCCAAGCTCACCTTGAGGAACTTCTCTTCCTAGCTCATCTATAATCTTTATTTCATCACCTAAAGAAATTGCTCGCCCTTGACAGCTCGTAACAGTTTCTATAGGATCATTTAATGCTGTGAAGCAAGTTATTCCTTCCCCTAATCCATATCCTTGTTGTATTTTACATTGAAATTTATCCATAAAATGAACAGCTGTTTTTTGCTCTATGTGAGCAGCACCAATTAAAACAACCTCTAAACTCGACATATCCAATTCTTCATACCATTCAAAAGCTTCTAACCATAAGCTAGCTATTGTTGGTACAATTGAGGTATGTGTCACACGTTCCTTTTCTATTTCTTGAAATGCTTCATCAAAGCTAGAAGTTTGACATAATACCACTTTGCCTCCTGTAAAAAGAGTACCTAATATGCCTGGAGAGCATAACGGATAATCATGTGAAATAGATAGTACTGCCATGTATACAGTTTCAGGAGTAATCCCACATTTTTCAGCAGAGGCTAGTGCATTGTAAGCATACGCCTCATGGATTTTCGGAATAATTTTCGGAATACCTGTAGTGCCACCAGACAATAAATATAACGCAGTATCTCTATAATGTGGTAAATCACTAACCACTAATGAATAGCTACTTTCTTTAAGCTGATCTAATGTTACATGTGTAAAAGTTGCTGGCCACTGTACGGTAGATTTACCAACCGTCACAATATATCGAATACTTTTATGCAGAGGGATGATTTGTGCAGCCATGCACTCATACTGAATACCAAGATGAGCGTTGCAACATATATAAGCTATTGGCTGTACCATCTTTGCGATTGTATCAATTTCTATTTCTCTATGAGAAGGTAACATCAGAACAGGCTGCACACCTATTTTTAGTAGACTAAATAATACAGTAATAAACTCAATTGTATTTGGTAATTGTAATAAAACCCGATCACCCTGCCGCCAACCTAATGACAAAAAGCCTGTCGATAATTGCTCAATTTCTTGAAGCAATTCTTGATAAGTTAGGCGTCGATTTCCTTCCACAACTGCTATGTTATGAGGAAATTGTTCAGCGATAATTTCTAGCTCCTCCATTAATGTTTTCTTTCTTAAGAAACCCAATTGCTCATATCGTTCAACCTCATGTAAATACCAATCCATTTGTGAAGACATGCTTTTCGCTCCCATCCTCTCATCTACAAAATACATTTTGTTATACGCTACTTAATTGATGTTCCTTTCTCCACATTGCTGCATATTTGCCTTCTTTAGCAATGAGCTTTTCATGTGAACCTTCTTCTACGATTTGTCCTTCATTAACAACTAGGATTTTGTCTGCATTTTTTATAATGGAAAGCGTATGGGCAATCATAACAACCGTTTTTTTCTTTTTCAAAAGATTTTTAATCGCTTCTTTTACAGCCAGCTCATTCTCGATATCTAACGACGCTGTTGCTTCATCTAATAAAAGTATTGGGCTGTCCTTTAAAATAGCACGTGCAATGGATATACGTTGTCTTTCACCGCCCGATAGCTTATTACCATTTTCTCCAACAATTGTGTCATAGCCACACTCTAATTTCTCAATAAAATCATGGCAGTTTGCTTCTTTCGCAACATTAATAATTTCTTGTTCTGTCGCTTCTGGCTTTGCATAGCGAATATTATTTAAAATCGTATCATTAAACAAAAATATATCTTGGTCGACTAGTGAAATTTTCTGCAATACTTTTTCAGAAGCAATCGATTGAATAACTTGCTGACCGATTAATATATCACCGCGTTCAGGCTCATAGTATTTTGTTATTAAATTTAAAATAGTTGATTTTCCCGAACCCGATGGTCCAACAATCGCCACAAACTGTGAAGAATCAATTTCAAAATTGACATTTCGTAGTATAGGTTCCCCTCGGTTATAAGCGAAATTCACATTTTGAAAAGCTATACTATACTGTTCAGGTTCAAAAGAAGTCTCATTTGATAACTCCTCCACCTCTTCTATGACGCACTCAATTTGTCTTTTTGCAATCATTAAGTTTTTATAAGAGGTTAAATCAATAAAAAGTGTGCCAAATAGTTTGCATGTAAATAAAGGGGAAATGCTAATTAGAAAGAAAGAAGACGCATCTAAATTCCCCTCCAGCCATTGATGTCCTGCTAAATAAAGAACAATCGGTAAACTTAGCCAACACAAAATACTAAACGTTGTACCAATTGGAATTACTTTAATCTCATATAAATAACTAACATCACTATAGTCCTTCATTGATGAGGTTGTTGCTTTATTTTTAACACCACCCAAACCAAATGATCGCAACGTTTGAATACCATTTATATACTCAACTACAGCACTTGTGTTACTTGTCATAATATTTTTCTTTTGATTTCCGTATTTTTTTACCATTAAAAAGGATAAATAAAGAGTTGGTATTAACAATAAACCTGAACATAACAGAACTACTCCAGCAGGTATATAAATAGTCGAAATAAAGCCAATTAGCAGTAAAGTAAATGAAGAATTTTTTATAATATCTCCTATTTTATGAGTCAAAATATTTTCATAATTATTGACACTTGTTGTCGTTGCATTAATGTACTCTCCTGTTTGTGCCTTCGTAAAGGAGGAAAGCGGTATTTTTTTCATTTTATCGCCCAGTGTCAAGCGAAGAATTCTACTAATCTGGGCACCTCCGATTTGCCCTCTCGTATAACCAAACGCGTAGATGATTAAACGAATAACAAAAACAGCGCCTAACAATGACAGAATTCGAGTTAACAAGTTCATCGTTAATTGCTCTGTTATTAAAGCATTAATCGTGTAATATAGTACGATAAAATTAAAACCAGCTAGCATACCCTCGATGACATTGAAAACAATCGAAAGATAAAAAGAAGCATTTTTTGTAAATGCATTTTTTTTGTCCATACTTAAGTCTCCTTCATAAATAGGCTTTCCCTTGGAAGACCCTTCTTTTTCTACAAGTACAACATCGTTAAAATTCATACGTAATTTCTCTAGCTTTACTATAATCCTGCCAAGTCTTTTTATATGAAGGGTTTTCTTCTAGCATTTCTTGATGCGTTCCACATGCTTGTAGTGTTTGATTTTCTACAATTGCCACTCGATCACAATGCTTAATAATACCAAGACGGTGTGCAATGATAATTACTGTTTTACCAACACAAAGTTCAGCAATGGCTTGATCAATCTCGGCCTGATTTTCTGGGTCTGCTGCGGATGTTGCTTCATCTAATATTAAAATCGGTGCATCTTTTAAAATGGCACGTGCAATAGCAATTCGCTGCTTTTCTCCACCAGAAAATCTAGTTCCAAAACTCCCTACCCTCGTATCGTAACCATCAGGTAATGAAATAATAAAATCATCTATTTGTGCTTTTTTCGCCGCAGTTCTTACCTCATCGAGTGTAGCATTAGAACCCATGACAATGTTTTCAAACACTGTACCACTTGTTAAAAAGGTCTTTTGGAAAACTGTTGTTATATTTTTTAATAATTCCTCATAATCAATATCCTTCACATTTTGATTACCAATCAAAACTTCTCCTTGCTGAACATCATTAAAGCGTGAAATTAACTGTACAATGGTGCTTTTCCCAGAACCTGAGTCACCTACAATAGCTATTTTTTCATTTTCAACAATAGACAGATTCACATTCTTTAAATGTTCTTTTTGCCCATCATAAGAGTAATTGACATTTCTTAGTTCGATATTGTAATTCTTCGGAAATGCTTGCCCTTGCCCAAAAACAGGTGTTTCTAAAAAGGCTACGCATTTCTTTACAGAATTTAAAACCTGTGCAAAGTTTGAACCTAATTCCTGTAAAGGTCGTAATTCTGTTAAATACAATGAGCCTACAAATGCAAAAAGAATAAAGACACTTCCTGTTAAACTACCATTTAAAAACCACATTCCACCAATAGGTACCATAAGGAGTAAGCCACATTCTATAATAATGACAAAGCTCGCATATGGTGGACCCATTTTTAAAGACATTTCTTTCCAGACATTAAATTCATCATCTACTGTGTTTGTAAACTTTTTAAATGATGAACTACTCATGTTATATGCCTTAATTAAACGCATTCCTTGAATATATTCGATAATGATTGCATTTAGATTGGCTATGGAACGTGCTCCTCGATCCATTAATTGATTCGTCCCCCGAAACATTATTACCATTACTGCCACTGCAACAATTAATGGAATAAACGAAATAAGCGCTAACGGTACGTTAACTGTACATAAATAGATGAAGACAGCAATTGGACCACTCAAGTAAAACACTAACTCTGGTAAATGATGTGCTAAAAATAACTCTAGCTTTTCAATTTCTTCATTTAATAGTGTTTTAATTTCTCCTGTATTTCGTTCATTTAAAGAACCTAGTGAAACTTGCGCCATATGCTCTGTTACTTGACAACGCACTTTAAATAACGTTCGATAGGCACCCTTATGCGATAGGGTACCAGAAATAGCAAAGAGCCCAAATCGAACAATTATCGAAATAGCCAAAATCAATAAATTTTGAATTAACAAAGCTTCTGTTAAATTATTGTGATAGACTTGCTCAATTATTTGATAAATAATGAAATAAGGTACAATTGTCGAAAGACCACTAATTAAAGAACATAAAACAGACAAATATAAATATTTTTTATCCTCTCCAGCCCAAGAAAGAAGCATAAAGATCGGATTTTCATTTTGTTTTACAACTTTCCCCATTATCGTTCAGCCCTTCCCTTACATCGTAATTTTGTATCGTACATTTCTCTGCACATTGCAGGTCAGTTACGTTAGATCCATTCCCTGCTATCTAGTGAAAGTTTCAATTGTATACTGATGATTTTCTTTATTTAACTTATAATCATCTTGCTTCTTTCCATCTCCGAAGCGAAGTATACGATGACAGCAAGATGCTATAAATTCTAAGTCATGTGTAATGACAAAAATAATTTTATTAGCCTCCGCTAAATTCTGTAAAATACTAGAAACCTTTTGCATACTGTCAAAATCTAATCCACTTGTCGGTTCATCAAACACTATAATTTCCTTTTCACTTATTAAACTTGCAGCTACAGCAAGTCTCTGTTTTTGTCCTCCTGATAATGTATTCGGGTGTCGATTGACCAGTTCTAATAAATCCATTTCCTCCAATGCTTTTCGTACTAAATTCGGATTGGGATTTTTCACCCCAAATACACATTCTTTTTCAACCGTTTCTGCGAATAACTGATAATTGACATCTTGCATTACCATATAGGAAAGCTGAGCCTGTTTTTTCAATGTTAGTTTTTGTTTATTAAAATAAATATTTCCTGATGATAGTTTATGTAGACCACATATCGCTCTAGCAAAGGTCGTTTTTCCTGCACCATTATGTCCTGTGATTGCAATTATTTCTCCGCTTTTTGCTGTGAATTGAATATTTTCTAATACCTTTCTTTTTTTGTGCGATATAGTGACATCCTTCACAACAAGCTCATGAACTTTTTGTTCAGCAGGTAGCGATTTATGTTGAAACTGTACATTGTCTAAATAAAGTGTGCGGAGTCCTAATTGCCTCAGTTGAAGATCTGAAAGCTGTAAAAAATCCTTTTGTGAGTAAACTGATACAATTTGTCCCTTATTTAATACAATGGCTCTATCAATTAATTCTTTTAAATAGTAAAGTCTATGCTCCGATACAATAATTGTTTTACCTTGCATTTTTAGTAATGCAATCATGTCTTTTAAATCCTCAATAGCAGCCGCATCTAAATTAGAGGAAGGCTCATCTAATACAAAAATATCGGGTGCTACAGCATACACACTTGCAAAAGCAATCTTTTGCTTTTCTCCCCCCAATAAATGAAAAATATTGCGTCGACGAAGCCTTTCTAAACGAAGCTCAGACGTAATTTGCCGCATTCGTTCTTCCATCATTTCTTTTGGATATGCCATATTTTCCATTCCAAATACAATCTCACTATCAGTATCCACATTAAAGAATTGTGACCTCGGATTTTGGAACACCATCCCAACCTGTTCGCTTAATTCATACATTTTCCTATTTTCTACAGGTTGATTATTTAACAACACTTGCCCTTTTAGCTTTCCAGAATAGAAATAAGGAATTAAACCGTTAATTGCTCGGATAATAGTTGTTTTACCACAGCCGCTTTTACCACACAGTAAAATGCACTGTCCCTTTTTTACATGAATATTTATATTTTCTATACCTTCACTTTTCTCATCTGTATAATGAAATGAATATTGCTCGACTTTCAACATATGAACACTCCTCCGAACACAAAAAATGTAAATATAAATATTACAATACTATCACTGAATTGGAATGATACATGTTGAAAGCAAGAACGCTCTTTCGGATTTTCAATCCCTCTCGCTATGCTAGCAGCAGATAATTCATCAGCAATTTTTGAGGCTGCCATCATTAAAGGGACGTAAATACATTCAACCGTTTGCACAGGATTTTTTAGAAAACCTATTATGGAGGGTGAGATGCCTCTCAACTTCATAGCATCCTTTATATATCGCCAATCCTCACCAATCATTGGAAAATAGCGTAACATTACAGCTAATGGAATAATTACCTTTTTGGAAATTCTTATTTTTCCTAAAGCCGTCATAAATTCATTTATCTTTGTGGTTCCAACTAATAAACCACCCATTACAACACACGGGAATATTTTTCTGATAAACATTGCAAATGATACAAACATTAGCTCCCACGCACCTGTCAAAAATATTTCACTTACTAAGTGAACTACTAGAATAAACCCGTATCCAAGCATCATTTTCAATGAAAAAGAAAACATCCCCATCAGAAAGCAAAGACAAAATATTATGGCCATTAATATTAGTTCAAATTGAAAAGAAGGTGACAAAAAAACCGTTGCATTTACTAACATTAGTAGAAATACTTTCGTTCTTGGATCAAGTTTGACGGTGAAAACATGCATATGCATATTGCCCTGCAATTCTTCTTCCTTATTCATAAGTTCACCGCCCTGCCTATGCCAGCACTCCAGATTTTTCAAACTGTTTTCTCAATAATTTTTTTCCCAATAAACCGCTAATCAAAGCGCATAGCATTGTGCCAACAATCATTGTTGGTAACATCCAATTTTGGGCAGTTGTTAACATCGTATCCATATAAGCTTGTTCTGTTCCTTGACCTACCAAATACTCTTTATACGCTTGTTGGTTAAACCACAGCATTACGTAAGAACCCATTGGATGAAGTGAAAAAACAATATAGCTTATAATATTAATTGATATATTTTTATGCTTACCAATCGATGCTATTAATTCACCAATTATAGCTAATCCTATACAGGCTAATGACCATAACCAGTACATCCCTGTAACGAATGTAATAATCGCTAACAATATTCCTAAAATAAGAATAGGACCAAATTTCGGTACTTTAGCAATCATTAATAAATAAATAGGTCCCGTTAATAGAGCAGCGCCAGCTGGCATTAAAAACGTTAATACAGGATTGGGAGCAAAAAAGGCTGATCCAATCATCATGAATATAAAGAACAGTGCTGAGAAAATACCGATTGTAATTAAATCTTTAGTAGTTAGAGATTTTTGCTGCATTGTTTGAGAATACATATCTACATCCACCTTCCTTTTTGTAGTAATTATTACTATATTTTCTTATATTTTATTGATAATGATTATCATTATCTATTATAATAAATAGTAGTACATAAAAAAATAACTACACTATGTTTACGTCCAATCAAGGAAGAGGAAAGTCTAATTGAGGAAAGGAGAAATCAGATGACATCTCATCATTTTAAACCTCTGTTATTAGAAAATGGTTTTTCAAAATTTGACCAAATGAGCAAATATAACTCAGTAGGTACTACATATACAATCGATCCAACTTTAGGTAAAGGTTATTATTGGATATACCATTTTGAGGACATGTTTTCTATTCTCATTCATGATTTTTATTTTTTTGAGGATTATCAGTTAGAATTAACAATGCCTGAACTTTTAACCGTCACATACTATGAATCTATTTCAGGTGAGGAGCTTAACCCTTACCATCCATTAAAGCCAGGTTATATTAAAAGTTATTGGGGAAAAGGAGAAAAATATAGCGCTATTATTCATAAAAATATTCCAGTACAATCAATCGGTATTGAGTTTACCCCTATTTTTTGTGATCAATTCCTAGCACATAAATATGGTGAAAAATATGTGAATCCACGTCAAGCATTAACAACACTAAAAGCCACAGCTACTTTTCCAGAAATGGTAATCCTACTTCGACAAATAGCGGCTTATCGTGGTGCTGATCTGACCTCTGCACTTTTTTATGAAGGGAAAGTATATGAAGCATTAGCCCTTATAATGGAACGTGTACTTTTCAATGAAACTTGTCATTGCTCACAAATTTCTAAAGAAGATATTCACCAAATTGAACATGTAGCCACTCATATAGAAAAGTACTACGCCCTACAACTAACTTTAGATCATTTAACTAAAATTTCTTGCATGGGTGCTACAAAATTAAAAAAATTATTTAAAGAAGTGTATCATTGCACAATTACCGAGTATATTCAAAAACAACGTGTTCATCAGGCTGAGAAATTACTAGCTCATACAGAGCTCCCTATTAACGAAATTGCTCGAACAGTAGGCTATCAAAGTGCAGGTAGATTTTCAGAGTTATTTAAACGCTATTCCGATTTAACACCAAAGGAATATAGGCAGCAAATATTTAGAGGTTAAACATAAAAGGGGGTTACTGATCATCATAAAACTTGCTCTACTTTCCATTACAGATTCGTATTTCGATAAATACCATTCAAAACTTACAGCTTTCAGGGGGTGAGAAACAACGAATCTCAATTGCACGTGCTATTTTGAAAAATGCACCTATTATTATATTAGATGAAGCGACTGCAAGTCTTGATCCTGAAAACGAAACGCTCCTTCAAGCTGCACTAGATGAATTAATTCAAGGAAAAACAACAATCATCATCGCTCACCGTCTATCCACGATACAAAATGCAAATCAAATTATTGTCATTGAAGACGGTAAAGTTATCCAAAAAGGGACGCATCATTCACTTATTAAAGAAGAAGGTGTGTATCGTCATTTTATTAATATTCGACAAGCTGCTGAGAATTGGAGGCTTTCAACATAGTTTATAGAAGGGGCTGTCTACCGACAGCCCCTTTAATGGGTGAATGCTCTATTTATATTGTCACTAGACTTTACTTATGTAGACCTTAGTGAAAAAACGTTTTTTATCGCACCTATTATTCCAGGCACGAGAAATACGACACCAAAAAAGATAGTAAGTAAATTAAAATGTTGTGTTTCATAAAAAGTAAACCACTCTCTGAAAATTGAGGCTTCAGTAATTCTTCCAAATAACGTTCCACCAAAATCTCGATAATTAGGTATCCACCCTGTTACTTCAAATGTAATAAAGATGATTTGTGACAATACGAATACACCAATAGAAGATACCCAAGGTCTTTTCAAAAATGGAATATGATGTTGTTTTTTAGTCATGTAATCCCCTCCCTCCATTTCTTCAACGTCAAAATGAAATATATCTAGTATTTCTCTGAAAACCCATCTCTAAGGTATTCTATTATTTCTTGACCAAAAAACGAAACAGTCAACAGAATCAATATAAGGAAAATAGCTAAACCACCGAAAATAAACGAGAACACTATCCCCCATTTTTTATCATTCAATAAAACCTCTCCTATTCCAGCATTTTGTTCCTAGATAATAATGACATCTTTCATTTAATAATACCTCAAATCAGATGTATTCGCATAAATATTTCCATTTATACACAACATTTGAAGAGACTTCTGTTAATTGTTGACCCAAGATGAATTACATTTTCTGCATCGGCTATTGAAAAACCCTGACGTTGTATATTTATTAAAAAGGCAGTATTCTAAAAAAATGTTGTTATTCAGCTAACGGTACAATTTATTTGGACAAAGATATCAATTTCATATTAAAATTGACATTGATTGAATTATTTAAGAGATAATTGAGGAGAGACATCATTGCAGATTTATTCATATAGCATCCCAGAATTAGATTTATATCACACAAGCATTCCCATTTATAACAAGGACAACAAAGTGATAAGTATCCTCAAAAAAAATCGCCACCGTATCCTAACACAACTGTTTCATACGCTTCTCCGATACGGAATGCCATATTGCTATAATGCTATTTCAATTGATAATAATTCAATATACAAAATCGATTGCATATTTACAGGTATTCGTTATACACTATATAGCCGCAATGCAATGGATAAGGTTTCAATTACACAAAAGCGTGTGCAATTAATTGAAAAGGTGCAAACTTTTCTGATTAACGGGGACGTGTACCAATTTGAGAAAGATTACACTAATTCAGGAACTTTAACGTTAAATGGTGAAAAGATTGCTGTAATTAAAAATTTAGATAATACAAATACAAATTTAACGAATCGTATCCACATTGAAGCAATCAATGATGAAATCGCATCTCTAACTGCTATAATGTATCAAACATTTGTACGTAAATTTTGATAGCAAAAGTTTAATATTTCAATGAGCCGTGTGCTTCAATTTATGAAAAATCAAAAAAAGACAGAATTGATTCTACATCAATTTGTAGATTTATCCTGTCTTTATTTTTTAACAGCTACATACTTTTAGAAAACAGCCTTATTAAAGCCAAAAAGCCACACCAAGTTAGATGTGACTTCAACATTTGATTAATCAAATTCTAAAATATTTTTTTCTACTACTACTTGATAAACCTCTTTAGTACTGATTAAAATCGTTTTATAATGTTCTGTTTCAGTAAATGAATACCAAGACTTCTCATTGAGCCCATTTGAAAGTTCTTCTGTAAAAGTTTCTTGTTCAATATTATTCTTGATTTTATATTCTTCTTCACGACCTTCGTCAAAGTAAAACTTCACTTTATATTCATACTCCATAAATCAACACCTCCCATCTACTTATATAATGGGTTGTAAGTACAAAAATTATGAAACATAATAAAAAGCCACACCTAGTTAGGTATGACATTCATTCTTCTTCATTTTCTGCTCATTCTACATACATTGCTCAAAAACCTCAAAGTTCCAGCTAAGTCCAAGACATCATCAAACATCCTGTTCGCATATCAACCAACCATAAAAAATAGCCCTCTTAACAAATACTTATTAAGAGAGCTTTATATAATTCCTAATCTATCACTTATCTCCAACTGGCTTTAATAAATTCATCGGAAGCCAAACAGCACTATCGTGTCTTCCCTCTAACTTATCGACTACATATATATAACCATTAATTTCATTATACCATGAATAAACAATACTTCCCTTTTTCATAAATCTTTCAGTTTTAGATTCTTTTAATGGAACGCCTTTCCCTTCTGCATCTCCTGTTAGTTCATAACGTACACCTCTATCTCTCGATATTGTCTCAGCGATTTTAAGATCTGTACCAGGATATTCATAGCAAAATTCGTAAGTACCATCACCACTGTCGCAATACTTCAGAAGTTGTCCATTATTTGTATCCTTGAAATAAATACCCCATAATTCTTCTTTTCTGAAGTAACTTCCATAACTACTAGCAATACCATCACGATTAATATAAATATAAGTTGGATTGTTATAGAAAGATGAACGAATTTTTATTGGTACTTCTTTGAAAACTACCAAATCTGTTGCTTGTACCCGATATTGCCCCATCTGGTAAAATGTTTTGCCATCATATTTTTCAATATCATACGTTTTAAAGAAGTTATTTCGCTTTACCACTAACGAATCAAACGTACCATTTGGATTTTTCTTGTACACCTTGATATCTTTTTTAAAGGTCATTTTTCCTGTTTGGCCTTTTACAACTTCTGCTCCATCATACATCACTTTTGCTTCTGATTTTGTTGGATTTACTACAGCTAATACAAATGCTGCTAGTAGCACCATAAAAAATTTTTTCATTATTCTCCTCCTACTTAATTAAGTTTAGAAAACATATAATTTCTTAGTATTACACACTAACATTCCAATATTTTACTAAAAACATTATAAAGAAGGATAAATTTAACAAAAACAATGTGTTGTGTTTTACCTCAACATAATTTTACCCTTCTACCATTCCACCAATTTTCTATATTTGGTGTACTACTTATAAATTATGTACAATTATCCGCAAGTCAACCTACCATATAAAAAAACCCCCTTAACAAATATTAATAAGAGGGCTTTATATAATTCCTAATCTATCACTTATCTCCAACTGGCTTTAATAAATCTACCGGAAGCCAAGTGTAACCTTTTGAGTCCGATACTTCTAGATAACCATTAACTTCAGTACCATACGATGAAAAAGTGGTTCCCTTTGCATACATTGTTTCAGTTTTAACTTCGTTTAATGGCGTGCTTTTCCCACCTGCATCTTTTGTTAACTCATAACGTACATTGCTATCTCTCGATTTTGTCTCAGCGATCTTAAGATCTGTACCGAGATAATAAAGACACGGATCGTAAGAACCATCACTATCGCCAGAGCAAAAATTAAGTTTTTGTCCATTATTTGTATCCGAGAAAGAAATATACGAGTAGCCTTCTTGTTCTCTGAAGTAACTTCCGTAACTATTAGTAATACCATCACGATTAATATAAATATAAGTTGGATTGTTATAGAAAGATGAACGAATTTTTATTGGCACTTCTTTGAAAACTACCAAATCTGTTGCTTGTACTCGATATTGCCCCATTTGGTAGAACGTTTTGCCATCATATTTTTCAATATCATACGTTTTAAAGAAGTTATTTCGCTTTACCACTAACGAATCAAACGTACCATTTGGATTTTTCTTGTACACCTTGATGTCTTTTTTAAAGGTCATTTTTCCTGTTTGGCCTTTTACAACTTCTGCTCCATCATACATCACTTTTGCTTCTGATTTAGTTGGATTTACTACTGCAAATACAAATGCTGCTAGTAATACAATAAATAATTTTTTCATTATTCTCCCCCTCGTATATTAGTAGTAAGAGCTCTTTCCGATAGAATTTCCAGTTGATCCGGACAACTGGGGAATCTGTTGGATTTCCTATAGGAGATAG
>NZ_JBIWFQ010000026.1:0-82318 GCF_044763105.1 Lysinibacillus sp. NPDC096212 | reverse complement strand
GTCACACCCGTTCCCATACCGAACACGGAAGTTAAGCTCTTTAGCGCCGATGGTAGTTGGGGGCTTCCCCCTGTGAGAGTAGGACGTCGCTAGGCGCAAAAAGTCGCTGCTGACAAACTCAGTAGTGGCTTTTTTTTATCCAAAAGAATATTAAATATTAGCAATATATAAAGGAGACATTTCAACCAAGTGAATGGTGAAATGTCTCTTTATTATATTTTATACAGTTGTTGTTGCTGTTCGTAGTTCTATACGACGAATTTTACCAGAAGTTGTTTTTGGTAGCTCATCAATAAAAACAATACTACGAGGATATTTATAAGGTGCTGTTAATGCTTTAACGTGCTCCTGTAGTTCTTTTGTTAACTCCTCTTCATCACGATCTCTGAAGCTTTCTCGCAAGATGACAAAGGCTTTAACAATATGTCCTCTAATTTCATCTGGAGCTGCGACTACAGCACATTCTTGTACAGCTTCATGTTTATTTAAAGCATCCTCTACCTCAAATGGCCCAATTGTATAGCCTGATGAAATAATGATGTCATCTCCTCGACCTTCAAACCAGAAGTAGCCATCTTCATCGCATTTGGCTTGGTCACCAGTAATATACCAATCTCCACGGAAGGCAGCTTGTGTACGTTCAGGCTCACGATAGTACTCCTTAAATAGAGCAGGAGAAGATTTGTGTACTGCAATATCTCCAACTTCTCCAATCGGTGCCTCTTTGCCCTCATGATCTATAATACGGACAATATTGCCTGGAGTAGGAACACCCATTGAACCCGGACGTAAATCAATATTTTCAAGTGTGCCGATTAATAAAGTATTTTCCGTTTGGCCATAGCCGTCGCGCACTTTAAGACTGAAGTTATTCATAAATGTTTCGATGACTGGTCGATTTAATGGTTCACCAGCCGAAACAGCACTACGTAGAGAAGATAGATTATAGTCTTTTAAATTATCAATCTTCGCCATAATTCGATATTCCGTTGGAGTACAGCACAATACATTAACCTTTTCTTCTTGAAGCAGTTTAAGGTATGTTTTTGCATCAAATCCTCCGTGGTATACAAATGCAGTTGCGCCTAGCATAATAGTCGATAAAAATGGGCTCCAAATCCATTTTTGCCACCCTGGAGCAGCTGTAGCCCAAACTAAATCACCTTCACGTACACAAAGCCATTGTGAAGCGGCTGTTCTAATATGTGCATATCCCCATCCGTGTGAATGGACAACCCCTTTTGGTTTGCCAGTGGTGCCAGATGTATAAGAAAGAAATGCCATATCATCTCTTTTAGTAGCAGCTGCTGTAAATGTATCTGGCTGGGTACTTGCTAATTCATCTAAAGAGGTCCAATCACCAGTAGCAGTACCAATAACCAATTTATTATTTAAAGCCTCTACTGAAGAAGTAATACGATCTACCTCACTTGTGAACGCTTCATAAGCTATTACTGCCCTTGCAGAAGAGTGTTCCATACGATATTCTAAATCACTTGCACGTAACATTTCTGAACATGAAATAGGAACAATCCCAGCCTTTAGACAGCCAAGGAAGACAAAATAAGCTTCAGGCAGACGTGGAATAATAACTAATACGCGATCTCCTTTTTGAAGCCCCTTCTTCGTAAAGGCATGCGCGTATTGATTCATTTTTTGAACAAGTTCAACATAGGAAATTGTTTGACGCTCCTGCTGAGTATTTAGCCACCGTATAGCTTGGCGATCACTATCTTGAGAAAATTTCTCCAATTCCTCTGTAATATTATAGAATTCTGGTGCAATTAAATCGTTTGTTACCATGTGAACATTCCTCCCCCAAACAAATTTAATAGAAAATTCATAAAACTATTTCCATTTTAACAATTACAATAATATACAGCAAGAATATTTTGCGCACGAAATAGAAATATTGGATTTAATAGAGAACTATTAGGTTTCTAGTTACTGTATAGGAAGACTTCGACAAAAAATATAAAAATTTTCACAAAAAGTATTGCATAATTTATAATGCTTGCTATAATAATAAATGTACTTAAGAGGTTTTAAAAACCGAATTGAATAGTATTGTTCCGAAGTAGCTCAGTTGGTAGTAGCACCTGACTGTTAATCAGGTTGTCGCAGGTTCGAGTCCTGCCTTCGGAGCCATTTTTTTGCTCATTTTTAAAGATGGTGTTTACATAAAAAATATTAAAAAAAGTGTTGCATCGTACGATAAAAAATGTTATCATAATACTTGTCTTGTTTGAGACATTTAAAAAATGGCCCCTTGGTCAAGTGGTTAAGACACCGCCCTTTCACGGCGGTAACACGGGTTCGAATCCCGTAGGGGTCACCATTTTTAAAGCATTGTAGTAATGCAAAGGCTTAAAAAAATAAAAAAACTGTGAAGAAATGAACACCTGTTTCTATGGAGGATTAGCTCAGCTGGGAGAGCATCTGCCTTACAAGCAGAGGGTCGGCGGTTCGAGCCCGTCATCCTCCACCATAATGTGTTATTTCGGAGGGGTAGCGAAGTGGCTAAACGCGGCGGACTGTAAATCCGCTCCTTAGGGTTCGGCGGTTCGAATCCGTCCCCCTCCACCAGTTTTTTATAATGATTGGGGTATAGCCAAGCGGTAAGGCAACGGATTTTGATTCCGTCATGCCTAGGTTCGAATCCTAGTACCCCAGCCATTTTTATTGTTTGAGCCATTAGCTCAGTTGGTAGAGCATCTGACTTTTAATCAGAGGGTCGAAGGTTCGAGTCCTTCATGGCTCACTTTTATAAAATAAAAAGTGTAACATTAACTACAGATACTAATCTCTTGCTGAAAACAGCAGGAGATTTTTTTATGTTCTCTTTAATTGTATAAATATTCATGAAATTGTAAGGTTGAGCCAAGGAGGATGTAGGCTTTACAATAGTCATACAACTTAAAGGGGGTATGAAAAAATGAATAAACTAAATATTTCTATTATTGGTGTACCAACTGATTATGGGCAAACTCGCAGAGGGGTAGATATGGGGCCGAGTGCTATCCGTTACGCAGGTGTTGTAGAGCGCTTGAAGGCAATAGGGCATGTAGTACATGATCAAGGGGATATACGTGTTAGTCAAAAACAAGAAGGCACTATTGTTGATAAACAGCTACTTAATTTAGAGGAAGTTATCGATGTAAGTACATCTTTGGCGAAAAGTGTAAATGAAGCAATTGAACAAAAGGAGTTTCCACTTGTACTTGGTGGCGACCATAGTATTGCTATTGGCACTCTCGCAGGACTTGGTGAGCATTACAAAAATTTAGGTGTTATTTGGTTTGATGCGCATGCCGACTTAAACACACCTGAAACGACACCGTCTGGTAATATACATGGTATGCCATTAGCTGTAAGCATTGGACTTGGTCATGAACGGTTAGTGAAAATTCGTAATAATGTACCGAAAATTAAACCTGAAAATGTCATTATTATTGGAGCGCGTTCTGTAGATCCAGGAGAACGTGAATTAATTAGTCAGCAAGGAATCAAAGTATATACAATGCACGAGGTAGATCGTCTTGGAATGACGCGTGTAATGGAAGATGCTCTAGCTTATTTAAGGGAGCGTAATGTAGATGGTTTGCATTTATCACTAGATTTAGATGGTTTAGATCCACTTTATACTCCAGGAGTTGGGACACCTGTACCTGGTGGTATTACATATCGAGAAAGTCATTTGGCAATGGAAATGCTTCAGGAGTCAGGTATGCTAACATCTGCTGAATTCGTTGAGGTTAATCCAATTTTAGATGAGAAGAATAGAACTGCCGATGTTGCAGTAGCATTAATGGGTTCTTTATTTGGCGAAACATTAGTTTAAAGAAATTTGACAAAAAATTGCCTGTTGCCACAATGTATAAAAATCTTTTGCTATAATTAATAACAAAATGAAACTTTTCTTATCGATGTGCCGTATAGTATAAGACAGTTGTAAAGGTGGAGAAGTCAACACAATGGATGCGTTAGTAAACAAGAAAATTAAACAAGTGCTTAAAGGTGATCAAAACGCATTTGCAGATATTGTGAGTCTCTATCAGCACAAACTGTACCAAGTATGCTATAGGATGTTAGGGAACAAGCAAGAATCTGAGGACATTGCACAAGAAGCTTTTGTTCGTGCCTATATGAACTTGCATACTTTTGATCAGAAAAGAAAATTTGCGACGTGGCTATATCGCATAGCGACAAACCTTTGTATAGACCGTATTCGGAAGAAAAAGCCAGATTACTATTTAGATGCAGAAGTAGCTGGTACAGAAGGACTTAATATGTACTCGCAGATCGCAGCAGATGACCAGCTACCGGAAGAACAGATAGAGCAAATGGAACTGCAAGATCGCATTCAATATGAAATTGGACGTTTGCCTGATAAATATCGTTCAGTTATAGTATTGAAATATATTGAAGAATTATCATTACAGGAAATTAGCGAGATTTTAGATATGCCTCTTGGAACGGTGAAAACGAGGATTCACCGCGGACGTGAAGCATTACGAAAGCAATTAAACAATCTGTAGGAGGGGGAGCGTCATGAATACTTGTCCAGAGCATATAATAGACTATATCCATGATTATTTAGATGGTGACATAAGTCGTGAGCATGAGCAAGAGTTAAAACGACATTTGCATACATGCAGTGATTGTAAACAGTTGATGCAGGAATTAAGTGAAACAATCGCCTTTGTGAAGAGCGCTTCCCACATTACATCACCTCCGCATTTTGAAGAAACCGTGATGGCTCGTTTACCGAAACCTAAAAGTCGTGTAGGTATGCAAAAGTGGATTCGCCGACATCCACTCTTTGTGGCAGCAGCAGTTTTTTGTTTATTCATGAGTGCAACTTTACTAGGTAGCTTCATGGATGACCGACAGTTCTCCGTGACTAAACAGCCAAACCTAGTTGTTGAAGGTCAAACGGTTATTGTGCCGAAGGGAGAAGTTGTAAAAGGTGACATTGTTGTTAAAAATGGTGATTTAATTGTTGAGGGTGAAGTGGATGGCAATGTCACTGTTATTAACGGACAGTATATGGCATCTTCGGCAGTTGTTTCGGGAAAAATAGAAGAAATTGACGAAGTATTCGAATGGCTTTGGTATACGATCAAAAATTCAGTAAAGTCTGCTGTAACATTCGAAGAGAAACAAGCAACTAAATAACACTCTATACGTCCTAATAGATAGTGCACGTGAGAGGCTGAAAGGTCTACTCTTTTGAGTAGACTTTTTATTTGAAAAAAGTTACATTTGATAAGAATGTGCTATACTTAAATGTGTATGGATTCGCAATGAAAAGTGGGGGATGCCACGTGCAAATTATCGAACATTTCGCTAATTTAACACCTGTGAATATTGTTATTAACTTATTAGATGTACTGCTCGTATGGTACGTTATTTATAAAATTTTAACCCTCATTAAAGGTACGAAGGCTGTCCAATTATTAAAAGGGATTTTCGTAATTATTATTGCGCGCCTTGCTACAGAATATTTAGGGTTAGAAACGTTAGGATGGATGTTACAACAAGTTATCGATTTCGGTTTCTTGGCGATTATTATCATTTTCCAACCTGAAATAAGACGAGGTCTTGAACAAATTGGTAGAGGGAAGTTATTCCAACGTTCAATTAATCAAGTTGAGGAAGAACAAACAAGGCTAATTGAGGCGATGAAGAAATCTGTTAGTTATATGGCCAAACGTCGTATAGGGGCGTTAATTTCTATTGAAAAAGAAACTGGTCTAAATGAATATATCGAAACGGGCATAGGACTAAATGCTGAGATTTCATCGGAGTTACTGATCAACATTTTTATACCTAATACACCGCTTCATGATGGAGCAGTAATTATGCAAAAAGATAAAATATCGGCGGCAGCCTGTTATTTACCGCTTTCTGAGAGTCCGTTTATCTCTAAAGAGCTTGGGACGCGCCACCGAGCTGCACTCGGCTTAAGTGAAGTGACAGATGCCATTACTATTGTCGTATCAGAAGAAACCGGTGCCATTAGTCTTACAATGAATGGTAATCTTCACCGAAATCTTTCTCTAGAGGAATTCGAAGGACTGTTACGTAAAATGTGGTTCGGATTAGCACAGGAGTCAGATGCAGCCTCTAAGTTAACTTGGAGGGGGAAAAAGAATGGATAAAATGATGGATAGCCCTTGGGTGTTACGAATCGTTGCACTATTTCTAGCCTTTTTGTTATTTTTCTCCGTTCGTACCGAATTATCTCCTAAAAATAAAACAATAACGAGTGAGCAAACAGTAGTAATTCGCGATGTGCCAGTAGATGTTTTTTATGACGATAAGAACCTTATTGTAACGGGGATACCAAAGACGGTAAACGTTACGATAAAAGGTCCAACGCCACTCGCTTTAAAAGCTCAAACTTCGAGAGATTTTTCTATATTTGCGGATTTGAGTAAATTACTCATAGGTGAGCATAATGTTAAACTACAATACGAAAATATTTCTGATAAGTTGCAAGTTACATTAGACCCAGCAACTGTTAAGGTAAACATTGAGGAAAAGGTCACACAAGAGTTTCGTGTTGACCCTGAGCTAAATACTCGTTTAATTGAAGAAGGGTATATTTTAAATGGCATGGCTGCTAATCCAGCTACGGTGTATATTACAGGTGCCAAAAGTGCAATTGAAAATATTAGCTATGTAAAAGCTACCGTAACGGGTGAACAAGGCTTGAAAGAACCGTTCTCACAAGTAGCGGCAGTTAAAGTACTAGATCGTGATTTAAATAAGTTAGACGTGACGATTGAACCGGAGACTGTGAAGGTACAAGTAGATATTGGAGCTTACAGTAGAGAGTTACCGGTTGTGCTGAAGGAAATAGGAAAAGCGGAGAATGGTATTACCGTCAACCAATTAACAATTAGTCCTACAAAGGTGAGAGTATACGGTAGGAAATCTATCATAGATGCTTTAACTGCAATACCAGTAGAGGTTGATTTATCAAAAATTACAGAATCAAAAACTTATGAATTTGATGTGAAATTGCCCGAAGGTGTGACAAAAATATCTGATACGAAAATTAAAGTGAAGGCCGATATTACGAAGGCAGAGCAGGAAAAAACAACAACGACAACAACTACTACCACTCCTGCTCCTACACCTACTCCTTCGCTACCTTCGCCACCTTCAGAGGAGACTAACACTCCTTCTGATAACAACACGCCGCCTACTGATAAAACAGAAGAAGATATTGATTCTTAAACAATAACTGACTATAATTTTATTTTGATTCAGTAGAGATTTCGTTCTCTATCGGTAAGGGTATTCTTTAACGAGAAGAAGTTGCTCGGGCTAAAATCAAAATACCCTATCCCTAAAATTTATCTGTGCCTATTTACAAGCCCAAATAAATTACATAGGGGTAAAATTATAGTTACCAGTGAATGAACGAAAATAGACTTTTCCAAAAGTAAGCAGACGAGTGGTCTAGTTGTCAGCGTAGACAAGCATGATCGCCGTCTTGCATTGAAGGAGAGAATAATCAAAATGGGTAAATATTTTGGAACAGATGGCGTCCGTGGCGTCGCGAATAGTGAATTAACACCGGAGTTTGCATTTAAACTTGGCCGCGTAGGTGGTTACGTTTTAACGAAGGATGCAACTGACCGTCCAAAGGTATTAATCGGTCGTGACACACGTATTTCAGGTGAAATGCTTGAAGGTGCACTTGTAGCTGGTCTTTTATCAATCGGCGTAGAGGTAATGCGTCTTGGTGTTATTTCGACACCAGGTGTGGCTTATCTTACTCGAATGATGAGCGCAAATGCAGGCGTTATGATTTCAGCTTCACATAACCCAGTAGCTGACAATGGTATTAAATTTTTCGGTCCTGATGGCTTTAAGCTAACAGATGCGCAAGAAGCTGAAATCGAAGCAATATTAGATGCTCAAGAAGATACTTTGCCACGTCCAATCGGGGCAGATTTAGGTTCTGTAAGCGACTACTTCGAGGGTGGACAAAAATATATTCAATACTTAAAACAAACAGTGGCTGAAGAATTTGAGGGCATCCACGTAGCATTAGATTGTGCACATGGCGCTACGTCTTCACTAGCTACACACCTATTTGCAGATTTAGAAGCGGATATCTCAACGATGGGTGCCTCACCAACAGGCTTAAATATTAATGACGGTGTCGGTTCAACACATCCAGAAGGATTAGCTAAATTTGTCACAGAAAAGGGTGCTGATGTTGGTTTAGCATTCGATGGCGATGGTGACCGTTTAATCGCTGTAGATGAAAACGGTAAAATTGTTGATGGTGATCAAATTATGTTCATCATTGGTAAGTATTTAAATACAGTTGGTCGCTTGAAAAAGCAAACAATCGTTTCGACGGTTATGAGTAACATGGGCTTCTACAAAGCTGTTGAAGATAACGATATGCATAGTGTACAAACTGCTGTAGGTGATCGTTACGTTGTGGAAGAAATGCGTGCTAATGATTATAATCTTGGCGGCGAGCAATCTGGTCATATTGTTTTCCTAGACTTTAACACAACTGGTGATGGCTTATTAACAGGTATTCAGCTTGTTAACATTATGAAAGCTACAGGTAAAAAACTATCAGAGCTTGCTTCTGAAATGAAAATTTTCCCGCAGCGTTTAGTCAACGTACGTGTAACAGACAAGCATGCTGTGACAGAAAATGCAAAAGTTGCTGCAGTGATTGCTGAGGTAGAAGCAGACATGGCTGGTAACGGTCGCGTATTAGTGCGTCCTTCAGGTACTGAGCCACTTGTACGAGTAATGGTGGAAGCGGCTACAGAAGAAGACTGCGAGCGTTATGTAGGGCGTATAGCAGATGTTGTCCGTTCTGAAATGGGCTTAACTGAATAAATAGTATATGAACTCGATTTCCTTTGATAGGAGGTCGAGTTTTTTATTTTTTGTTCCGTACAAATGAAACGTTGGCTTTAATTATTGAAAGCTCTAGCAATGAAAAAATGAATGCTTTCGAAGAGAATGGGAACAGTAGTACAGAGTCACAATAACAAGGAGTGTTGTATTGCAATGGCTAAAATTGCTACAGTGATTACCAATATGTTTGAGGATGCTGAATATACAAGTCCTAAAGGAGCATTAGAAGCGGCAGGTCATGAATTAATAACGATTGATACGACGGCAGGCATTGAGGTAGAAGGTAAGCATGGAGAGAAAGTAAAAATCGATAAAGATATCGATGAGGTAAATGCCTCTGATTTCGATGCATTATTCATCCCAGGCGGTTTTTCTCCTGATATACTACGCGTAGATGATCGTATTGTGGCATTTGTCAAAGAATTTATGGATGAGATGAAACCAACCTTTGCTATTTGTCATGGACCTCAATTACTCATTACGGCAAAAACATTAACTGGTCGTGACACAACTGGCTACAAATCAATCCGAGTAGATTTAGAAAATGCAGGTGCGATATTCCATGACGAGGAAGTGTTTGTTTGCCAAAAACAATTAGTAACAAGTCGCACACCGGAGGATTTACCAGCATTTAATCGAGAAATTGTGAAATTATTGGAGAGTAACGAAGGCTAAGCTTAAAAGGCACAAGTAAGTTCGCCTGTGCCTTTTATCTATAAACTCAATCCAATAGCCCTACTTCTTTTTTAACGCTATAATAGCATTGGTAATTTGTCCAAGTCCGATACCAATGATAATCCCAACACCAGCGCCGATTGCCGTGTCGATCCAGCCTCTATCAACAAAAGCTTCATATCCACCGCCGGATAGAAAACCGCTTAATCCGCCGATACCTAAACCTAAAAACAGGAAGCCACCATAAAATAACCCGATTGCCTCATAATCTGCGGGATCACGATTTTCGTAATACTGCTGGAAGCGTTCATTTAAATCCTCAGATTGCTCAGAGTTACTGGCGAATTGCAATTCCTCGCTAGCCTTATTAAAAGCTTCCTGCTCCGTTAAGCCTTGTGACATTAAATCATTCATATAATCGCTCATATAGAGTATCATGTCATCTTGCGCTTCTCGTCCCTGATCGGAACGCCCTTTAAACTTCGACAATTGATTGTCAATTTTCCGTTTAGTTTGCCCACTTTTCTTGCGCAGCTTTTCTATATAAGTCATCTCAGCGTCCTGCAAATAATTCTGGGATTGTTCTTTTGCAAAACGATTAATTCTCTCCTGAATTTCACGACTAAAGCTCATGTTTGTTCCCTCCATTATTTCTTAAAATTTCAATACGACTACTTAAAAAATCCCATTTAGCCCAGAAGGACATCAATTTTTCTCGTCCTTGTTCATTAAGCGTATAAAATTTCCTTGGTGGACCCATTTCAGATGGCTTTTTGACAATATTGACAAGACGATTTCTTTCCAATCGCATAAGTAACGCATACACAGTTCCTTCAGCTATGCCATCGAACCCCATCTGCGTGAGATATTTAACAATCTCATAACCATATATTTCACCACGGCTAATGATTTCTAATACAATACCTTCTAAAACTCCTTTGAGCATTTCACTCAGATTATCCACGATCTCACCCCCAGGCTTAGCATCACCTGTACTAAGTGTTGCTAAGTACTGTATATAGTATTGCTAAGTAGCGGCTTTGTCAAGCGATTGAAAAATGGGATTTTCGTTCAGATGAATTTTATTTTTGGCGCAATTTATTTTCGGCTCTGTTCAAAACAAATCCATAACCGAAAATACTTGTTGCTGAAAAAATCATCATAATTTTAACTTCTTTCAAAATGTTTTATGTAACGTAAGTGAAACGGCTGTTACAAGTGTTTTGGTAGCGAAAACAAAGCGACAGCGGCAAATGTTTTCTGCGCGAAAGCGAAGCGACAGCGGCAATTATGCCGAGGCACAAATTGATTAAGAATCTCAAGATAATGCTTTATAGCAGATTGTTTGTCTACTTTTTGTCACTGAAAAGTAGGATAAATAGGTGTTTTTTATAACGAAAATTTGACGTACAGCATATGATTGAGTATGATGGAGAAGTTGAATATGAGGTCCGACCTTATCATTTAACGAGAGCGCATAAGGAGGGAAGAAAGCGCAAAATCGGAAAACAATTATAGCGCCTGAGCTGAAGAAATTGGACGAAACGATCTTCAGCAGACGAGGTGGAGGTTTATCGAAAATTCGGCGGATGCCTCCCAATCGACATACCCGATTGTCACTTTTCATTTTGAAAGCATTTAAGCGATTGAATGTACAGAAAATGAAAAAGGTATAGTTAAAGCAATAGATAAATAGAGAAACCTCATGTATCGAATGTTTACTATTCAGATGGCTGAATGAGTGTTAACAATGTGCATGTATTAGTTTGCTTATTTTATTTAATTTCTTTCAGCAGGTGTCCAAACATCCACTGAAAGAAGTTAAAGCCTCCGGCGGATGTCCGGGAATTATGCCGGGGCATAATTGATAAATAAGCATGGCTTTTACATTCATAAAAAATTCGATAGCTTGAGGTCTAATTTGTCATTGCGACAAATTGACAATATCGGAGGAAAAGAAATTTATGTGTGGAATTGTAGGATATATTGGTGAAGCAGATGCAAAGGAAATCTTATTAAAAGGCTTAGAGAAACTAGAGTATCGTGGCTATGACTCAGCGGGTATTGCAGTACGTAATGAAGAGGGTGTAACAGTCTTCAAAGAAAAGGGACGTATTGCAGATTTACGTGACGCAGTGGACGAGGACGTTGCTGCAAGAGTTGGTATTGGTCATACACGTTGGGCAACTCATGGTGTACCAAACCGTTTGAATGCACACCCTCACCAAAGTGAATCAGGACGTTTTACGCTAGTACACAACGGAGTTATTGAAAACTATCATTTATTACAAAAAACTTATTTAAAAGGTATTTCGATGAAATCTGATACAGACACAGAGGTCATCGTGCAATTAGTAGAGCTATTTGTAAAAGAAGGTTTAAGCACGGCTGAAGCGTTCCGTAAAACTTTATCTTTATTACACGGCTCTTACGCATTGGCTCTTTTAGATGCAGAAGCGGCAGATACAATTTTCGTTGCGAAAAACAAATCTCCACTTTTAGTAGGTGTTGGTGAAGGCTTTAATGTTGTTGCTTCAGATGCAATGGCGATGCTACAGGTAACAGATCAATATGTGGAGCTACACGATAAAGAGGTCGTAATCGTACACAAAGCTAGCGTTGAAATTACAAAGTTAGACGGTACATTAGTAGAGCGTGCACCATATACAGCAGAGCTCGATATGAGCGATATTGAAAAAGGTACGTACCCTCACTATATGCTAAAAGAAATGGATGAGCAGCCAACAGTTATTCGTAAAATCATTCAAGCGTACGAAGGTGAGAATGGCGAATTAACAATTGACGCTAATATTTTAGAAGCCTTACGAGCAGCAGACCGTCTATATATTATTGCAGCCGGCACAAGCTATCATGCAGGTCTAATCGGTAAGCAATATTTCGAAAAAATGGCTGGTATCCCAGTGGAAGTTCATATTTCAAGTGAATTCGGCTACAATATGCCATTACTTTCAGAAAAACCATTGTTTATCTTTATTACGCAATCAGGTGAAACAGCAGATAGCCGTCAAGTACTTGTGAAAATTAAAGAGCTTGGTTATCCAACATTAACTATTACAAACGTACCTGGCTCTACTCTATCACGTGAGGCAGACCATACACTGTTATTACATGCAGGCCCAGAAATTGCAGTAGCTTCTACAAAAGCGTATGTAGCGCAAGTAGCTGTACTTGCTCTAACAGCATATGTAACAGCGAAAGCTAATGATAAGGGCTTAGAATACGATTTAAAACAAGAACTTGCGATTGCAGCAAACGGTATTCAAACAATTATCGATTCAAAAGATGTTTTAGAGGATATTGCTGAGGACTACTTAAAAATCGCACGCAACGCATTCTTCATCGGCCGTAACATAGACTTCTATGTAAGCCTTGAGGGTGCCTTGAAGCTAAAAGAAATCTCTTATATCCAAGCAGAAGGCTTCGCAGGTGGCGAGCTAAAACACGGAACAATTGCCTTAATCGAAGAAGGTACACCGGTGTTTGCCCTTGTTACACAAGAAGCAGTAGGATTAAACATCCGTGGTAACGTCAAAGAGGTAGCTGCACGTGGAGCATACCCATGCATTATTGCCATGGCTGGCGTAGACGAAGACGGTGACCGTTTAGTAATCCCTCAAGTTCATGAATTACTAACACCACTTGTTTCTGTAGTGCCATTACAATTAATTAGCTATTACGCAGCACTACACCGCCGCTGTGATGTGGATAAACCACGTAACTTGGCTAAATCGGTAACTGTTGAGTAATTGTTGAGATAGAGATCACTTGTGATGTAGATTTGAAATAAAGTTGTACCGTTTGTAAAAAAGATGTACCGTTTAAAATAAAGTTATACCGTTTGTAAAAAAGTTGCACCGTTTTACCCCTTTAGATAATATTAATCTAAAGGGGTGTTTTTATGTCAAAACGAACTAGAACATCTAAAGTAGAAAAGTGGATTAAAGAAGGTCGCGGCTCTGGAGTTGGAGCGGATTATAAACCATGGTTAAACATTCAAGATGTGTCTTCGAAAGGTCGGTCTACACGTTTAAAAGGTATTAAAACAAATAGACAGCATGAATTTCTATCAGATTTGGAACGAAATTACTTTTATTTAACTGAATATTCGGATTCTGTTGTTGATATTCGAGAACAATTTCCTTTATTGCCTTTGGAAGAAACAATTGTCATTAATTGATTCATATCAAGATCTTCACTTCTTAAATCACCAATCAATTCAAACCAAGAATCATTAAATTCTTTAATTCCATCCTCATTAATATCTGTCGGTTCTATAAAAACATCTATAAAGGCTACTTTTTCTTGGCTTAGAATTTCGCCTTGTTGAACATGTATATCTTCTTTATTAATCTTATTACCATTTGTAAAAGCCAGTTTTGTTTTCGAATCTACACCTAATTCTCTTGCCACGGCTCGTACACTTAAATTTTCATTGGCAAGTTCATTTAACCGTTGTTGCCAAGACTCACCAAAAGCCTTTACTCGTCCAATTTTAAAGATGTTCGTTCCCTGCTTTCTTGCATAAATAAATCCACATGAACATGTAAAAGTACCAATTAAATTTTTCGTTTTAAAATCCCTTGTTACGTCTACATCTTGAATAATGAACTGCTCATAATGTGATGCAGCCTTATTTAAGATTCGGTGCTAAAATACTGCGAACTACTTCAACTAAAGGCAAGATATAACTTTGGTTACCTTGCTTAACAATAAAACTTCTTGATACATCTTGATCATTAGTTCCTTGAAATATTAAAGAAAGCTTTTAATGAAAGTTATGGCACTATTGATACAACTAATATTAGCAATGATATTTATAGAAAATACTTAGACCAAATTAGTAAAAATAAGCGGCAATTTATTGACCCCCTATTATTAGACGATTTTGAAGAAGCTAATGAGCAGTTTATTAGAACATTCGAAACGTATAATAATATGTTGATGGAGCAGCATTTGCTAGATTTTGACGATATATTATATTATGCGTATAAACTTTTAACTGAAAAGCCTCAAATAGCAAAATCATATACCAGATTATATAAATATATTTGTGTAGACGAAGCACAAGACTTGAATTTTTCTCAATATGAGGTTTTAAAGGCTCTATGTAAAGATTTTAAAAATATTATGCTTGTTGGAGATCCTAAACAGAATATTTATGAATTTAATGGCTCAAAAAGTGAATATATGATGGAATATTTTCGAAAGGATTTTCAGCCAAAAGAATTTGAAATGCATGAGAATTTCAGGTCTTCAAGAATTATTGTGGAAGCTTCTCGAAGAATAGCTCAAGACTTAAGGCAACCATCTATCTATGAAAACTCATCTGTTTATCCTATAGAAGGGGAACTGATTATTAAAGATTTATTTAATGAGGTAGAAGAAGCACAATGGATTGTTGCAGAAATTAACCAACGTCTGACGAATGGGAACACTTATGATAATAGCGTCTCTCATGAAAATATAGCCATTATAGCTAGGAATAAGTATGTATTGAGCCATATTGAAAAAGAGTTGAAAAATTGTGGTATTCCTTTTAATAACAGAAGTGGAAATGGACTTGAAAGTGAATCTCCAGAAATAAAAATATTTGAATCAGGGCTTAAGCTTATTATTAATGAAAAAGATGCATTGAGTTTTAAAAGAATTTTAAGCCTTTTAGGTGTAAAGAAAAGTCAATATGATATTCAATGTAACTATTTAGAAGTAATTTTTGGTCTAGAGAAAGAAATTAATAATCAAATCGATTTAGATATATTTAAAGTATTAAAAACATCCTGGAAGATAATTATTGAAGATAATGAACGTTTTTCAAAAGCTATAGATTATATAGAAGTTGAGATGAAAAAAATATATAAAGAAGACTCAGAATTATATATGCTTTCGGAAGACATTATTTTATGGAAAAATCATTGGAAAAAGTATTGTAGTCAGACATCCTCCGGTAAGAGATCATTAAGACATTTTAGAAATCAAATAGCGCTAGGAAAGACTCAAAATTACAATAAAACGGGTGTTACATTATTAACAGTTCATATGGCAAAAGGACTTGAATATGACATTGTATTTTTAATGGGATTAAATGAAGGAGTATTTCCAGATTATAGAGCAAATACTTCTCGGAGATATAAAGAAGAGTTAAAGAATATGTTTGTAGCTTTAACTCGGGCTAAAAGAGTATGCTATTTAACCTATCCAAAACAGAAAATGATGCCATGGGGGAAAATTAAGGACCAGGAAGCGTCTAGATTTATTAAATTAATTCAACAATGAATTTAATTTTAATCAATCTTTTTTATAAAATAAATCTCTAGTTTAAATTAATCCACATATTTTGATCAATCTTTGTTCAAAATGTGTGGGTTTCTTCTATCATAAAATCAGCATTTGCAGCACGCTTTTAATCAAACTCTATTTCAAACCCACATCATGAGCATGTCCCGTAAAGGTACGCCCGCTGATAATGCCCCCAACATGACGTCCAATGACTTCTTCCTTGTGTATCCTTTACAATAGCGAGTATTTATTATTTTTAGTAAGTGAATACGACGTCAAAAAATATAGTTCGCACAGATTATGCACTCCACCTGATTTCAACTGGAGCTAGATGAAGATACCGAAGAAATGAAGCTTACTTTAAATATGGATTTTCCTACTAAAATCCATATCCAAATTCCACACCACTACGTAGCGAAAGACTGCCTAAGCAGTCTTCTCACAAGTTTATCCTACATATGTTAGTTTTTCGTTGTTTTTAAACACTTCATCAATTGTACCGCCACCAAGACATACTTCGCCGTCATATAAAACAACTGCTTGTCCCGGTGTAATGGCACGAACCGGTTCTTCAAATGTAATATGTGTACGGCCATCTTCTAAAATCTCCACTTCAACCGGAGTATCTGTTTGACGATAACGGAATTTCGCTGTGCAAAAAAATTTACGAGGTAATTTTTTTGTCGAAGTATAGCTCATTTTCACTGCTGTTAATGAAGTAGAATACAATGCATTATGGTGAAAACCTTGACCAACAAGCAATACATTACGTTCTAGGTCTTTTCCAAGAACAAACCATGGCTCACCGTCGCCACCAATACCAAGCCCGTGACGTTGACCAAGTGTATAGTACATTAGCCCGTCATGTTGTCCCATTACCACGCCGTCCATTGTCTCCATTTTTCCAGGTTGTGCTGGTAGGAATTGACTTAGGAACTCTTTAAAGTTACGTTCGCCAATGAAGCAAATGCCTGTTGAATCTTTCTTTTTCGCTGTTGCAAGACCTGCTTCTTCAGCAATTTCACGCACTTCTTTTTTCTCAATATCACCAATTGGGAACATAACATGTTTAAGCTGCTCCTGTGTTAATTGATTTAGGAAATACGTTTGGTCTTTATTTTCATCGACACCACGAAGCATTAATACTTCGCCATCACCACTCCGATCAATACGTGCATAGTGGCCCGTTGCCAGATAATCCGCACCAAGACTCATCGCATGTTCGAGGAAAGCTTTAAACTTAATTTCCTTATTGCACATAACGTCTGGATTTGGTGTGCATCCTGCTTTATATTCTTCTAAAAAGTATGTGAAAACTTTATCCCAGTATTGCTTTTCAAAATTAACTGCATAATATGGAATACCAATTTGGTTACACACTTTAATAACATCATCATAGTCTTCTGTAGCTGTACAAACACCATTTTCGTCTGTATCATCCCAGTTTTTCATAAAAATCCCGATTACTTCATAGCCTTGTTGTTTTAACAGGTACGCAGCAACCGAAGAATCCACCCCACCTGACATGCCAACAACGACACGTATTTGCGAGGGGTCTTTTGTTTCTTTCATTAAGGTCACCTTTTCTTTTCTTAATTCACCAATCTTTTTTCAATAGCTGTTTTTTTTCCACTGCCTGTTTTATATCTTCTTCTGTCAAGCCTTAACCGAAGCTAAAACGAATTCAAATACGTAATTTTTCAGCACCTTGTCCACACATTGCCACCAAGACAAGTAACGGGCCAATCGAAGCTTCCGTGCACGACGATCCACTTGATGCACAATTACCCGCCATATTAAGATTTACTAAAAACGATTCAACACATCCCAGCAAAGCTTACGTTGAATGCATGCGGCAACACATTTGCGTATCACCATTAACATGGAATGTAAGTGCTTCTTCTAAGCTTTTACTTCCCGTGAATCCATTTCCTTTTCTCTACGCAATTTATCCGGTGTTACATCATTTCCTAGTGGATCGAGTACAGTCATTTTTGAAAAAGTTTCGCGAACTTGTCCGCGAATTTCGCGTAAGTAGTCTTTGCGTAATACTTGTTGCTCAATCCGTTCAGCACTTGTCAAACCTTCTTCACGCTGTTTTTTCGCTAATTCATTAATACGCCCTAAGTTATTTATCATCTTATTTCATCTCTATTCTCTTCATTAATTTTGCTTATAATTTATAGCATGAGTCACTTTTAAAGGTTTTGGTGCAAAAATATCTAAACAACAGCAATTGACCTCTAAAGCATGGACATTATATTCTGCTCCCACTTTTTTACAATAAAGAATAAATAAAATGACATATTTCCTGTACTCAACAGAAAATATGTCACTTACCCTTTATATGCCGAGTCTTCTCTTCTCATCACCTACAGTTGTTTTACCACTATGACCATTATATAAAACAACGTCATCTGGCAATGATAGAATCAAATTTAAACTTTGTATCAAGTCCTGTTCATTTCCACCTTCATACTGAGTGGTTCCAATACTACCTTTAAAGATTGTATCACCAACAAATGCTACTTTATCCTGTGCATTATAATACATAACTTGATCCATTGCATGACCTGGTGTATGTGTCATCGTCACTTTAAAATCTGAATTAGCAGACAGTTCAAACGTTTCACCTGATTGTACATAGTGCACATCATCAACTATGATATGTCTATTGCATAAAGCTGACAAGTTCATTCTCGCATTTTGCATATATTCCCGTCCGAGTTCGTGCATGTAAACAGGGATATTTAATTCATTTCTAATTTTATCGACTGCACCTATGTGATCAAAATGTCCATGTGTTAATAATATTTTTTCGATATGATAACCGTTGGATTCTATCACATGTAATATTTTTTCTGCTTCTGCACCGGGATCAAATAAAAACCCATGTTTCGTATCCTGATCAATATATAAAAATGCATTTGCATAAAATACATCTTTTACTGTTAATTGATGTACAACGCTTCGATTATTAATTACATCCATCAATACCACAGCTCATTCCTGATAAATCATTATTCTGACTATCATCCTGCATTGCTTCTTTTAAAGCCATTTTAAATGTTTCGACATTCTGAGCACCACTCAAAGTGATTTCTCCATTAATCAAGAAGTAAGGTACACCTCGGACTCCCATTAAATGTGCCTGCTTTTCATCTTTACGTACATCACTTTCAAATTCATTGGAATTCAAAACTTTTTCTACTTCATTTTCATCTAGTCCATTTTTTACAGCAATTTCTTTTAGTACATTTTTATCGCTCAACTCTAAATTATCAGTGAAATAGGCTTTGAATAAATCTTTTGCAATCGTTTTGTTTCCCTGTTTTGCTGCATAATGTGTTAAGCGATGAGCATCCATTGTGTTTGTATATCGTGTAGTATAATATTTGAAATCAATACCTTCGTTTTTACCATACTGCTCTATTTGTCTAATTCTTTCTGCCGCCATACTATTAGATAGACCATATTTTTTTGCGAAACGATCTTCTGTATTGGATACGACTTCGTAACTAGCGTTAGGATCTAATTCGAAACTTCTCATTTCAATATTTACTTGATCTTTAATTCCTAGCTCATTCATTGCTTTTTCCAATCTTGCTTCTCCAATATAACAGAAGGGACATGCATAATCTGACCATATTTCAATTTTCATTTTTATTACCTCTTTTCAAATTTTGATATTTTTTCTAAATCCTATAGCTTCGTTTCTATAAAGTTTGCTAACTCATGTATCAGTTGCTCATTGCGTTTATAGTATGTCCACTTTCCGATGCGTCTTGCTTCGACCAAACCTGCATGCTGTAAAGTTGATAAATATTGAGATGTAGTAGACTGATTCATCTCAAGCTTATCTCTAATCAGGCTTACACAGACCCCTACTTCATCCATTTCCTCTATCGCTTGTCGCTTTGTATCAAAATGCGTTGTAGGATCTTTTAACCAGTATAATATCTTCAGTCTCGCTTCATTAGATAATGCTTTAAATAAATCAACCTGATCAAATTGAATTTTCGTCACGACTTCACCTCACTATCATTTTTATACACATCATCATATCACGATATTACGATATGTAAATATATATGCTCACGATTTTTTTTCCATGGTGTTATCAAAAAAATAAAAATAGGCTAAAGAAATAATAAATGAGGTAAAAAAATAAAGCATTAACAATTGATCAGAAAGACTTCAGTATTAAAACCATTCAAAAACACCCCTCGAACTCTCGAGAGGTATTTTTGAATTTCCTGCTTGTTGGAGCTATTTTGATAGCAGCTCTTTATGTCGGTTTAAAACAAAGTTGAACTGTTTTGAAAAAGTCGCACCATTTTGAAGAAAGTTTAATCGTTTTAAGCCTATCAAAATCAATAAAATACCGTTATATCAACATTTATATTTAATTTTGATCAAACTTTTTTATAAAAAGTAGTCCCTACAAGTAGAAGAAAACCATCGTTTTAATCAATCTTTATTCAAAACCACGGCTCTTCGTATGCAGTGAAATCAAAAGTTTAGAGAAATTTTTAATCAAACTTTATTCCAAACCAACATGTGATGTTAAGTTACAATAAAGATGTATACTGGACAATTAAGATATATACTTTGCAATAAAGATATATACTGGACAATAAAGATGTATACTAAATAATTTAGATTGTAAACAATCTTATATTTGAAAAATTGCAGCTTAGAAATAAAGTTGCGATGTTTAAAATAAAGTCATGAAGCGTTCCCCCTTTGGTTATTATTTAGCCAAAGGGGTGTTTTTTATGTCTAAAAGAACAAGAACATCTAAAGTTGTAGTTTTATAAAAAAGATTGATCATTTAAAACAAAGTTCGATAATTTAAAATAAACATTGATTATTTTAATAAAGTTTGATTAAAATCCTGTATCAAAACAGGATTTTTCTTATTCCACAAACAGACCAGTTAGTTAAAGAAGACATACTTAAACAAAACATGTGAGTAGTTTGATAATACGATAATAATTAGACAAGCATTCGGAACTCGTTGAATGAGCAACAATACTTTGGTTTTTGGTGAAATATATAACTTTCAAGTAAACTTAATAAATACTAATAGATGGATTTTTGTTGTGATTCTTTATTTTGAAAATGAACGATTTTTCCCAGTAAATCGTATTACATATAAATCATTATTGTATGGAGTAGATCTCATGGATGAAAAGGATTTAATTCGAAAAGCGAAAAAAGGAGATACATTGGCTCTTTCGAAACTGCTACAACAGAATTATTCGTTCCTCGTAAAGTATTTAATGAAAGTTACTCTTCATCCACAAATCGCAGAAGATTTAGCACAAGAGACGATGATGAAGTGTATTGAAAAAATCCAACTGTATAATGGTGAATCCAAGTTTTCATCATGGCTCATCACAATCGCAACGAACCTTTTTATCGATCAACAGCGCAGAAAGAAGCGGGAGGAAAACTGGCTAGAGCAGGAACAAGCGCTCCGAAAAATGAAATGGAATGCAGCCATTATGAACGAAGAATGGAATGATGTACTTGATGTACTTGCTCAAATTAATGAAGAAATACGTATGCCAATCGTGTTAAAGCATTATTACGGATATTCATATAAGGAAATTGGAAAAATGATGGGTATTGCAGAAGGAACAGTAAAATCTCGAGTTTCAAATGGTCTAAAAAGTATACGAAAGGAGTTGGCTGAACTTGAAAGAGTATGATTCTAAAAATAGTCATTCTATGTTGGATGATGAAAATGAATTAACGGTTAAGCAATTAATAGATGGTTTAGAAAAACTGGATCAATGGAATCCAGTATCTACTCCAAGCTTACAATGGTTTCAACAGAATGTTGAATTAGAGAAAAAAAGAATACGAAAAAAACAATGGAAAGACCTCCTCACGTTTATCTCTGTTGCAGTATTTGTGCTTTCGGTTGGGATTGCTGTCGTTTATCGTCAGCCAATTCTTTTTCTTTATTTTCAGCTTGTGGGGATTATCTTATTGCCCTTAGCGCTTAAAAAAACTAGAAAGAAGGTCAGTAATGAATGATCTCAAATGAACTAAGTAGCACACCGCTTTGGTTATGCATCGTGATTGCATTCATTCTGATTTGTCAGAGCTCATGGATGTTTTGGGATGCACGGAAGAGGGGACACAATGCTTGGCTATGGGGCTTTTTAGGCCTTATTCAATTTCCAGCGTATCTTATTATCTATCTTATTTTTGCAAGAAAAATATTTAAAAGAAAGGTCTCAGGATCAAATTCCTGAGATTTTTTTTATTTATTTTTTCGTGAGTGAACGATTAGACGAACGTAATCGTATTAAGGGTAAATAAACAATTTGGAGGAGAAAAAAATGAATGAACTAGTAAATGGAATCCTATGGGAAAGGATTGCGCAAATTCTTGTCTTACAATGATTACCGCATTAGTTTGGTTGTATTAGAAATGAAAAAATTGAATATCTTGTAAGCAATTTTGAGAAATTACTTGATAAATATCTTATGGAAGGCAGCTTCTATAAATTTTTACCATCTGTTAAATAAAGACAACAAGGAGATACCTTTGTTCGAAATAACAGCAATGAAATCAATCACTTATCTAAGGAGGCAATTCTTTTATGAAAAATAAACTATCTGGGGTGTTAGCCGCTACATTAGCGTTAACGATGAGCTTACCAACAGGGGCGATGGCGTTTTCTAGCAGTCAGGCTACGGTTGTAGCTAGCCAAGAAGTAGCTAGTCAAGAACTAAAAAAGATTGCGGCAGAGAAGGCTGCGCTACTCACGAAGTCGTATGAGACGAATAGCGTGCAGTATGCGCTAATTGACAATGGCCAAATTATTTTGTCGGGTCAGGCAGGTAAGAACGATATGAAAGGGAAAACGCTGACCAAAGATACCCTATACGGGATTGGTTCAGTCAGTAAAATGTATGCAACGGCGGCTGTGATGAAATTGGTCGACGAAGGAAAAGTTGATTTGGATGCTCCTGTTGTCCACTATGTTCCTGATTTCAAAATGAAAGACGAGCGTTACAAAAGCATTACGCCGCGTATGCTGTTGAACCACTCCTCCGGCTTACAAGGTACTGAGTATAGGAATGCATTTTTATTTAAAGATAATGATACCTATGCCCATGATAACTTGTTGCAGCGATTGTCCAACCAGCACTTGAAGGCGGATCCTGGCGCGTTCTCGGTATACTGCAACGACGGCTTTACGCTGGCTGAGATTTTGGTGGAAAGAGTCAGCGGCCTGAGCTTTACCGAATTTCTACATAAACAGTTTACAGAACCCTTAAAGCTAAATCATACGAAAACGCCGCAGGATAAATGGGAAGATGATAAGCGGGCTGGACTTTATTTTCCAATGTACCAAGGGCAGCTTCCCACTGAATCGGTGAATATTATCGGGGCGGGAGGGATCTCTTCCACGGCAGAGGATATGGTGCGATTCTCACAATTATTTATGGGACAGGGAAAAGGGATCCTCTCTGATCAGGCAGTCAAAGCGATGGAGCAAGAGGAATATAAAAAAGGAATGTGGCCGGGGGATGAAGACAACATTTTCAAATATGGTCTTGGTTGGGATAGTGTGAAACTATATCCATTCAGTGAATATGGAATAAAGGGCTTGGCTAAGGGCGGAGATACGTTTTTACAACATGCTTCACTGGTCGTGCTTCCGGAACAGAAGATGGCAGCGGCTGTGTTGTCATCCGGCGGCGGGAGTTCTGTAAATCAACTGATGGCGACTGAATTACTGCTCACTGCGCTTAAAGAGAAGGGCACAATTAAGGACATTAAGCCGAACAGATCCTTTGACAAGCCGGTCAAGGCCAAGATACCTCGAGACGTAGCGAGGAAAGCGGGTTTTTACGGTAATAGTTCAAGTCAGTTCAAAATAGAAATTACGAAGAATGGGGAACTGTTCTTATCATCTAATCCAGAAGAAAAATATGTATATACTGCGAATGGAAGCTTTATTAATGAGACAGGTACCTCCAAGCTCAACTTCGTCACAGAGAAGAATAGACGAACATATTTGAGGGAGAGCACATTTATATCGATGCCTGGCTTAGGGCAAGTAGCGATGAATCACTATGGAGCAGAGAAACTAGAAGACAACGTGCTATCGAAGGAAACCACTGCCGCCTGGGCAAAGCGGGAAGGTGTCAAGTTCTATCTTGTTAACGAGAAATATAGTTCTTCTCAATATCTCGTACCAGTGTTACTTACAACACAAATTAATCGCAATGATGGTCTAGAGGGCTATTGGAACGGCAGAAAAATTACAGGCCCAAACACGGCTGCGCATCAGCTCCAGATCCCCGGGTTGGCAGGCCGTGATACGACGGAATCTCGTTTCTATACAGAAGGCGGAAATGAATATATGGAGATGTCCGGATTTTTATACGTAAGTGGAACCAACGTAAAACCGCTTGATGCAAGCCCAGCATCTAAAGTTACGCTACAAGCAAATGGTCATGCGAGATGGTTTACAATCCCGCAAGTGGTAACAGGGAAAACGATGACCGTAGCGTTGCCATCGAAGAGTTCGTTTGCGGTGTATGATGAGAAGGGTGTATGTATCAATTTTACCGTTGTGAGCGGCAATAACAAAGTAAAACTGCCGGAGAACGGAACGGTTGTATTTGCTGGTGCGCCGAATTCGGAATTTGCAATCAAGTTGAACTAACTACAATTTAAGATGTACTTCAACAAAACCAGTATGACACCGAAAAGGTGTTTTGCTGGTTTTGTTTGTATTTACGCATTCTCTTTACGAAGGGGCTTACTGAACTCTTATCATTTCCCCATAAACAATCATGGTAATAATCTGTTAATGGTGTTTGTCTTAAAATACTAAAAGCTTTATGACAATAGCTGAAAGCATAAATTAAAGTGAAAGGGAATGAAATTGTTCCCTTTTTACTTTAGAACTTCTTAAACTAATGGGGTTTACTTGAAGATCATTGAGTTGCATAGGCAGCTCTTTTTTTCTTATTGAACTCCCATGAAAGAACTAAATTATCTTTCATTTTCTGTGGTGAAGTGCTAATTTTAACGGGCACTTTAATTGAAGATTCGCATCCAGAAATAATCAATAAAAACCAAACTAGATAAATAAAGAACCAACTGTTTTGATCAAACTTTGTTTCAAAACAGTTGGTTTCTTTCTGTATAAAATCAGTGTTTGCGACTTACTTTTAATCGAACTTTATTCAAAAGCTACAGAATATGTTGAGTTACAATAAAGATGTATACTAGACAAAAAAGTTGTATACTGATTACTTAAACAGAATACATGAGTGATTATAACTAATCTCGTTATACTTTATAATCACATTATCTTGTAAATAAGATGATTTAGCATGAAATACAAACCTTGGTACAGTGTGTTGCTGTATCAGGGTTTTTTTACGGTTATTTATTATGGAACACAAAATATATACAATTGAATAGCCTTTATTACATTGATTGATTTACAATTCAAATTAAAAAAAGAACTAATTATTATGAAGAGATTGATCATTAAAAACAAAGTTCGATAATTTAAAATGAAAATTGATTATTTTAATAAAGTTTTGTATCAAAGCAGGATTTTTTCTTATTCAACAATCGGGCCATTTAATTGAATGAGGAAATTGTTTAAATTTGGAACCCTTGCCATTCTATATCGTTAATCATAATTATTAAATGGCTATTTTACTGAATATTTAGAGAGAACTTTTTACACTTTACCTTGCTAATTAGGTTGTGAATTAGAGTTTTGCACATCTCAACCGAACCCGTTAACAAAAAGTAACGCTCTTTTATTTCGAAAGATGCAGAGGATTGACGTTATTACCAACAACCTGTGCCATCTTTTATAGACTCCTTCATATTCCTTTTCCCAAGATGGTATTGAATTCGCAGGATAAGGGAACGTGTATAAATAGACAATTTAGTAACGGTGTAAATCTGCATTTTTCAACCGGCTCCTCAGCTTCAACTAATGGGGGCGTTAATTAAAGATTATTGAGTTGCGTAGGCAACCATCTTTTTCCTTATTGAACTAACACTGCAGTTTAGTTGAATAACAAATGCTATAATTTGGATATAAAAAGAAATGAGGGAAGATATGAAAGTTAGAAACTCAGTAAAGGCAATTATTTTGGATGGGGAAAAAATATTATTAACTAAAAACCAAGATGACGAGGGGTATTTTTTTCTTTGTCCTGGTGGAGGGCAAGAACATGGTGAAACATTCCATACCACTTTAAAAAGAGAGTGTATTGAAGAAATTGGACTTAATATAGATATCAAAGAATTATTACATATCAGGGAGTATATAGGAAAAAATCATGAATACGCTGAATTTGATTTTGATGTTCACCAAATAGAATATTATTTTTTATGTCAGGTAAGTAGAACTGAAACTCCAATAAAACCAACAAATCCTGATAATCATCAGGTAGGTGTTGAGTGGATTCGTATTGAGGATTTATTAAATTACAGGCTATACCCAAAAGAGTTAAGAAAATATATAATTGGATATTTAAATGGTGAAAATTCACCAGTTTATCTTGGAGATATAAATTAACTTGTTATTAGCAAGGTCTTTAGTAGAAGATCATTAAGTTGTTCAGGCAGCACTTCTTTTATTTAACTACCGGGTGCTTTAGTGGAGTAAGGCGAATTAAAATAATCAATCCTTTTTATAAAAACAGTTATTAAAAATAAAAGAAAGCTGTCATTTTGATCAATCTTTATTCAAAATGACAGCTTTTTATATACAGTTAAATCAAGGATTTAGAGTGATTCCAATTAATTTGTCGTTAGTTGAAAGAGGTTCACTTTATCCCTTTAAATTCCCAATAATTTTTTTCGAAAAAATTAATTATCTCATCTTTATAGTTAAATTGATCATTGAGCTTTTGTAATAACTCAATATCATGGGTATGAGTTTTTCCTGTTTCTAGCATTTCTCGATATAAATCAATATAAGGGAGTTTATTATGAATAGCGTTGTTTAATTCCTTTTCTACATCATAGGGAATTTTTTTAAATCTCACCTCTGCAATCCCTGTCTCATCAATTTCAAGAATTGCATACTGAGCACGTAGATCAGAATGTAACTTGCCCCATTTGTAAAAGGGCTGTCCTACAGTTCCTGGGTTAATAATCAACTGATCATTGCTACTATAGCGTAACAATTGGTGATGGGTATGAGCATAAATCGCAATATCGTAATCATGCTCAAATAACTGATCAAAATTTTTCTGATCATTAGTGGGCCATAAATCTCCTCCATAATTTTTATTTTGTAAATTATGGCTAATGCTGATAGATAGATTATTAACTTGTCTTGTTAAATGTAATGGTAAGCTCTTAATAAGATTAATATAGCTTTCATCTAAATTTTCACACTGATACTGAACTAACCTAGAAATATAGATATCAGAAGCATTATCAAAGTCAATCTCTTTATTCAGTACGTCAAGGAAGCAGTCTTCCCAATTTCCTTTAACGTAAGTAGCAACTTTAATACTATCTAATATTTCAAATAAATCATTTGCCCCAGGCCCAGGCATGATTAAGTCCCCTAAAAACCAATATTCAGTGACACCTTCTTTGATCGAATCTTCGATAACTGCTTTTAAAGCACTTGCATTCCCATGGACATCTGCTAGTAAAGCAATCTTATGTTTCATGTCTTTCATTTCCCTCCCTTTAAATTGACGTATAATCTAAACAGAATGTATATTTTTGTTTTATCATTTTATGGTATATTATAAAAATTATTTAGAAACCTTCAATCGAAGGGCTGAAAAAAAAGCAAAGCCCAAGAATGCCGTAAAATTACCATTCTTGGGCTTTTGATTTCGGTGTATTTACTCTAAAAAGGACTTCCTGGATAGCCTCTTTGCCTTTATACACTGATGTAAGAGCTATCGGATTAGCTCTATCTGCTTTGATTTTTACCAGATGGATACTCGATCTTCTGGAGTTATATACATGCCATCTCCAAGCTTAATTCCATAGGTATCATAGAATTGCTGAAAGTTCACAATCGTGCGATTAACCCGAATTTTAGCGGCTGAATGTACATCGTTTTTGCTCAGGTACGCTGCAAATTCTTTTGTGGTTGTGGATTTCCATATTTCTGCATTGTTTTCGAAATATGCTTTATAATCCGGATTACTCATTTTGGATACAACTTGTAGTGAAGCCGCCATTCCACCTAAATCAGCGACATTCTCACTTAGTGTAAGCTGACCGTCGTTCAACACACCCGGGATAATCTCAATTTCGTTATAGAACTCAATCAGTTCCTGGTTTTTCTCTTCGAATTTCTTAAAGTCCTCTTCTGTCCACCAGTTATTTGCATTTCCATTTTCGTCGTATGCTGATCCGTTGTTATCAAATGCATGGCTGATTTCATGGCCTATGACCATGCCAATGGCACCATAGTTTGCTTCAGGTTTAGCGTTAATATCATAGAAAGGCGCTTGAAGAATACCGGCAGGGAACGTAATTTCGTTATTAAAAGGATTGTAGAAAGCATTTACGGTATATACGCTTGTACCCCATTGCAACCTATCCACCGGTTTTCCTAGCTCGGCTTTCACGTTATCAATGTATGCTTTGTTTACTGTCAAGGTATTAGAGAACAGCGAACCACCTTCGTCATATGTCTTGATCGCTACTTTATCTAATGTCGTATCCCACTTATCTGGGTAACCGATCTTAACAATCATCGTATCCAGCTTTTTAATTGCTTTAGCTTTTGTTGTTTCTGACATCCAATCAAGAGCTTTGATTCTCTCCTCATACGTAGCAATTAACTTCTCTACCATTTGCTCAACATCTTTTTTAGCTTCTGGTGAAAAATGTTTCTCGGCAAACATTTGCTCCAAATATCCGCCCATTGTACCAGTTATCTTGGCTACTGCGACTTCCTTATCTGTTTTTTCTCCTGTAACGCCATATAACGTTGCGTCAAACTCTTTGGCAGCATCTTCGAAATCATCTGACAACAAACCGCCTGCTGCCATAAGCAGGTGCACTTTGGAGTAAGTTTTAAGCGCATTAAGATTAGTTTCAGTCAAGAGTTCAGCACCTTTTTGCGCCAGCTTCACATCGAATACGATCACTTTATCAGTACTGTCGACTTTCATCGATTTCAAGACTTGTTTCATATCTACTGTTTTGAACATGTCATCGAATTGTTCAATTGTATACGGATTATAGTATTTATTGACATCGCCTTGTTCATGAGGTTCAAGCGATACGGAAGCTAAGCTTTTCTCCATTTCGTAAACATTCTCGGCAAGTGCTTTCGCTGCAGACTCTTTCTCGCCCGATAACTCAAGAAGTCTGGCCATATATTGAATATAGGCTTTTTTCGCTTTCGAGTCTTCCGTGTCAAAGCTGTTCTTATCCAGACCTGTAGCTAATCCAGCGTAATACAAAGCATTTTCACTGCTGTTCTTTGCATCGTTCATGATTGCAAAGCTGAATAATGAGCTTTGACCCGAATCCTTCTCCAGGGTAAGATCAGCTTGAATAAGTTCATCAAGCGTTTTAGCCTCGTCTATTGCCTTTACATATTTTTGAATAGGTTCAATCCCTTGTTTATTTCTATTTTTCTTATCCAACGCCGTCGAATAGAAGTCGGTAATTTTCTGTTCTTTTGTTCCTTCTGCGAATTGTTTGCCAACGAGCTCATCTATTATTTTTTCTATTTTATCGTTATTTTGCTTATGCAGCTCGGAAAATACGCCGCCCATGATTTCTCCATCCGGAATTGTCGATTTATTTAACCATTCCTTATTGATTGCTTCATAAAAATCGTCATTTAAATGGGAGCCTTTAAGCGTCCACACTCTGGCGATAATTTTTTGGAACTCATTGATCGTAATATTGTCATTTGCGCCTAATGTGCCGTCAGGTTTGCCAGTCAGTACGCCTGCTTTTGCAAGTTTATCGATATCTTTCTTAGCCCAAGCTGGTACATCGGTGAACTCGACATCAAATGTTCCGCTGCGCAGATCATTTCCGACAGGCTCTGGTAATTCGCCGAAAGCTCTACTCAACATGACTAAAGCTTCAATCTTCTTAGCCGGCTCATTCTCTCTTAAATCTTCGTTTTTAGAGCCTTGCATAATGGATTCTTTATTAATTCCTGGTTGATAAGCATCTGCTGCCAGCAACAAGGTTTTAACGATTTCTCCTCTTGTCGCTGGTGGCGACATTTCATCGGCAAATGCCGATACGCTAACTGATAGGACCATTATTATGGCCATGAGTAAGGATAAAACCTTCTTTTTCATCTTCATTCTCCTTTATAGTAGATTTGTATAAATAAAGATAAATGGGTGTAATTTAGTATTTCTACCATTTGAATACCATTATAGTTGATTTATTTCAGTTTGAAAATATGTAAGGAGATTTTTCATTTTCAAGAGAGCATTGTCTAGTCTAGCGCTTTTAAGCTAGAGCGGTACCACTAGTAAGATCACTTTTTGGTTAAATAAAATCCACCTCTGCTAAAGTTAAATATGAGGAAATGTGGCGAGTATTTAAGGATTGAAAGGTAAGCACAAAATCGATTCCGGACGCAATTATGCCGAGACAATTGATTTCAAAGCAACATGTGTGCTCGTTAATAATAAAGAATGATAATTGGTAATAACGTTTGATAAAAATCACCTCTTTAGTTATTCTTGGAGGTGATTTTTAATGTATATTTATGTTAAAATTGATGTTTATCTTGTGAAAAAATGTACTTGAACTAACGAAGAAGGTTAGTGCAATAAAGGTACTTTATTGATTATCTATATTGTTTATAGATAATAAAAAAATATACTTAGCTATATAGTGAATAATTTTAACTTCTTTCGCACAGACAAATTTTTTGTTGCTGCCGCTTCGCTTTCGCACAAAAAACACTTGTTGCTGCCGCTTCGCTTTCGCACAAAAAACACTTGTTGCTGCCGCTTCGCTTTCGCACAAAAAACATTTATTGGCCCAAAGCCAATTCCAGACGCAATTATGACGAAGCATAATTGATCTGTATAGAAGTAAAGGGGAAAAATATGAGAAAAAAAGTTATTTTATCATTAATGTTAATGACATTTCTTTCTGCTGTAGAAGGAACAATTATTAGTACAGCAATCCCCCGTATAACGAGTGATTTGTCAGGCGTCGAACTTGTTAGTTGGGTATATGCAATTTATATGCTAGCCACAGCCGTTTCGACTCCAATATACGGGAAACTGGCTGATTTATTCGGTCGTAAAAAAGTTTTACTGATTGGAGCTACAATATTTTTAGTCGGCTCTGCACTTTGCGGTGTTGTTACATCGATGGAACAGCTCATCGTCTTTCGTGCCCTTCAAGGTCTAGGTGCTGGCGCTATTTTGCCAATAACAATGACAATCATGGGTGACTTATATAGCGAAGTGAAAGACCGTGCAAAAGCACAGGGTTGGATTAGTGCTGTTTGGGGCGTCTCTGGTGTAATCGGACCATTAGTTGGAGGATTTTTAGTTGATTCTCTCTCTTGGCGCTACATCTTCTTCTTAAACGTTCCATTTGGAATTATCGCTTGCTTAATGATTGTAATTTATTATAAAGAATCTATTAAACCTGCTAAGCACCATATCGACTATCTTGGAGCGACGGTATTTTCATTAAGTACAATCGCGCTACTATACGCGTTATTAACAGGTAGCAGTCAGCAAAACTGGGAGGACATTACAATTGTTAGCCTCTTAATCTTTGCAGCTGTTGCATTCATTATTTTCTTATTCATTGAGAGAAAATCTCCGGAACCATTAATTCCGCTAGCACTTTTCTCTAATCGTACATTATCTATTATAAACATATTAACTCTTATTTCTGGTGCAATGATTATTAGTATTACAATGTATCTTCCGATTTGGAGCCAAGGTGTATTAGGAAAAAATGCGACAGAGGCCGGACTCGTTTTAATGCCGCTTCCTGTTATGTGGACATTTGGCACTATTTTTTCTGGGAAATTAATTGATTACTTAAAAACGAAACAAATCATTCTACTTGGAGCTAGTATTCTTTCAATTGCTGCCTTTTCACTATTTACTTTGTCAACAAATTCACCAGCATTCCTTATTTATGTTGCAGTTGGATTATTCGGCTTAGGAATGGGGCTTATTGTACCTATTTATATGGTAACAATTCAATCAGCTGTTCCAGCCCATACGCGAGGGACGGCAATTGGCTTAAACACATTTATCAATACGTTTAGTCAAACATTAGGTGCTGCAGTTTTCGGGGCAATTTTCAATACGATGATTCATGCACAGGGGATTAAAAACCTTGATCTCGTATCTTCTGGTGGACATGGAGGAACTACAGCAAACATAGTAACCAAATCACAAGAGGCATTAGCTTCAAGTGTACATTTCATTTATATGAGTACTTTTATATTAGCACTAGTAACTTTAGTAATTGTTTGGTTCTTATTAAAGCCATCCACACAACCTAGTGAGCAATAAAAACACTTTTACTTAAAAATATGGCAGTAGATAAAATGTTTTTAATTATTTTAGAAAAGCAATAATATAATTTCATATTAAAAAAGCGCGAGAAATCAATGTTTCTAAAATTGATTTCTCGTGCTTTTTTAATACATACTATTTAATCGTTCTTTACACTTTGTCGATAAATGAAAACACTACTAATTATCCCAAGTCCACCAAATAACAAAATCCATTTTTTGTTGAAAATAAGCCCATAGACCAGAATTGCGCTACTAATAATTCCACTTGAAAAAGCACTGGATACCATGGATTTGTTTGTTGGTTTAGGGAATTGAATAGAGGTCCCCAGATTTTTATTTCCCCATTTACAAGCCGCATCCATAATGTTAAGTAATTTATCTAACATCTTTTTATTCCTCTTTCCTCTTAATTTTTAAATACAATGAAAGAAAAAATAGCATTGGAAAGGGCACCCAAAAAAGATAACGATGAAATTGATAAACAAACCATACCGATAACTTTTTTCGTCCTCTGTTCTCTATTCTTTTTGGATAATAAAATAAACCCTGAGATGAGCAGGACGATTGCTACAATGATATTAAACACGATGAAGAACGGTGTTGATTCTTTAAGAAAATCTATAATATTCCAAAATAAACTCATTGCTCTCCTCCTATTTTATATTTGAAATAGAGCTTCTACTCAAAGATACTTGCTACCAACTGCTTAGTCATAAATTGAAATGCAGCAAAATGGTCACAGTTCTTTGATATTCCGTCTTTACTTGCAATACTAGAAAGAAGTACGGTGAAAGTTGAAAATGCTAACTTTTCCGGAACTTTTAATTTAAGATTTGCTTGTTTGATTGCAGTACGAAAAAGATTACTACTATCAAATATTAGTTTTTCTTTCATTTCCTCCGAAAGCTTACTATAAAATGCTGTGAAATCGATTGTTTTTACTTCATAAAGAAATGGTTTGCTTTCGTATTCATAGTAAAGTTGGATTATTGCTGTTTCAAAGCCGGACTTTTCAGGGCATTGTTCAATTCGTTTAATAAAATTCCCATAAATAGTTTCTTGAATGTCGTACAAAACTTCAAAAAAAAGTTCTTCCTTACTTGAATAAAAATTATAAAAAGTACCCGTTGATATTGCTGTTTTTTTGCATAATTCACCAATACTTGTTTCTTTATAACCTTGAGAAATCCAAAAAGCCATACACTCATCTTTCAATTTACTTTTAATCATAATTTTATCTTCTTCTGAAAAAACTTTTTTTCCTCTTGCCAAAGGTGAATACCTCCTTTATGAATTATTTATATGAATATTCATGTTGTATATTCATATAGTATCATCAACACGAATTCATAACAAGGGATTAATTTCGTAAATTTCATCAACTTTGGAGGAGACGATTACCTGACTAAGCCTTTTCAAGCACAAGAATTGCAAGCGCATTTTGGGCGTTATTGAGAAGAAGCGGGAGCTGGTCTAGGGATTGCTATTGCAAATTGGATTATTGACAAACATCATGGCAAAGTAAAAGTACAGAGCGAAGTTGGAGTGGGAACATGTTTTGAAATTATTTTTCCAAAGAATCAAAAGCTATAAAAATACGCGAAGACCAAATAAAAACGGGGGTTTATATGTAGGAAAGATTACATAAACATTAGAAAAGAATCCATTTTGATTAGTCTTCTTTTCAAAATGGATTCTTTTATTTGTTGGAAGGATCACTGTGAAACAGAATCCTCAATTCTTTTAAAAATTAATAGGACTGAGCTTAATAAAAATACTACCAAATAAAATCTTTATTAGACCATCTATTACAAAAAAGATATCTAGATTAACGTTAGTAATCATTAATCCTATGAACGCATTGATGATTAAACTGATTGATAGAAAAAGCATTAATTTACCATGTACCGGAATAAAAGGTAAGAAATGAACACCAACAGCTAAAATAATTAATAACCAGCAAGTTCTATAATCATCGGCGAAAAATTGAAAACTAATAAAAACTAAAATTGCTAATAAAAAAATTGAAAAATTAGACCACCTTTTTTGGCCGCCTGTACCAGGACCGACTGCTAATTTCTCTCGAGTTTTAGGGCTTAATTGCCAAACCATACCTAGTATATAAACGATGGCAAATGGCCAAATATTTGGATAGCCGTTATATTTTATTAATAATAAGAACATTGCTATGCCAGCAATTATTAGCCATATCCCATTAATCTTTTGTCTGGGGTATTTGTAAGCTTGTGTTTCCATGTTCTATTCTCCATTCTTAATTTTCTACTTCCTCGAATAATAGATTTCTAAAATAATATATCAAACTGAATTATATTTTTTTGTCATAATTTGTCGATGTGTATAGGTCCAAATTAAGTTGCATTGTTTTAAACCTTATAAATACTAAAAGCATTTAAAAAGACGGTAATAATTGGATTTATATACCATATTTTATTTTTTTCTTTGTATAATAAGAGCATGAATATTTCAAAATCATAGAGTGTAAAAAAGGGCAGGAGTTAAAATCGAATATGTTTGAGGATGCTAAAAAATTAATTTTTAGAACTTTAAAAAATGATGATTATCATTTCGTTCTTCGTTGGAGTAAGGACGAGAAATTTTGCGAAGCCAATGGGTGGAGAAAAAATTTAGACGAAGAAGAATTATTTAGTTGGTGGCAGTACAGTGTGAATTTGAATCGTAAGGATTTTATTCGCTTAGGAATTGAATATAAGGACAGATTAATTGGTTATGCAGATCTAGCAGAGATTCAAAGCGACAGTGCTGAAATAGGTATTGCTATTGGTGAAAGTCAGTTATGGGGGAAGGGTATAGGAACTACCGTAACTCACATGTTCATAAAGTATGCGTTCGAGAAATTTGGTATTACAACATTTTATGGTGAAACACATGAAACTAATTTTCGTTCAAGAAGAATGATGGAAAAGTTAGGGTTTGAGGAAGTTAGTAGAAACGGCAGTGAAATTTATTTAAACAAGGATACACCTCTTATGCAGTATAAATTGTATCTAGAAACAGACGACACTTTGAGGATTCGCCTTCCGATATAACAAATTTATTAAGGTATGAAATGTTAAAAACGTATACCGTGAATATAAGTTGATTTCCGTCCCTGCTGGACGCCCCCCTGGAAAGTGCTCATCTGAAACGGAAATCAACCCCACGTTATGGTTAAAAGGTTAAAAATAATTTATTGACAATTCAAACAAATATACTATAATAATTATCAAGATTTGCATAACGAAAAATTGTTGATAACAATTTGGAGTATAAGAGTAAAAGTGTTGAAGAGAACTAGTAGTTTTAATGGAACTGACAGAAAGTAGCCGGTTGATGAGAGGCGCAAGGAAAGTTAAAATGAATTCATCTTGGAGCTGCGTACCGAACTTTAGTAGGCTACGACGGGTTTGCATCCGTAATCAATGCAAAGGTATCGCATTTAGCCGTACCTATTGAGAAGAGTTATGTGAGTAGCTCTTAAATTAAGGTGGTAACACGTTCATAACACGTCCTTTAGGTTTATTCCTAAAGGGCGTTTTTTTATCTTCATTCAGCAGAAGCGGGTGGTAAGATGAACGTGATGTGACTCCTTTTATAGAGGAGCCCAGTCTAAGAACGTCACATCCTGTGGCAATTTATCTGTAGCGAAAGCAAAGCGTCAGCGGCAAATGTTTTCTGCGCGAAAGCGAAGCGTCAGCGGCAATTACGCCAGGGCGAAATTGATTTTTACTCTTATAGAACTTGCAATATTAATTCAATATTAAAGGAGTTGTATTGTATGTTTTTAAAACTAGAAGAACAATTAAAGATGATTCAAAAGGGGGTAGGTAAGAGCGTTAATGAAGGAGAGGTTTTGCCTGATAAAATCCCCACAATGTTAATTGAAATAGGGAAAGAGTCTGTACTAGATATTATTCCATCATTAATTGCTGAAGAATATATTAAAAGTAAAAGTGAGTTTATGCGATTAATGAAACAAAATGGCGTTTCTTTAAATGGGGAAAAGCTTGTGGAAGATGATACTGACATAATATTAATGAATGATGAGATTTTACAAATTGGGGAGCAACAATTTATACGATTCATAAAATAAGGGAACTAAGTTGAATTATTCGCCAATCGATAACTAAACAACTATATCAGATCCTTAAACGAGTTTTAAAAAAATCACCTTCGATATTACGAAGGTGATTCTCATTGTTATTATTTCCCTAGAACAAATTCAGCAATTTCATCTAAAATCATTTCTTTACCTAGAGGGAAGTAGCCTTTATTGACCGCATCATTTTTAATAATAAATACGTGGTTGTTCTTAACAGCATTCATGTTTTTCCAAATTGTTTCTTCTTGGAACTCTTTTAAGCGTTGAGAACCGTCACCTGTTGTAAATACGAATAGGTAATCTGGATTGTAGTCAATTAAAGCTTCTTTTTGTACTTGTACTAGTGGTTCATCCATTGGTGTACCTGGAACTGCTGGTAATTTTAAATCTTTAAAGAGTACGCTACCGTAACCATAGTCACCATATATACGGAATGCATTTGGATATGCAGCCATTTTCATGAACTTCGCATCACCAGTTTTAGCAACGATTTTATCGTGTAACTTGCTTGCCTTTTCGTCATATTGTTTGAACCATTCTTTTGTTTCTTTTTCTTTATCGAAGATTTTACCTAGTTCCTCAAACTTTGGACGCCATTGATCTAATGGAGTTTTTAACATAACAGTCGGTGCAATTTTAGATAGTTGATCATAAATTTTTTCTTGACGATCATTTATAAGAATTAAATCTGGTTTTGCAGCAGCCACCGCTTCGATGTTAATTTTGTCACCCCAAGCAGAGCCGACCGGTTTTACATCTTTTAATTGATCTTCAATATGTGGATCAATTTCTTCTTGAGACGTATTTGCAGTAATGATTGGTTTCATGCCAAAGATTAATAACTCTTCTGTTGAACCACTAAGGTCAGCAATTTTCTTTGGATTAGCAGGGATTTTAATTTCCCCCTTGGCATGTTCTACTGTACGTTCTTCTGTTTTAGCGTCTGTTTGTTTTTCTTCTTTTTTATCAGAAGAGCAAGCTGCAAATAGTATAGATGTAATAACTAATACCATTGTTAGTAATGTTAGTTTAAATTTCTTCATATTTTTGTTCCTCCCGGATAAATTGTTTGCGACCCACTGCATTCTAATGGGTGTTCAACATCTCAAGCTAAAATGAGAAGCTCAACGCCCATTAGAATGCTCTCTCTATCTATTTAAGAGAGGAAGAGTGCTCCTTCTTTTATGCTTTTATCTGTTCTAGATTATTAATTATTGTCAAATCGTAAGTTAAACAAATTGGCTTACTGTTTACAGGGCATGAAACGATTAGTGCTTCAATTTCGAACACATTCCGAAGTGTCTCACTTGTCATTACTTCATCTGGAGTTCCTTGGTGAATCAGTTTACCATCCTTTAAAGCAATCATATGATCAGAAAAACGAGAAGCATGATTTAAATCATGAATGACCATAACGATCGTACGGCCTTCTTCTTCATTTAATTTTTTTAATAACTTTAAAATTTCTAGTTGGTGAGCCATATCTAAGTATGTTGTTGGTTCATCTAATACAAGTAGGTCCGTTCCTTGAGCAAGTGCCATTGCAATCCATACTCGTTGACGTTGGCCACCTGATAAAGCTTCTGCTGAACGGTTGGAAAACTCTGTCATCCCTGTCACTTCAAGTGCCCAATGGATGTAGCGATAATCTTCTTCCTTCAGTGTTCCAAATCCATTTTGGTGTGGAAAGCGGCCATATGAAACAAGTTCAAACACAGTAAGACCCATTGGAACTTCTGCAGTCTGGGGTAAAATCGCCATTTTCTTTGCAATTTCTTTTGTTGACTGTTTTTCAATTGCCTTTCCATCAAGATAAACAGTCCCTTGTTTTGCCTTTAAAATACGAGAAGTTGTTTTTAACAATGTAGATTTCCCACATCCATTTGGTCCAATAATCGTTGTTATCTTTCCTTCGGGAATCGCCACTGATAATCCATCTATTATTAATCCTTCATTATAGCCAACGGATACCGAATCAACTGCTAAAGTTACCATCAAAAAAGACTCCTTTTACTTTGTCCTCATAAGTAAATAAATAAAATAGGGTGCACCAATAATAGAAATAACAAGACCGACTGGTATTTCTGAAGTTGTTAGTACACTTCTTGAAATTAAATCTGCAAATAGTAATAAAAAAGTGCCAATCAATGCTGCTGTAGGTAACATAATTTGATGTTTTCCTCCAACAAGACGTCTTGCCAGGTGGGGTGCCATTAATCCGATAAATCCAATGCCACCGGCAACAGCTACCGATGCACCAGCCAAACAAACGGCGATAAATAATAATTTACGTCTTTCCTTCTCTACATTTACACCAAGGCCAACCGCTGCTACATCTCCTAAATTCATTACATTCAATACATGTGCCTTGCAAAATGCAATGGGTAGAAATATGAGCATCCAAGGTAGTACGCTTAATACAAACTTCCAATCGGTTCCCCATAAACTCCCTGCTAACCAAATAGTTGCAAAGCGAAAATCATTTGAAGTCATTTTCATCGAGAAGATTAAACTAACAGCACTAAATCCTGCTGCAACTGCAATACCGACAAGAATTAAACGAGTGGATGAAACGCCGTTCTTCCAAGCTAGCGTATAAATAATAACCGCTGCTAATAAAGCACCAACTAGCGCAAATAATGGAAGAATGAAAACTGATATTAGCGTACCGGTCCCAACTTTCCCGAAGAAAAAATAGACGAAAACAACAACTGTTAATCCAGCACCAGCATTTATACCGATAATTCCAGGGTCAGCAAGTGGATTTCTAGATAAGCCTTGCATGATAGCTCCTGATATCGCTAGCGCTGAACCAACTAAAATCGCGATAACCATTCGAGGCATACGAAATTCGAATAAAATGACAGATTGATCTTCGGCTCCTAACCCAATTAACGATTTCAATACATCTATTGGTGGTATTTTAAACGTCCCTGTATTTAAGCTAATTAAGAATACCGACACAATTAGGCAAGCTAAAATGGCTAAAACTGAAATATTCTTTTTTGTTAAGATTTTTTGCTTCATATTTTCCCTCTCCCTTCATTACGAGCTAAGTAAAGGAAGAATGGAACACCTATTAAAGCTGTAATTGCACCAATTGGCGTTTCAAATGGAGGATTGATAACACGAGATAACATATCTGCACATTCTATTAACAAACCACCTAATACTGCTGAACATGGAATGACCCATCTATAATCGGACCCGACGAGAAAACGCGTCATATGTGGGATAACAAGTCCAACGAATCCGACAGAACCTGCCATAGATACGGCTGACCCCGTTAAAACGAGCACAAGTACAGTTCCAATAAATTTAATGAAGGTTGTATTTTGTCCAAGCCCAATCGCAATTTCTTCGCCGAAACTTAAGATGGTAATGTATCTCGACATTAAAATCGCTATAACAAGACAAACAAGTCCTATCGGTAGCAACATATCAATACTTACCCATTTCACACCTGAAACGCCTCCTGCATTCCACATGCTCACTTCTTGAGCAAGATTGAAATAAAGTGCAATACTAGAAGATATGGCCCCAAGCAGTGCACTAATCGCTGCACCAGCTAACGCTAACTTCACAGGTGTGAGCCCTCCAGGTGAGGATGCACCCACACCATATACAATACTTGCACCAAATGCGGCACCAATGAATGAAGCAAGAACAAACATTATGTAAGGGGAATTAGGGAAAAATGCATACGTAATTGCAATTCCAAATACCGCACCATCTGTAATACCCATTAAAGAAGGCGAGGCAAGGGGGTTTCGTGTCATACCTTGCATAATTGCTCCGGATACCGCTAGAAACGCACCAGCGACTACTCCTCCAATTGCTCTTGGAATACGAAGCTCCCAGATGACATTATGATGTGTAAGTAAATCATCGAATTGAAAAACAGCTTGCCAAACAGTCGTTAAGCTAATATCTGCCGCCCCAAATGAAATGGACATGCCCATACTTAAAGCTAATAAAATCGTACCTACTATTAAAATAATAGAAGCAATAAGCGGTCTGCTCTTAATCTTTTTCATATTCGTTTCTTGTTGTTCTATGCTCCTCGCGCTTGCTTCCATCCGTTACCATCCTAACTAACAACATATATTCGTTAAAGTGAGATTCATTCTCAATTATAGGCAAAAAAAATAAAGGTTCGCCTTAATTGATAATGATTCTCATAATCACTTGTCCTATTCTACATAGCACCCTAAAAGATTGTCAAACATTATTTTTAAAATATATTAATTTTGTTTATTTTTACATATTTGAATATGCTTATAAGGCTTCCATTAAGCGGATTTCAGGAGGGGAGTGTGGATAGTTAAATTATTTAAATAATAATAAATTCGAATAGAGACTATCAAAATAAAAACCAAAAGTGTGCTTGTAAAATGTGGCCCTTGAAGCATCGTTTTTTGTTTTCTTACTATAATAATTATGCATGGCTGTCCTCAAAAGGTTCTATACTTTAACAGCTTTATAATTAATCTTATAGAAGGAAATCATACAATAATCCAAGTCCTTTATAGGTTATCGCAACAAAGGTAATCTAATTTTTAAGTATTGCATAAACCCTTTTATATAAAGAAATTGATGAATAATTTATAAAAATGCAATGAATTGTTATGTCAAATAATAGGGTATAGTATATTTAGAGTTTAACTTTAAAATTGAATTATTTGTTAATTTCTCTCTCATTTTACCATTACCTTGCAAAATAATGGTATGCTATATCACGATAATAGTTTATGGAGGCGGTACTATGTATTACAGTAATGGTAATTATGAGGCTTTTGCACGTCCTAAAAAACCAGTGGGTGTTGATGAGAAATCAGCGTATCTTGTTGGTTCGGGGCTAGCTTCACTTTCAGCCGCATGTTTTTTAATTCGTGATGGTCAAATGAAGGGAGAGAATATTCATATTCTCGAAGAACTAGATATCTCAGGTGGTAGCCTTGATGGTATTTTAAATCCGACAAGAGGCTTTATTATTCGCGGTGGTCGAGAAATGGAAGATCATTTTGAATGCCTATGGGATCTATTCCGTTCAATCCCATCATTAGAAGTAGAAAACGCTTCTGTTTTAGATGAATTTTATTGGTTAAATAAAGAGGATCCTAACTATTCGAAATGTAGATTGATTGAAAATAGAGGACAAAGACTTGAGGATGATGGCAAGTTTACATTATCTGATAAAGCATCTGAGGAAATGATTAAATTATTCTTTATTCCTGAAGAGAAATTAGAGGATGTAAAAATTACAGATGTTTTCTCTGAAGAGTTCTTTGAATCGAATTTCTGGCTATATTGGTCTACGATGTTTGCTTTTGAAAAATGGCATTCTGCAATGGAAATGCGTCGTTATATTATGCGTTTCATTCATCATGTTGGGGGTCTACCTGATTTATCTGCTTTGAAATTTACAAAATATAATCAGTACGAATCTTTAGTACTTCCTATGATTAAATATTTGGAAAGTTATAATGTTGATTTCCAATTTAATACTGTTGTAGAGAATGTTTTAGTTGATAAAGTTGGCGATAAAAAAGTAGCCCATACTTTAGTGTTAAAACAAAATGGTGTGAAAAAGAATATTGAGCTAACAGAAAATGAATTAGTGTTTGTAACAAATGGTAGTATCACGGAGAGTACAACTTATGGTGACAATAATACGCCGGCCCCTATAAGTACTGATTTAGGCGGAAGCTGGTCACTTTGGAAAAACATCGCTTCCCAAGATTCTGATTTTGGTAAACCAGAAAAATTCTGCGATAACCTTCCAGAAGAAAGTTGGTTTGTTTCAGCAACGCTTACTACATTGGATGATCGAGTTGCTCCGTATATTGAAAAAATCAGTAAAAGAGATCCGTATGCAGGCAAGGTAGTTACGGGTGGTATTGTAACTGCTACAGATTCTAATTGGATGCTAAGCTATACGTTGAACCGACAACCGCATTTTAAAAATCAACCAAAAGACCAATTAGTAGTTTGGATTTATGGTTTACTATCAAATAAACCAGGTGATTTTATTAAAAAGAGTATCACGGAATGTTCTGGAATTGAGATCGCGCAAGAGTGGTTGTACCATATGGGTGTACCTGTAGATGAAATACCGGATATTGCGCAAAATTCTTGTAATACTATTCCATGTTACATGCCTTATATAACATCTTACTTCATGCCTAGAGCAATGGGAGATCGTCCTTTAGTTGTCCCTAATGGATCTACTAACTTAGCCTTCATTGGGAACTTTAGTGAAACAGAAAGAGATACTGTATTCACAACTGAATATTCAGTAAGAACAGCGATGGAAGCTGTTTATCAATTATTAGATATTGATCGAGGCGTTCCAGAAGTATTTGCATCTACTTTTGACATTCGTACTTTATTATCTTCAACTGCTCGCTTACTTGATGGTAAAAAATTAACAGATGTAGATGCTCCATTTATCTTAAAACAAATAGGTAAATTTGGTATTCATAAAACGAAAGACACAATCATCTATGATTTACTCAAAGAAAGTGAATTGATATAGAGATATGTGCTAAAAAAGCTGATTCATAATTGAATCAGCTTTTTTACATTAAATAGTGAATTTTTTCATTTCGTCTCTTAAAGCATCAGCAATAGCATTTAGGTCTTTAGCTTTTTCAGAGACAGTCTCGATGCTTTTAAGCTGTTCATTTGCGGAAGCGGAAACTTGTTCTGTTCCAGCAGAGGTTTCTACTGCAGAAGCAGATATGTTTTGTACGGCACTAATGATTTGCTCCTTGCGTTCATCCATCTCATGAGATAAATGTTTCACATCTTGTGCCACTCCACTCGTTTGGTCTAGAGCTACCTTTATTGTATTAAAGATTTCGCTAGTATCCTTTGTAGCTTTTGCATTTTGTTCGACAATGCTAAGGCTCGTACTGATTTCCTGCACAGCACTTTTAGAAATATCCTGAATGGCAGAGATTTTATTCTTAATATCCTCAGTAGCATTAGATGTCTGTTCCGATAATTTTCGGATTTCATCCGCGACAACTGCGAAACCTTTACCGGCTTCACCGACGCGAGCTGACTCAATGGAAGCGTTTAGAGCCAATAAATTAGTTTGAGTTGCGATGTCTGTAATTGTATTAACAATACTTGATATATCAGATGAAGTTTTATCTACTTCTTGAACAATGTTGCTTACCTGTTGAGAAGATTCTCGATTTTTCTCTGACCAAATAGAGAGTTGATTGATGGTTTCTACACCTTGATTACTTAAATGATCAATATCCTCTGTCATAGAAGCAATCTTCTCTGTGTGCTCAATAACACGATCAATGTTTCCAGATAGTTGATTTAATTGTTCAGCACTTTTTTCTGTATCATGAGCTTGCTCTTCTGTAGCCTTTGCTACTTCATTAATGGCTGAGCTAATTTCATCAGTCGTACGTACCGTATCTTCTGCTATTTGAATAAGAATCTTTGAGGAATCTGATAGCTCGGAGCTAGTTTTATGTATATTGACGGTAACATTCTTTAATGCCGATTGCATGCCAGAGATGCCTTTTGCCATAAGACCAATTTCATCTTGATGATGTAATAGCTTCTCTAATTCTGGATTTTCGGTAAAGTCTAAGCTAGTAGTTTGATGAATGATATTTTCAAGATTCTTAATGGCAGTAACAATGCGACCAATAATCCACCACATTAAAGCACCTATAACGATAAAACTCACTATGCCTGTAATAATCTGATAGCCTAGTACAGAGTTTGTAATAGATTGAATACCGCTTTCAGGCACCCCAATATCAATTACGCCATAAAGCTTGCCATCTTTATATATAGGTTCCATGATGTCATATGTCCAAATACCTTGAACTTCAGCATACCATCTCGTAAATTGCTTTTTTCCGTGCTTGGCACCATCGATTGTGTATGCATCCTCATATGTTTTTCCTAATTTCCCTTTATCACTATGCGCCACTGCTTTTGCATTGGTATCAATGACAATAGCATAAGTTACATTCTCTTGTTTTTCTTTTGACTCCACAAAATCTTGTAAAGATGAGATGGGATCATTCTCAGAATTTAATATAGTTTCAACTTGCTTGGCGATTTCATAGACCTGTTCATTGGCTTTTTCAATTAAAACTTCTTTACTATTTTTGCCCACAATCCAAACACCTAATACGGAATTAATGACAGATGACAATAACAGCAAACTTAATGTAAAAAACAATAATCGTCGCTTAATGCTTTTGTTTTTCAAATAGTTTCCTCCTCTGAGTTTTATTGGAACTTTATGCCTATGAAAACTCAAATTTTAAGTATAGTATTATGTACTGAAGCAGGAATGTCAATAATGAATTGAGAGTCTTATTACTTAAAAAGTGACAGATTAGAGTATAAAAGTCCTTTTGTTTTTCGATAACCTTGTGGATGTTAGAACAGATCGGAAATACCTATTTTCGGAGTGTAAACAGTGTTAGTTGTTTTAAATAGCCTCTCATTTAAAATTTATATTAGTAGGTAGCGACCGACTGTTATTTCGCCGGTTGCTTTTTTAGTGTAATAAAATAAAAATCGATGCAACTAACTATCAATCAAAATGCTCTAACGGTATGTAAAGAGAAAAAGAGGTGATTATATGCGATCCGAGTTTCTTGTAAAAAAAGCAAAGAAGGGAGATGGAGAAGCGTTTATACAATTAATCCGTCAATATGAAATAACGCTTTACCGGACAGCAAAACGACTAGGCTTGAAAGATGAGGACATTGCAGATCTTTTACAGGATACAATACTGACAGCGTTTGAAAAAATAGATTCTCTAAAAGAAGCAAAATATTTTAATACATGGATTTGTCGAATACTTTTAAATAACTGTTATCGCTTTATGAAGCAGGATCAACGTACTGTACCACTGGATGTGACGACATTGCATGAACTGCGACACCAAGATCAAATTTCACTTGAGCTTGATGAGGCATTAGAAAGTCTAGATGAGAGCTATCGCATTGCTTTAACGCTTTATTATGTGAATGGGCTCACGACAAAGGAAATAAGCGAATTTCTTCATGAATCAGAAGGGACGATTAAGTCGAGAATTTCTAGAGCGAAGCAATATCTGAAAAATAATTATTATGTTGAGGGGGCACAATTGCTATGAAAAAATCATTAGACGACCGTTTACATGAAGAAATGAATAGAGAACAAGAAATACCAGAAGTTGTGCAAAAAGCTTTTGATCGTTCCTATACAGAAATTCGCTCTAAATCAAAGAAAAAGACAAAAAAACGTTGGTTGAAGCCTATTTCAGCTGCGGCTGCATGTGCAGTTCTCGCTTCGGGTGTGATTTTGTCTAATGATACAGCGATGGCTAAACTAAAAGCATTTCTAGGTTTCCAGGAGGATGCTGGAATTGAACTTGCTAGTCAAAATGGAGAAGTACAATACTCTGGGGTATCGCAAAGTTCACAAGATGTTACGGTCACACTTGAAAATACATTTGCTGATGCCTATCGTGTAGGGCTACAGTTCAAGATTTTACCAAAGAGCATGGATATAAGAGATATTCAGCATATAAGTATTGAATATCGTATATATGATTCTAAAGGAAAAGAAATTGATGCCCATGTTTCAGATACAAAGCCTCTTACTTCAAAAGGTTTAGCGGGTAATACTGAGGAGCGAATGCTGAAAGGAACCGACCAATCCATAATTTTAGAACAAATATTACAGTCGAATGACCAGGCATGGCCTTCTCTAGATAACGCTCAATTAGTAATTGAAACAATTCATTTCTTTACAGAAAAGAAAGGGATTGTTCATATTAATGGAGAATGGCCATTTACATTGACACCAACGAAGGTTGTAACACAATCATTTGAAGCGGAAAAGGCTGTTGAGGGTATTCAACTACAATCAGCAACCCTTACGAATGGCTCTATGCATGTATCTTTAATAGTTGACGTTTCCGAGGATGAAAATCAATTTTTTGAATGGGCGTTAACAAATGAAAAGGGAGAGTCCTTTTATGCACGAGGAGCCAATATAGAATTGAAAGATGGGAAAACTTTTGTTAATTTAGTTTACCCTTATAGTATTTGGAATAAAGAAAAACAATTAAGCTTAAATATTAAGGGCTATGAAGAATTAAAATTAAAAAGTAAAGACTAATAGATAATTTAAATATTTAGGAGTACATTGGCAGCTATATCGCTAATGTACTTTTTCATTTGTTTATCAATAATAAAGCGAACGGGAATCTATAAAATCTCTTTTTATTTTTGGATAATATGGGAATTGTCACCAAAAATAGTGAGTGACATTAGTTAAAACGTATGCTATGTATATAAGTTGATTGGAGTGGAGGCTGGGCGACTCCTTGGGGATTAGCGATTAAGAGGAACGAAGGCTAAAACCATCACGTCCTGTGATAACGCCTTCGTGACCAACATCGTGTTGGCCCGAGACCCTGGAGCGAGCAAAGCGAGTGAAGCGGCTCATCGGACGCCCCCAGGAAGCTTTGCTCTGTGCGAAAGCGAAGCGTCAGCAACAAAGCGCCCAGCCGGAACGGAAATCAACCACACGTTTTGGTGATGAACCTTATATGGTATAGTATTGATAAAATTACAGAAATACAAGGGGGGATTGTTTGATGAGAAGGTATACTTTTTTTGCATAGCAAAGGCTATTGCAATATAGGATAAATTAAATAGCCTTTGCTCTTCCTAAAAAAATATTAAATTTAGGAGTGCAATTATGAGCTATAAAAAAGCAAAGCATATTCTACCAGCTGAGTTGCTAGAGTTAATACAAGAATATGTTGATGGTGAATATATTTATATACCGCGGAGAGCAGAACATAAAAAAGACTGGGGATCCAATACTGCTACAAGAAAAGAATTGGGTGTAAGAGACTGTAATATTTATAACGATTATCTAACGGGAGCGGACACGGCTACTTTAGGTGAAAAATATTATTTGTCTTCGAAGAGTATCCAAAGAATTGTATTAAAAGAGAAAAGAAGAAGAATAGAATAGTATAAGCCAGTGTGGTTTTTGACCACATTGGCTTATTTTCTTTTATGAAATATGTATGAGGTTTTTTCAGGCAATCTAGGCTGGGTATAATTTAATCAGCTTCTTGTGAATTTCCATCTTTAGTTTATTTTGATATTCATTCAAAAAAGGAGAGAAAAAAATGAATTTTACCAAAGTATTAGGGACCTCTTTTCCATCAGTACAAACTGAGCGCATTAAATTAAGAAAGTTGAAGTTGGAGGATGCTCCTACGTTATTCAATTATTATTCAAATGAAAATGTATATCGTTATCTTGATTGGAATGGACCAGAAACTCTAGAAAGAAGTTATGAAGTAATTAATTTTTGGAACAAAGGCTATGATGAAGGTTGGATTATTCGTTTTGCTATTGCTAACAAAGAAACCGATGAAATTATTGGTACTATTTTTTTAAGTGAATTTGAAGGCAAACGAGCTGAAATTGGTTATGAATTATCTGAAGAATATTGGCATCGAGGTATTATGTCGGAAGCTGTTAAAGCAGTATTATCAATAGGATTTGATCAGTTAGGTTTAGTAAGAATACAGGCAATTGTTACAGAGGAAAATATAGCTTCAAAGAAACTATTGTCGAAATTCAACTTTAAGGAAGAAGGTTGCTTAAGACAATTTGAATGCCATAGTGTTACTGGAGAATGTAAAGATATGTTGATCTATAGTTTGTTGCATACTGAGTTTTCGAAAAAGAATATATAAGTTTTATGGTAATTTCAGATGGATTTCCAATAAAAAATGCGACAAAAACCTATTTAATGAGTTTTGTCGCATTTTTATATTGTGGTCTATTTTTCTCTATTTTTGAAAATTCCTGTTAATAGAAATTCCAGTATGTGATAATAACCGTAAATTAAGGTAATGGGAGGGGGATAAAATGGAGAAAAATATTTTAAGTTTAAAACTAAAAAGATATCGAGAAGAGAAAGGAATCACCCAACAAGAACTAGCTGAGATTTTAGAAGTAAGTGATAAGTCTATATCCAAATGGGAACTTGGGAATGGTTATCCGAGTAAGAGAAATATGCTGAAAATATCGGAGGTTCTAGATATCAGTGTGGAAACATTGCTATTAGAGGAAAAGAACGATGATAAAGAAAAAATAAAGTTAAGTATTAATTATAGCTTAATTAGTTATATCATTATTTTTGCTGTAACTTTAATGATCAAAGGTTTGACAGGTGCAGAACAGTATCAAAACATTTTATCTAAAGATATTATTGAGATTTTAAAACTACTTGCAAGTGCATTTGTACAAAATATAGGAATTGCTTTACCACCCGCAATTATCATTGGTTTTGTTTTTTATTTTTATATTTTTCCTAAACAATCAAGAGAGTAGATATAAATCTGCTTTCTTTTTTTACAATAAAGCTTTATAACTGATAATTTAGAGTTATGACGCATGAGAAGGTGAGAAAATGCTGGGGAAATTTTTGAGAAGTAAAAAGAAAAATAAGGAATGGCGTGGAGGAAATTCAAATGGACGACCTAAAGTAGCTATAAATGAATTACAATTGCAGCATTTAAAGGATGCTGGCAAAAGTAATCGAGAAATTGCACGAATTCTTCGCGTTTCGGAAGCTACTATTCGAAGACGATTGAAAGATTTAGAGGGGTGATTTTTTCTCTTTATTCGAGTCGTTATACATATTTCTTCATCTTGGGATTCCGATAGATTATAAACAAACTTTTCGGTAGGATATCATAAAGAGTTTGTTTTCTTAAATATGGATTACAATACATATTATTCAGAACGAGGGGTTGAGTTGCTTGGAAATATCAATTAATAGCTTACAAGAATGTGACGCAGAAGAATTGTATCAGTTCGAAAAGAACAATAGACAATTCTTTGAACAAATGGTACCTAGTCGTGGAGAAGATTATTATAATTTTGAAACGTTTAAAATAAGACATAAAGAGCTTTTAGCAGAACAACAGGAAGAAAAATCAAAATTCTACTTAATAAGAGATAACTCGGGCAATATTATCGGAAGAATTAATTTAGTAGATATAGATACAACGAATGATATAGCAGAAGTCGGTTACAGAGTGGGACAAGAATATGGAGGAAGAGGAATAGGGGCTAGAGCCTTAAAGCTACTATTAGAAACTGAAATCCGTGTCAAAAAGATTAAAGCAAAAACAACAACAAATAATATTGCATCTCAAAGGGTTCTTGAAAAGAATGGCTTTAAACAAGTGTGTATAGATGATAATGCGTTCGAAATGAATGGGCAAAAGTTGCAGTTTATCGAGTACCTTTTGGAACTTTAAAAGCCATGATGCCTTCTGTTAGTTTTGATGGATAGTAAAAATCTTAAGAGGGGTGGTTGAAAGACAGTGTTTAAACGAATCATGATGCTTTTTTCAATTATTACAGCGATACTTTTCTTGATCATTACGACAAGTTATATTATTCATCAAATAAAATTATCAAAGGAAGAAAAATTATTTACGCCAACAGGAAAAATGGTAGAAGTTAATGGACATCAAATGCATGTGTACGTAGAAGGAAATGGAGAAGAAACGCTTGTATTTATGTCTGGGGGAGGCACAAGCTCACCTGTTTTAGATTTTAAATCATTATATTCATTGTTAAGCGATAAATATAAAATCGTTGTCGTTGAAAAGGCAGGTTATGGCTTTAGTGACATTACAGATTCTGAGCGTGAGATTGATACTATTTTACAAGAAACAAGAGAAGCTCTATTAAAATCAGATGTTGAAGGACCATATATTTTATTTCCTCATTCTATGTCTGGTATTGAGGCATTGTATTGGGCTCAAGTCTATCAGAATGAAGTTAAAGCAATTATAGGGTTGGATATGGCTGTTCCTGCTGCATATAAAGATTATGATATAAATATGCCTTTAGTTCATTTAAGTGCCTTTGCTGATAATATTGGTATTACTAGATGGATTCCGGGCCTTTCTGAAAGTGATGCCATCAAATATGGGACTTTGACAGATGAGGAAAAAGAATTGTATAAAGTAATTTTTTATCGTAGAACAGTAACTAAAAATATGGTGAATGAAATTAATCATATTAAGGAAAATGCCGAAAAGGTAGGAGCGGCTGAAATCTCAAATGTTCCAATGCTTTTGTTCACTTCAAACGGTCAAGGGACAGGGTGGAATGAAGATGAGTGGAATGAATTTCAAAAGGAGTTCATCAGTAAACATAAAAATGGCACATTAATAAAATTAGATTGCTCACACTATATTCATGATATTGAATTTAAGCGAATAGCGGATGAGTCAGAAAAATATATAGAGAGATTAAATCATTAGGTTCATCATCAAAAGTTGTGTATGCCATTTAAAACGTATGCCCATATATAAGTTGATTGGAGTGGAGACTGGGCGACTCCTTGGGGATTAGCGTCACAGATGAGACCCTGGAGCGAGCAACGCGAGTGAAGCGGCTCATCGGACGCCCCCAGGAAGCTTTGCTCTGTGCGAAAGCGAAGCGGCAGCAACAAAGCGCCCAGTCGGAACGGAAATCAACACCACACATCATGGTGAAAGGCCATAAAAATTACTAATTGTTATAGAAAAAATCAAAGTGGGGGTTTTAATCATGAAATATTTATTACAAGTTGATTTTCCAATGGACGGGCCATTCGGTGAAGAAATGTCCGAAGCATTTGCAGATTTAGCGAAAAGTATTAACGAAGAGTCAGGTATGATTTGGAAGATTTGGACTGAGAATGCTGCGACTAAAGAATCCGGTGGAATATATTTATTTAAAACTAAAACAGATGCTGAGAAATATTTAAATATGCATTCAGAACGATTAACAAGTTTCGGCATTACCGATATTCGTGGGAAAATCTTCGAGGTGAATGAAGTATTATCAACGATTAATAATGCTCCAATTAAATAGTTAGCTAAAGCTAATTAGGGGTCATAAATGGCAGTATTATCAGCTAAATAATTAAAAACAGAAAACATGAGATTGTGATTTAACAATCTCATGTTTTCGTTTTTTATTTTTAATAATAATTTATTACTTGCAAAATATATCCGCTGTGTATATATTGTATATAAAGTATATATACATTATTTAGAGTGTTACCTTAAAGAGTTCAAGGAAATGCTTACATTATTGCAAACGGAGGATGGATGATGGAAAATGTCATTGAATTACAGCATGTTCATAAATCTTTTAAGGGATTTCAGATAAAGGATTTCTCTATTAACGTAAAAAAGGGCTTCGTAACCGGATTTATCGGGGGAAATGGTGCAGGGAAATCTACAACAATCAAATTGATTATGAACTTGCTACAGCAAGATAGTGGTACTGTTTCAGTGTTTGGGATGGATTATAAAAAGCATGAAAAAGAAATAAAGGAACGTATTGGCTTTGTCTATGATGAAAATGTTTTTTATGAATATGTAACGTTAAAGGATATGAAAAGGATTATTAAACCAGCCTATAAAAACTGGGATGATGATGCTTTTCAACGTTATGTTACTCAGTTCGAACTACCACTGAACAAAAATATGAAGACCTTTTCAAAGGGGATGAAGATGAAAGCTTCGTTAGCTATAGCTCTAGCTCATCATGCAGAATTAATTATTATGGATGAGCCAACTGCGGGGCTCGATCCGATATTTCGTAGAGAGTTACTAAATATTCTACATGAATTGATGCAAGATGAAGATAAAACGATTTTCTTCTCGACACATATAACAACAGATTTAGACCGAGTTGCGGATTATATTACCTTTGTTCATAACGGTGAACATATATTCACGAAGGAATTTTATAAGATTGAAGAGGAATATGCCATTGTCAAAGGGACGTTGAATTTATTGGATCAGGAAACGGAAAGAGAGTTTGTTGCAATTCGAAAAACGAACACAGGCTTTGAGGCATTGACAGCGGATAAAAATCGTGTGGCAAACATATTTGGGGATTCTGTTATTATGGAAAAACCAACGCTTGAAGATATTATGTACTATACGAAAAAAGGGTGGTAATGGGATGGTTAATCTAATAATAAAGGATGTTTTAATACAAAAGAAAATAATTTTACTGTACATTCCTATTATAATAATCCTTTTATTGGGAAGTATGAGTTCCCCGTTGTATTTCGGGTTTATATTTAGTATATCATTTATAATGACTAGTTTCTCTTATGATGAAAAAGATAATGCTAATATCCTTTTTAATTCGCTACCTTACACGAGAAAGGAAATTGTCAGTTCAAAATATATAGGTTCTCTTGTATTTACACTAGCGTTTATATTCATCATTTATAGTAGCAACTTCCTCTTAAATGGAAAAGCGATAATGTTTTTATGGAAAGAAATCCTGCTTATTATTGGTCTTGTAATGGTCGCTATTTCATTTATGTTTCCAATTTCTTATAAATTTAAAACGAAAAATTTGCCAATTGTTGCAAGTGCTTTAGTCGGTATCTTGCTGCTAATAACTACTTTTTTTATTCCTAATTTATTTGGTGAAATAAGAGAGCTGACTCAAAAGTTTCTGACCTTACAAGAAACACAAATGTATTTCGTAACTATCCTTACGATCATTATTTTATATATTGGATCGTGGCTACTATCTATTCGTATATATACGAGAAAGGCTTTTTGAAATAAAACAGCTTGAGCCCGTTGATGTAGGCTCAAGCTATTTAAGTACGCTTAAACAAAAAGTCCCATATAATAAAATCTGAGTATCGTCGACCTTGACTTCCGATGTCGATGTAACAAATAAAAGTGTACAAATGGGCTAAACATTATTTTCATGAGGCAGAAAATTATACTCTAAACAATAGACAATGTAATCTTTATGTGGAAAGACATTATAAATCTAAATTGTTTTATATTTCCCTGAATGTCCAAGCATAAGTACAACTGACGAAAGCATGCTGAAATAAAAACTGCTCATGCTAACGGAATAACCATCGTCTTCTGTGCTGATCACATAAAAATAAAGAAGAGGTATTTGCATGCAAATTATTATTTCCAACAGTTCAAAAGAACCGATTTATGAGCAAATTTATACTCAAATTAAAAAGCTAATTTTATCAGGTGAATTACAAGAGGGGCAGTCATTGCCGTCTATGCGACAGCTTGCAAAGGATTTAGAAATTAGCGTTATTACAACAAAACGCGCTTATGAAGAGCTAGAGAAAAACGGATTTATTTATTCTATTGTGGGGAAAGGTTCGTTCATCTCAGAACAAAATAAGGAAATGATGAGAGAAAGAAAAGTAAAAGTAATCGAAGAAAATCTATTGATTGCCATTCAAAATGCTAAAGAAATGAACATTGGCTTAGCAGAGCTCAAAGAAATGCTCACACTATTGTATTCAGAGGATGAGTGATGGAGACAGCTGCTAAATTCGTGTGATGAATATATTTAGAGATGCGGTTATTGTGAAAAGGTCTACCCTCGAAGATAGTATGTAATATACGAAAAAAGGAAGGTAATTGGATGATTAACCTTATACTTAAGGATGTTTTAATACAAAAGAAATTAATTTTATTTTACATTGCTACTATAATAATCTACTTATTGGCAGGTGTACCCCTAATATTTTTGGGATTTCTTTATAGTGTAATATATATACTAAATGCTTTCGCTTACGATGAAAAAGACAATGCTAATATTTTGCTCAATTCTCTGCCATATACGAGAAAGGAAATTGTCAGTTCAAAATATATAGGTTCACTGATATTTACAACATTATTTGTTTTCATGATTTATGTGGGGGATTTCCTCATAAATGGAAAAGGTGATCTTTTTATTTGGAAAGAAATGTTGCTTATTATTGGTCTAGTTATGGTCGCTATATCATTCATGTTTCCAATCTCCTATAAATTTAAAACGCAATATTTATTGATTGCTTCAGGTGTTTTATTTGGTATTTATATGTTAACAATTAGTTTACTAGTTCCTATAAATGATATATTAAGAGAACTAACACGAAAGTTCTTGACTCTACAAGAAACGCAAATGTATTTTGTAGCTAGCATTACGGTTATTATTTTATTTATTGGGTCGTGGCTACTATCTATTCGTATATATGAGAGAAAAGCTTTTTAAAATAAAACGGCTTGAGCTCAGGCTCAAGCCGTTTTCGTACGCTTAAAAGCAAGCTTCCATAGAACGAAGTTCGTGAGGACAAGCATGAATAAGTAAATGATTGCTCCATAAGTAGTATGAGTAGTCAGGAAGTAATGCAGTGCCGCCAGAACACCTAATGGGATAAGCAATATAAGGGTTTTCCAGCTCTGGGCATCGCCAACTTCATTATAAGGCTTTGTGAAAGGAATTACGCTTCCCATGCCGATGTAGCAAATGACGGTGAACATGCAGCTTGCTACTAAAACAATTAATAAATCTGGGATAATTCTCGTACCATAAATGAAGCAGAAAATGATGCTTAGAAAAATATACAATGGAATATACAACTTAATCAAAAAGGCTTTTAAGGTGCCTTTTTTCAAGTTTGTATAATCTATAATTGGAAAGACTTTATAGATCCAAGCCGCTTTATATTTTCCTGAATGTCCAAGCAAAAGCACGGCTGACGGAATAATTAGCATGCTGAAATAAATATTTAAATAGCCCATGCTAACGGCATAATCAACAGTTTCGGACCTTGAAAAAGAAAACATAAAAATAAATGGAATGACAAAAGAAAATCCTAAAGATGGATATACTTTCAGTTTAAACTCTCGCTCTTGTTTCATCATAAGAGAAGCGAAACGGTAGAAAGCTCTTTCTTCATGAGTTCTACAAATGATTGTTAACAAAAGGGTCTTAAATCGATTGTTCTTCTCTTTTTTCGATTTGCTTGTGTTTAATAGTTTTTGTAGATTACGTTCAAAGGTTGGAACCAGCTTTAGATAAAGCCATATCGAGATGATTGGCATGACAACAGCAAATATACTGAACACCACTGTAAATAAAGAGTTGTTACCGTTTAGCAATAGTTCATAAGGAGCGGAAAACCACATAGGAATTAGAAAAATACTCCACCAATGAAACACTACCGCCATATCAAAATTAACGAATTCAAAGGATCTAATAAGAACTTGATAGCCAATCATCATCATTAATGATAAGCCGATTTGTACATAATTGATGATGTCTTTCAGCTTTTCTCCATCAAAGAATCTTAAAATAGCAATATATAAAATAGCGGTTAATACAACAATAAAAACATTAATTAAAACGAGTAAGAGCACAGTTAAAATGAAGAATACAATCCCTTGATTAAATAGGCCCACCATAAGGGGAATGGCAGTGAATGCAATAGTTAAATACGTCAAGTAAATGAAAATATGCATAAATTTGGCCGCATTGATCGTTTTAGCAGAGATAGGCTTGGTTGATAGGATACTTCTGTCCCGTACATCCAAGAGTACTGAAGAAAAATCAGAAATCAATGTTGTCATGATGATAAAAATAATCATTGCATAAGCAATACTCATCTGGAAAAGATAGTTTTGACCAAATCCCATAAAAGGAACCAACATAAGTCCCATTAAAACATAAATCCATAAAGATTTGATGTAGCCATTCTTTTGCTTTTTGTTGTTTTTATTTGATGCTTGGTTAAATATGGTCGGTACTTTACGCTCATCCATTGTTAGTTTAATATGGAGGATCTTTCTCATGATCTCGTAATCGATGCCCATTTTCACAAAAACAAATTGAATCTTATCAAGTAGCTGAAGCGTTTTGAAATCTTTCATGATCATACCTCTTGCACAATAGAAACGAATTTCTCACCAATTTCCTGATGATCATGGAAGCCTGTCAATTGGTTGAAAATCTTTTCCAGAGTTCCTTCGGTATTGTCTGCCTGTAGTTGGGCAAATGTCCCATCGGCAGCGATTTTCCCATCATTCAGCAGGATGATGCGACTACTGATTTTTTCGACAACATCCATAATATGAGAGGAATAAAATATTGTTTTTCCTTGGGCAGCTAGTTGAATCAAAATCTCTTTAAAGATCATCACACTATTCGCATCTAATCCATTGATCGGTTCATCTAAAAATAACAAATCGGGATTATGTATAAGGCTAGCGATAATTAATAGCTTTTGCCGCATCCCTTTTGAATAAGAAGATATCCTTGAATGATACGCTTCACCAACACCAAACAATTCCATTAAGGATTTTGATTTATCAGCAACGACTTCTAATTCAAGGCCATAAAGCTGGCCGATGAAGGTTAAATACTCGTAACCAGATAAATTATCATAAACATCTGCTATTTCTGGTACATAGCCAATACGCCGTCTATATTCAATGCTGTCTTTTCCAATATTCTCCCCGAAAAGCTTAATTTCTCCACCGTAATCGCCTTCGATCCCCAAAATGATTTTGACAGTGGTACTTTTACCTGCACCGTTCGGACCGATATAACCAATTATTTCACCTCGCGAGACGTGCAAGTCGATTCCTTTTAATATTTCCTTACTACCATAACGCTTCGTCAAATTCGTAATCGTCAAGATTTCTTCCATGTTGCAACTCCTTTCGGTTGATCCTATATTAACGGGCAGTAATTTTTCTGGTACCGTCTGGAAAATCTCGATTGGTGAAGACTAATAATCGGTGGAGGATGAAGAAACGCCACCAATTAGAGTTTCACTTTATCTTATGTTTAGTGTAATCGATTTAGATAAAATATCCACAAATATTATGTAATGTATAATAAGTGGGATAATATCCCTGTTGTTATATTATATAATCTATTGATGACCATTATAAGTTAGAAATTTTGGTTTATTGTGAGGGAATTATATCTTTTATACTGAGAGGGTTGAGCTTTTAGAGATGTATTGAATATTCTGTATTCGCAGATGAGTCAACTTTTTTCGAAGAGATTAATAGCAAAAAAATTATATAATATGACTAAATTTGGGGTATTGACATATTTATGGTTAGAATTATATATTTATTTCAGCGTAATTTTTGGAATATTCACTATACTATTTCGATCTAACTTGTACCTACAACGTGTTGACATGTAGTTGTGTTGTTGTGGATGATTTTTAAAATCAGTATCAAATGTAAACGTTTACTTAATACAATTGAATGCAAGATTTTTAAAGGGGGAAAATCAATGAAGAAAGTACGCATTGGAGTAATTGGAGCTGGATTAAGAGGAGGTTTAGCTCAATATTGGCATAAGCCTGATGGAGAATCAGAAATTGTTGCTTTGGCTGATATTTCTCAAGAACGTTTAGATAAATTTCAAGAAAAATTTGAAACACCTTTATTTTTAACGAAGGATTATAAGGAATTACTAACAAGAGACGATATTGATGCTATTGCAGTTTTATCACCGGATTATTTACATGAAGAACATATTATTACTTGTTTAGAAGCAGGAAAGCACGTATATGCTGAAAAACCTTTAGCGATTACAGTGGAGGGTTGCGATCGAATTTTAGATATATGGAAAAAATCAGGGAAGCATCTAATGGTCGGTTTTAATATGCGATATATGGGGATGTATCAAACGATGAAAGGCTTAATCGATTCAGGTGCTATTGGAGAATTAAAAGCCATTTGGGTCCGCCACTTTGTTGGCTTTGGCGGTTACTTCTATTATCATGATTGGCACGGTAATTCCAAAAATACAACATCTCTATTACTGCAAAAAGGCTCACATGATTTAGATGTGATTCATTGGATTTCTGGAAAACATGCGACGAAAGTATCTGCATTTGGTAGCTTAGATTATTACGGTGGAGATAAACCAAATACGTTAACATGTCCGACATGTGATCAGAAAAAAACATGTCCAGAATACGTCCCACATACATTCACGGAATGTGCGTTCCGAGAAGAAATTGATGTTGAGGATAATAACATGCTCATTATGGAATTAGAGGGTGGTATAAAAGCTTCCTATTTACAATGTCACTTCACCCCAGATTATTCACGAAATTATACATTTATCGGTACGAAAGGGCGTATCGAAAATGATGATGTAAACAATAAAATTTATTTGAAGACGCGTAAATCTAATTCCTGGGAAGAGCTTAGTGATGTTGTTTATGAAATGAAACCCGAGGAAGGAAGCCATGGGGGAGCAGATCCTAAAATTGCGCAAGATTTCGTAGAGCTAATACTTTACAATAAAGAGCCTTTAACAACTCCATTTGCTGGTCGTATGAGCGTAGCAGTTGGCTGTGCAGCAACGGAATCACTCCGTAATGGGGGAAGAGTTGTTGAAATTTCACAGGAATCTACTATTCTACAGCATTGATAAATAGGGGGTGTATGTATGACGCTTTTGGATGAAACAACTGTTGAAGAAAAGCCATTTAAAACAAAGCGTTTGTTCAAAAAGCAATCAAAAGTAAAGAGGAATCACTGGGTAGAGTGGAAGAAATCTATCAGGAAAAATTGGGAGCTTTATTTATTATTAGTCCCTGTCATCCTTTACTTTTTGATTTTCCATTATTATCCGTTATACGGCTTGCAAATTGCCTTTAAGGACTTTATTGCTACAAAGGGGATTACTGGTAGCCCATGGGTAGGTTTTAAGCATTTTGAACGCTTCTTTGATAGTTATTATTTTTGGAGATTAATTAAAAATACAATAGGAATTGGTGTATTTACGTTACTAGTATCTTTCCCTGTACCGATTATTATTGCATTACTGTTAAATGAAGTGAAAAGTCTTCGGTTTAAAAAGTTTATACAGACAATTATTTATGCACCGCATTTTCTATCAACAGTAGTTGTAGTAGGTATGTTGTTACTTTTCTTAAAGTCAGACGGGATGATTAACCAAGTTATTACGTTGTTTGGTGGTACGCCGATTGATTTTATTTCGGAGCCAGCATGGTTTAAGTCAATCTATGTACTATCAGACGTATGGCAAACAATGGGGTGGAGTTCCATTATATATATTGCAGCGTTATCGGCGGTAGATCCAGCGCAGCATGAAGCAGCAATGATGGATGGGGCATCAAAATTTCAGAGAATTATTCATATTAACATCCCGGCGATTATGCCAACAATCGTTATCTTATTTATCTTGAACGTAGGATCAGTTATGGCAATTGGATTTGAAAAAGTATTTTTATTGCAAAATGATTTAAATATATCGACTTCGGACGTCATTTCAACCTTTGTTTATCGAAGCGGGATTATAGAAGCGCAGTATAGCTTTTCAGCGGCTGTAGGTTTATTCAACTCTATCATTAACTTTATCCTTCTCATTATGGTAAACCAAATAGCGAAAAAAGTAAGTGATACAAGCCTATGGTAAAGGAGTGGTGAAATTGAAAGAATCGAAAGGCGATCAAGCGTTTACAATCTTTAATTATATTTTTTTAGCAATTGTTGCGATTATCGTTCTTTACCCATTGCTTTTTGTATTAAGTGCTTCATTAAGTAATCCGCAGTATGTTATCTCAGGTGATATGTGGTTATGGCCGAGGGACTTTACTGTCGAAGCATACAAAAAGGTATTTCAAAATCCAGAAATTATTAATGGATTTATCAATACATTGAAGTACACATTTTTCGGAACGGTATTGAATATTGTGATGACAATTTGTGCAGCCTATCCTCTTTCACGTAGAGATTTGAAAGGTAAAGGTTTCATTATGGCATTTATGGTATTCACGATGTTCTTCAGTGGAGGGTTAATACCAACATACTTATTAATTCGTGACTTAGGCATGATTAATACATTTTGGGTCATGATTATTCCGAATGCTGTTGCTGTATGGAATATTATTATTATGCGGACATTCTTCCAATCGATTCCTCATGAATTAGAGGAATCCGCAACGATTGATGGAGCAGGAAACTTTCGAATTTTATGGAGTATTGTACTACCACTATCATTCCCTGTTATGGCAGTAATGGTTTTATTCTATGCAGTAGGACATTGGAACTCGTATTTTCAAGCTTTAATTTATTTACAAGACCAAAGCAAGTTTCCACTCCAACTTATACTTAGACAAATCTTAATTCAAGGACAAGCCGATGATATGATTCAAGCAACTTCAGAAAGCTTTCTAGCTCAAAAACTTAGCGTTGAAGGGTTGAAATATGCTGTTTTAATCATTGCCAACCTACCAATGCTAATGCTTTATCCGTTCTTACAAAGATATTTTGTAAAAGGTGTCATGATTGGTTCATTAAAAGGTTAAAGAATAGGAGCGATTTAAATGGCGATGAAAAAGAAACGTGTATATGGTTTGATGGCAACTATGATGTTAGCAGCTAGTATTTTAGGAGCTTGTTCAGATAATAAAGAAAATAAAGCAAGTACAAGCGGCAACGCCGACAATGTGAGTGCTACGGGGATGCCCATTGCTAAAGAAAAAATTGAAGTAGATGGATTTGCAGCTAAGTTTTTTGCTTCACAAGATTGGAATAGCTTAATGCTATGGAAAGAATATGAAAAAATGTCTAACATCCATATTAATTGGACAACAGTTCAAACAGAAGTATTAGCAGATAAAAAGAACTTACTTTTAGCAGCAGGGAACTATCCTGAAATTTTCTTTGCATCGGCATTCTCAAGAACTGATTTAATCAAGTATGGTCAGCAAGGCGTATTCCTACCATTAAATGATTATATTGATAAATATGCACCGAATTTCAAAAAGCTTTTAGAAGAATACCCGACTGTAAAGCAAGGTATTACGATGGCAGATGGAAATATTTATGGTTTCCCAACAATCTATGATCCAAAGTTTGAGTCTCTTCGTGTAGGAGCACCATGGATCAATCAGCAATGGCTAGATAAACTAGGCTTAAAATCACCTGAAACGACAGAAGATTTATATAAAGTGCTTAAAGCATTTAAAGAAAACGATCCAAACGGTAACGGTCAACAGGACGAGCAAGGCTGGGGATCTGGTTATGGAATTAAGCAATTTATTGATTATTTAAGAGGTTCATTCGGCTTGAACAAACAAGGAACGATGAATCTGAATTTAGACTTTAAAGAAGGAACTGAAGAATTCCGCTTCGTTCCAACAACAGACGAATACAAACAATTACTTGAATTTTTAAACAAATTGTATAGCGAGGATTTAATCAATAAAGATGTTTTCACAACAGAGCCTCAAAAATTCGCTGCTGAAGCAGGTAAAGGGACTTTCGGTATGCTAAGTGAAGTAGATCCGAAAGAATTGTTCAAATTAGATGGTTATGTAGGTGCGCATGTATTAGAAGGCCCTAATGGAGATCGTCAATTTACAGCAATGTCTAACGGTCTTGGTAATTTAGGAATGTTTGTTGTCACAGATAAAGCGAAAAACCCTGAAGCGATGGTACGTTGGATTGACCATTTATACGGTGATGAGGGAACAAAAATGTTCTTCATGGGCTTTAAGGGTGTAACTTACGAGGAAGATGCAGCTGGTAATGTAAAGTATGTAGATAACATTACCAACAGCCCTGATGGTAAAAACTTAGATCAAGCAATAAGTGACTACCTAACATGGCCAGGCGGTTACTACCCTGGAATCGTTACACAAAAGTATTTCCAAGGGGCAGAAGCTAAAGAAAATTCAATTAACAATGCTAAGCAAGTAATGCCATATGCATTGAAAGATGAAGACATTATTCCAGGCTTGAACTTCACATTAGAGGAAAATGATCAAGTGTCAGCTATTTTAACAGACATTCAAACATATGTGGATGAGATGACAGCAAGCTTTATTACAGGTAAGACAAGCTTCGACAAATGGGATGACTATAAGAAAACAATTGAGAAGATGGGCTTAGAGAAATATATGGAAGTAGCTCAAGCAGCATATGACCGTACAAAAAAATAAAGTGTAGCTTCATACAGTCGGTGTCATCTCATTGAATGATAAAAGAACACAAGCTAAAACTCTCACTTCCTATGAAAACGCTTGTGTGACCAACAACCTATTGTCTGGAACTAATCGAACATTTACTGGCAGTTGAGCTTCAATTTATTTATTCTTTTGATGCAGATGCCTGACTGCCGGTTAATGTGGGATAAGAATGAGACATACGCGGCGAATTTAGTCGTGCATGGATTTCTATTGTAGGGAGGCAAAGTAAATGAAATTTGAAGGATGGAAAGGGAAATTATACTGGACAGTTGAGTTAATAACATTGTTAGCAGTGTTACAGTTAATGTGGATTGGCTTAACCTTACTTGGACTTATTTTATTCGGAATTACTCCCGCAACTGTTGCGATGTTTACAACATTACGTAAAAGGTTGCAAGGGGAGGACGATTTAAAACTACTTGTCAAAACATATTGGAAGACATATAAAATAGAGTTTATTTCATCGAATAAAATAGGTATTGTTATTTTAGGTATCGGCTACTTTTTAACAATTAATTTCCAGATAATTTCGTCGTTTCATGGGATGATAGGTTTACTATTGCTTACCTTATTTGTAACGATTAGTATTCTATTTTGCATTATGGTATTGAATATTTTTCAAATTTACGCTCATTATGAGCTACCATCCATCCGTTACTTTGCTGTTTCGATATTATTTAGCGTAGCATACCCACTTCAAATGATCGGCTCTATTGCAGGGATTGCCGTATTATATCGCATTTTTAGTTGGATTCCAGGATTATTGCCGTTTTTCGGCGTTAGTTTAACAGCTTTATTTTTATCTTGGATGTCATCGCATATTTTCAAAAAGAAAACGGAAGCTGAAGCACAAATAAAATCAGAGCATTATCCCAATGAAGGGGTGACTTCATGAACAAGACATGGATCATTCATGCCAATATTGTGATGGAAGATGGCATTTTAGCGAATGGTTTTTTACAAATGGTAGATGGGGAAATTGCAGTAATCGATCAAATGAATAATTGCCCTCCATTGATATCGTCTGACAATATTATTGATTGTCAGCAACAAGGCTATATTATTCCCGGGATGATCGATATACATGTACATGGTGCTTTAGGGCATGACTTTATGGATGGCGCCCCTGCTGATTATGCAAAAATTGCAAAATATTTAGCAAGCGAAGGTGTAACAGCCTTTTTAGCAACAACGACGACAAGCCCTATGTCAGAAATTGAAGCTGCTATCGAAGCACTTGCGTTTTATAACAAAGAACAGCCTACTGCGGTAGCTGAAATGTTAGGAATTCACCTGGAAGGTCCGTTTATCAATCGATCAAAAAAGGGAGCGCAGCCAGAGGAATCAATTTTAAAACCAAATGCTAGGCAATTTAATGATTTATACGACAAGTCAAATCAATTAATTCGCTTGGTTACATTTGCACCAGAGGAAGATGTGAATTTTGAATTACTTCGGGCATTGAAAAGTAAAGATGTGATCGCATCTATTGGTCACTCCGATGCTAACTATGATATGACTATCTGTGCCATAAGAGCAGGTATTACACATGCAACCCATCTATTTAATGGAATGAGAGGCATTCATCATCGCGAACCAGGTGTTGTAGGGGCAGTGCTATTAGAAGATGATGTCTATGTTGAACTGATTCCAGATAATATACATTTTCATAAAGATTTGCTGTTGATGATTCGTAAAATGAAAGGTTTGAATCGCATGCTTGTCATTACTGATGGTATGCGTGCAAAGGGAATGCCAGACGGTATTTATACATTAGGTGGCGAAGAAGTAGAAGTGTTTGATAATCGCTGTATTCAACGTAAAACAGGCTCCTTAGCAGGAAGTGTGTTGAATATGAATACAGCAAGAAAAAACATAGAAGAGTGGCTGACACTTTCACTAATCGAACAAGTTCGTCTCGTTTCTCTAAATCAAGCAATCCATTTAGAAGTTTCTGATCGTAAAGGCTCTCTCGCTGTAGGGAAAGATGCAGATGTTGTTTGGCTTAATGCTGAGGGAGAAATAGAGAAAACCTTTTGCTTAGGGAATCTTGCCTTTGAAAAGAATTGATATATCGATAGGCATCTTTTTGATTAGATGATATATTGATAACAAAACCTAGGAGAAGGATGAGTAGAAGATGAAACCGTTAGATCAAGCTAGTGTAATCCCGCTATATCATCAATTGAAACAAAGATTATCTGCTAAGATTCAATCGGGTGAGTGGAAGCCAGAGGATAAAATTGATTCTGAAAATCAATTGATGGAGATGTTTCGCGTCAGTCGAAATACTGCAAAGAAAGCAATAGAAGAATTAGTACAAGAAGGAAAATTATACCGCATTCAAGGGAAAGGAACTTTTGTTGCGAAGCCAAGGTTTGAACAATCGCTGGGTGGTTTTTATAGTTTTAGTCGTGTGCTTCAAGAAAAAGGTCTAAACCCAAGAGATGAAGTACTTGAGATTCAGGAAGTATTCCCTTCAACAAAGGTTAGACACAGTCTTGAATTAGGTGAAGATGAACAAGTCATTGAAATGAAACGCTTACGTTTTGCCGATAATGAACCAATTGTTTTAGAATCGTCATTTTTACCTAAAAGTATCATCAAGGATAGTGAAATATTACATGAGGTTAGTTCCTCTTCCTTGTATAGCCTATTAGCACAACGTTTTGACATTATCGTTGTGAGGGCAAAAGAAGCTTTCGAACCTGTTCTCATTAGTAGAGATGAGGCGCATTTGTTGAAAACGGAGGCAGGAAAACCCGCTTTATTACTAGAACGTACTGCATTTGATACTTCAGGAAAGCCAGTTGAATTTTGCATTTCAATAGTAAGAGGCGATCGCTGCCGGTTTTATACAGAATTAAATTAAACTCATAGTTCCTCTCTATGAGTTTTATAGTGTTAAAGAATAAAAAGTCCAAGGAATCTTTGTGAATGCTGGTATTTAAAATGTGGGTTATTTCTGTTTCTTTGACTACTCGCTGAGGGGCGAGTGCTTTTTCCGCTTACGTTGCTTCTGACACTTTGCTTTCGCACAGACGTGAAGAAGTTCCGTTTATCGTTATAAAAATGGAATATCATGCTAAAAGATACATGCTAAGTGTAGTGTTTGATTGGAGTGCAAGACTGAGCGACTCCTTGGCAATCACAGAGATGATTCTGCTTCAAACTTATAGAGGAACGAAGGCTAAAAGTATCGTGTCCTGTGATAACGCCTTCGTACCTAACATCCTTTTGGCCTAAACTGCTAATCGGGCGACTCTGGAAAGTGCTCAGTCGGAACGGAAATCAACCCATTTGTTTTGTCGGTGAGTTCATACTTTATAGGCATTTTAAGCTCATTGACATAATTGTTTTTAATAATGTCACATAAGTTATCTGAATTTTTATACTATAAATCATACCAACAACCCATTGAGGGAGGAACTCGATTATGCCACTAGTAACGACGAAAGAAATGTTAGAAGACGCTTATAGAAATAATTATGCAATTGGTGCTTTCGGGGCGCATAATTTGGAAATTATTAAAGCGGTTATTGTAGGAGCAGAGAAAGTAGGTGCACCTGTTATTTTACAAACGACTTCAAGCACTTATAAATATGTAGAAATGCATTATATGATTGCGCTTGCCAAAACAGCTGCTGAACAAGCAAAAGTACCAGTAGCCCTACATTTAGATCACGGTGAGTCATATAAAGTTGTAATGGAATGTTTACGAGCAGGCTATACGTCGGTGATGATTGATGGTTCTACATTGCCTTTTAAGGAAAATATTAATCTTGTGAAAAGAGTTGTAGATGCTGCAAGTGCAATTAATGTACCTGTCGAAGCAGAGCTTGGAACAATTGGTGGTGTAGAAGATGATGTAACGGTTGACGAAAAAATGGCCTTTTTCACGGATCCTAAACTAGCTGAACGCTTTGTGAATGAAACAGGTATCCAATCGTTCGCGCCAGCTTTTGGCACAGCACACGGTAAGTATAAGCAAGAACCACAGCTACAATTCGAACTACTGCAGGAAATTCACCGTGCTACAAATGTGCCATTAGTAATGCATGGTGCATCAGGTGTACCAGAAGAAAGCGTACGTAAATCTTTAAATTGCGGTATTGCGAAAGTGAATTTTTCAACAGAGCTAAAAGATTTATTTGCCGAGCAATTAAGAGCCTTCTTTTTAGAAAATCCGACAGAAAATGATCCTAGAAAGTATTTTCTTCCTGCACGGGAGGCATTAATTGAGTTAGTAGAGCAAAAGATTGTGATGTTACAAAAATGATTACGACGATAACTTTAAATGCAGCCATCGATCAAGTATATGAAATGAATTCTTTAATGCTTGGTGAGACAAATCGTGTATTGCAGAGGCTGCAGCAAGGTGGGGGAAAAGGCATTAATGTCGGACGCGTCATTCAAACGCTAGGTGGTGAAGTGTTCGTTGGTGGTTTCGTTGGTGGACTAAATGGGGAAAAAATAAAGGCACTTTTAAAAGAAGAGAAAATGCAAACAGGATTTATTCAAATAGAAGGCGAAAGTCGAATTTGCCTAACCGTTTCAAATAAGCAAACGAAGGAAATGACCGAGCTTTTAGAAGACGGGCCAACGATTCACCAGCATGAATGGCAAGAAATGCTGAATTGGATTGAAACCCAAACGCAGTGTTCTGAATATTTCGTGCTCTCAGGAAGTCTACCTAAGGGTGTACCGATGGCTGCTTATGCAATGATTATTCGATTATTAAAACAAAAAGGTGTTCGGGTTGCTCTCGATACGAGCGGAGAAGCTTTGAAGCAAGGCGTTGAAGCAATACCTTTTATTATTAAACCTAATGAGGATGAAATTGTTCAATTAATCGGGAAGCAGGCTGTAGCACAAGACGACTTAATTCAAGCTGGTGAAAAAATACAGGATTTAGGAATTGAGCATGTATGTTTTTCGTTGGGCGAAAAAGGCGCTTTATTTGTTAATCGTTCAGGGGTTTATCAAGTAAATGCACCGAAAATTAATGTTGTAAATACAGTTGGTAGCGGTGATGCGTTTTTAGGAGGACTTGTCTATAAGCTTTCAGAAGGTGTGGACTGTACAGAGGCATATAAATGGGCTGTTGCATGTGGCTCTGCAAATGCAGGCGAAAAAGAAATTGCGAAAGTACAAAAGGGGACTGTTCAAAGTCTCATCAAAGAGCTACAAATAACTAAAATTAAAGAGAGATAGGGGTTTTATTTATGCACACGTATAATGAGATTATGAAACAAGCTCAACAATTAGGTAAAACAAAAGAGATTGTTCAGTCGCTTACACTCAATGAAGATCCTGTAGACATAGTTCTTTTCACAGGATGTGGAACATCATTCTATTTAGCAATTGCAGCAGCACGTTATTACCAATCGGCTACAGGAGAAGTAGCGGTAGCAGTCCCAGCATCTGAGTTATTTTTACACACGGATACCCATATTCTATCAAATAAAAAGTATAATATTATCGGTATTTCACGCTCAGGAACAACTTCTGAAATTATTATGGCATTGGAGCATTTGAACGGAGTAGAGAATATACGTACAATGGCAGCTACGTGTAATGGTGATACACCATTGGCTGAAGTAGCAGATGAAGTGATTGCCTTAAACGATATTTCAGAAAAAAGTGTTGTAATGACGCAATCATTTTCTAATATGTTATATGCGCTTCAACTATACGCGGCAAAGATTAGTCAACGTGCTGAATTGATGAAACAATTAGAAAAAATCCCTGCACTTGTTAAAACAGCATTAGGCAATGGAGAGCAGTTAAAGCTAGTGACAGAGGATTTAACGAAAAAACGCTTTATCTTTTTAGGGTCAGGTGCTTATAACGGATTAGCTAAAGAGGCAACGTTAAAGCTAAAGGAAATGACACAAACAGAATGTGAAAGCTATTCTAATTTAGAATTCCGCCACGGCCCAATTTCTATTGTCGATAAAGAAACGGTTGTTATTTTATTTACACAAAACGAAACCAAGGACTTCGATCAAGCGTTAATAAAAGATATTCAAAAGCTTGGTGGTTTTGTTGCTGTAATTGGTATAGCATCAGCAGACTTGGAAGCAGATTTAATCATTAGACTTTCAGAAGAAATAGATGACTTGAATCGACTTGTTGAAGTAGTTCCATATTTCCAGTTGTTAGCGTATCAACGCGCAATATTCAAAGGCTATGATCCAGATAAACCACGTAATTTAACGCAAGTGGTAAGCCTTTAAATGAAACACTTCATTCAGTGAATAGGTAAAAGTTATTGTGTAATTAACGTCCAGTTATCCCGAATCAATCAGACACTACTGGTCGTTAATGTGGGATAAGAAAATTGGCGGTGAAAAGATGAGTTACATTTTAGTAGCAGACGTAGGTGGAACAAAATTAGCAGCGGCTTTATTTGATATACATCAGCAATTGTTGAGCACAAGAGAAGTGGCTAGTGATAAAACAAATCGAGAAGCTTTATTTGCTTGTTTGATTGATAGCTTTGCACAGCTATGTGCAGAAAAGGAAGTTACTTTTAATGAAATTTCAAAGGTATCTATTGGTGTGCCTGGTATCGTTGATATTGAAAAAGGTATCGCGGTTTATCAAAATAATATACCTTGGGAGAACTTTCCGATTTGTACGCGTTTAACTGAAGTGTTCCCACATGCTCATATTAAAATGGACAACGATGTGTATATAGCAACATGGGGAGAATATCGAGCTAGAGAGTTCTCCAAAGAAACGATGGTATATGTTACATTAAGCACCGGTATTTCTTGCTGTACGGTTGTCAATGGTGAATTTTTAAGGGGAACCGGATTAGCTGGTGAAATTGGCTTTAGTATTGTCGATAATGACGGAACTACACTAGAAGAAAGTGTAGCTGGACCAGCAATTGAAAAATTAGGGAGAAAGCTACTCGGTGATTCTGAGATATTATTGAAGGATATTATGGAACTTTACTACAATGGAAATCCGATCGTCGATAAGATTTTGGAGCCATTAGTCCAATCCGTAGAGAAACAGTTGCAGCAAATAATTTTTCTGCTTGATCCACATTGTATCGTTTTAGGAGGAGGCTTTTTTAATCATCATCCTAAAATCATTGACTATATTAAAGAAGCGATTCAGCAGCATTTTGTAGGGACACCTTTTGCAGGGAAAGAGCAAATCATTGAAAGCAGCATTCATAAAGGTGAAGCGGGTCTTTACGGAGCAGCGATAAAATAACAAAAGGCAGTAAACAAATGAAAGTTTGTTTGCTGCCTTTTTCTATTAATAATGTTAAAGGATACGAAGGTGAAATTTACGCAGGTTTCTACGGGAAGGGGCGGATTTATCAAGTATGCCTCGGCATACTTGTGTCCGGAATCGACTGTATGCTTAGGCCTGCAGATGTCTTTTGTGCGAAAGCGCAGTGCTAACGTAGCGGCAACAACATGTTTTTGTCTGTGCGAAAGCGAAGCGACAGCAACAACATGAGGGCCGACACGATGTCGGTCATTTCGGTAATGCCACAGGACGTGGCGTTTTTACCGATGCAGGTCGGTTAGTCGTTATCGCATGGATGCGATAACGGCTAACATCCTATATGAACACCTTTACGATTTCCGTAGCATCCGCCAGAGGCTTTAACCTTAACGAATGCGTTTCTCTGTTTCTAAGTCAAAAAAATGAACGCGTGACATGTCAAATAGTAGATGTGCGACCTGACCTTGTGTAATTTTTGTATCGGAGTTCACCCGCGCGATATAAGGCTGACCATTTAATTGTGCATGTAGCATCAGCTCAGCACCTGTTAATTCTGATACTTCAATATTTGCGTCAATTGCTGTGAAGAACGGTTCGGGATTTACGGAAGATTTTTCATAAATATGCTCTGGTCGAATGCCAAGAAACAGTTCTTTTTGTAAATAACCTCGTTCTTTTAATAATTTACTTTTTTCTGCTGGAATAGTTAGTGTAATATCATCAATCTGAATCCCGTTTTCTTGGAATACTCCTTTAAAGAAGTTCATTGATGGTGAGCCGATAAAGCCACCAACAAATTTGTTCTCTGGTGTTCCATATACTTCTTCAGGTGTCCCGATTTGTTGAACTATACCATCCTTCATTACAACGAGACGAGTGGCCATTGTCATCGCTTCTGTCTGATCGTGTGTTACGTAAATAGTAGTCGTTTTTAATCGTTGGTGAAGCTTTGTAATTTCAGCGCGCATTTGTACGCGAAGCTTTGCATCTAAATTGGACAGAGGCTCGTCCATTAAGAAAATATTTGCATCGCGGACGATTGCTCGACCGAGTGCTACACGTTGACGCTGCCCACCTGATAGAGCTTTCGGCTTGCGATCTAAATACTTTTCTAAATCGAGAATTGCAGCTGCATTGTGGACACGCTCTTTTATTTCCTGCTTAGAAAACTTGCGAAGCTTTAAGCCAAATGCCATATTATCGTATACTGTCATATGCGGATATAGTGCGTAGTTTTGGAAAACCATCGCGATATCTCGATCCTTAGAAGGTACATTGTTCATTTTCTTGCCATCTATTAAAAAATCACCAGACGAAATTTCCTCTAAGCCGGCAATCATTCGTAATGTTGTCGATTTCCCACAACCGGAAGGCCCAACAAGTGCAATAAACTCCCGATCTTGAACCGCTAAATTAAAGTCAGATACAGCTGTTACACCGCCATCATATGTTTTAATAATATTTTTAAGTATGATTTTTTCCATGTTTATAGCCCCTTTGTTTGTTTTTTTAAGTGTATAAAAAATGTAGGGGAAAACTAAATATTTAAAATGCATAATTTTCAGTCATTATTTTTGTGCATTTTGTAATTTTGATCGAAGAAAGCTAGCAATATAGACGAGTATAGCGCCGTCTAGATTTTTTGTAGAAATATTTGTTGTTTCTTGAAATTTTGCTAAACGGTAATTAAGAGTATTTCGATGAATATGTAGTTTTTTTGATGTCAAAGAAATATTTAAACCACATTCGTAAAATGTCTTGACTGTGTCAAGCAACTCCATATCAGACTGCAAAGGTATTAAAATTTGTTCCTCTATAAATTTCAATATGGAAGTAGGCATTTGTTGCGTTAATAAAATAGGGAATATCGTTTCAAATGAATAAAATTGTTCAGCATTTTTATAATGTAAGCATTCCTCGAACCATTGAGCTTCTCGTTGGAACTTACTTGGGAATTGCTTATTTATTTCATAAGCTTCGCCTTGATACAAATGAATTTGAACGAAAAAATCTGTTTCAATTGTGCGAATAAGTGCAATGAAATCTTCCTTTTTATTAATCGAACTATCCATAGCCTCAATTAATAGAAAGCGATTTGTTGCAACCTGAAGTACTACCGTATCTTGCTGGAAAAAGTTCAAAGTAGCTTCTTTTAATTCTTCAGCAGGAGGATTATCATTTAAAAAGATGAGCTGAATAACGCGAGCTTTGCTATATGATAGCCTAGATGGTATGTCACCGTTCAAATATAAAAATTCATACCAGATTTCCGATGGTTGAGATATTGTGGAAGTGATCTCAGTATAAAAAACAGTGAGCCATTGGTAGTCACGCTGTGAAATCTCTTGCTTGGAAACAGAAAACCATTCATTTGCTTGTTGATGGTAGAAATAAAAAAAGTCATACATTAACTCAGTTGGCTTTGTTCGATAATGACGGTAAGTAGAAAACAATGCTTTGAGATTTAAGTTCATTAGATAACTCCTTCCTTTGATATTCTGTAACCAAATATGAATTGCTCCCTTACAAGCAGACAGTGGAAATAATAAACAGATTTTAAGCGGTTTGAGCCATGTAGTCCAATGGCTTAAGCCGTTTAGCTCTTTTTTGGAATGTTCTTATTTTTGTTGTTGACGTGCGGTGGAGACATTTACGATAAGCAGTGTGAGAAATGCTAGCCATTTCAGTGTAACATTTTGTATTTCAATGAACATTAAGAAGTGTCAAAACTAATAGAAGGAGAGATAGTTATCTATATTCGGAAGAAAGATTGATAACATTCTTGGAGGAATATACCATATAATAAAGAGATAGAATATTTAGTTTTTAGATAGATGCAAATTGGAGGCGTAAAATGCTAATCAAATCAAATGAACAATTGCTAGTTGTATTAGATAATTTATTACGTGAACCGCAGGGATTTTGGGATGGATTTTATGATCAAACATTTAAAAAGGTACCTTTTTTTGTTAATAAACCTGATGAAAATCTAGTAAGCTATTTTGAAAAAAAGGTGATTCAGCCAGATAAAGTTTTAGAGTTAGGCTGTGGCGCTGGACGAAATGCCATTTACTTAGCAAAACAAGGCTGTTCAGTTGTTGGTGTCGACTTATCGGATCATGCATTGCAATGGGCGCAAAAAAGGGTTGATGAAGCAGACGTAAATGTAGATTTCATTTGTGCTAATATTTTTGAACTGAATCTACAAGAAGAGAGCTTTGATTTTATTTATGATTCAGGTTGTTTTCATCATATAGCACCTCATCGTCGTGTGACGTATATTGAATTGATTCATAAATTATTAAAGCCTAATGGTTACTTCGCTTTATGCTCATTTGAGGAACATGGTGCATGTGGTGGTTCCGCCATCTCAGATGAAGAAGTATATAGAAAACGTAGCTTAGAAGGCGGATTAGGGTATACCAAAAATCAACTAAAAGAAATATTTCAATCATTAGAAGAAATAGAAATACGGAAAATGATAGCCATATCTGATGAAGATCAATATTTCGGTCTAGAAGGATTTTTAGTAGGTTTATTTAAAAAGAATCAATGAGGAGGTAAGCTTGTGCGGAAAATTAAAGTTCAGCTTTCCGAATATAATCCACATTGGGAGCAACAATATGCATTTGAACAAAACGAAATTGGAAAAGCTTTAGGTGATAGTGCTATTCGTATTGAGCATATTGGAAGTACATCGATAAAGGGACTAAAAGCGAAACCGATTATTGATATTCTTGTTGGTGTCCGGAGTTTAGATGAAGTGCTGAGCTTCATAGACGCTTTAAGTAAAATTGACTATGAATATGTACCGAAACTACAGTTTAAGGATAGAAGATTTTTTAGAAAGGGATTATGGGGGCAGGGAACAATCCATTTACATATTTGTGAATATAACGGTAATGAATGGGCTGAAAAATTACTTTTCCTTGATTATCTTAGATCACATCCAAAAGCAGCAAATGAATATGCGGTATTAAAAAATCAATTAGCGTCTAAATATCGATTCGATCGACATACACAAAGGAAAAAGAGCCGTTTATCCAAATGATTCTTCAAAAGGCTAAGATGTTGTGAATAAAAGGCTTTGAGATTAGGTCCTTTCAATTATTCCCGGGAAATAATTATGATTAATTGCTTAAAGAACGGGATGATAGAAAGGACTTCAAAATGTATTTTTATCCTCAATTATAATTAGCCTATAATAGGTGCAATTCTTCATTTTGAAGGATTGAATTTTTTACGAGCTAGAAATCGTACCACAAGGAAGGAAAAATCCCTATCCTGTGGACCTTTTGAGTTGGATACAGTTATGTAAAAATAAAGCAAGGGGGTATAGGAAGTGTTTAATGATTTTAAGCTTAACGATGATCGTCCGGTTTATATTCAATTAAAAGATTATTTGAAAGAAAAGATTGTGAAGGGACACTTGCTGGAGCATCAAAAACTTCCATCTACCCGTGAACTTAGTAAATTATTATCGATCAGTAGAAATACGGTACTGAATGCATATGCAGATTTAGAGCAAGAGGGCATGATCTATGCTGTAAAAGGAAAAGGTAATTTTGTAGGGAAAGTCGAAACGTTGAAAGCTTCATCTGTCGAATTTAATTGGAAGGAGAGGCTAAATAACGTTACTTTGTTAGCTGATGAATTAGATTTAATGAAGCAAGATATTCATGGAGAAAAAGGGATGATTTCCTTCAATAGTGTTGCCCCTGAAGAAAAGCTTTTTGATGTTGAAAATTTTAAAAGAGCCTTTTTGACCCGTATGTCCCTTGAAGGAGATGTCGTGTTGAATTACGGATACGCAAAAGGCTATAAACCTTTAATCGAGTACCTTCTTCACTATATGGAAATGAAGGGTGTAGATATTTCCAATAAAGATATTTTAATTACGAATGGCTTTACCGAGGGCTTGGATATTTTATTATCTTCTTTAAGTAAAAAATCCGGACGTGTTATTTGCGAAAACCCTACTCACCATGCGGCATTAAAGCTTTTTCGCTTACACGGATTTGACATCCACGGAATCGACATGAAGGATGATGGTATCGATATTGAACAAGTTAAGAAAAGCTTATCGGAAAAGGAATTTGATTTTGCTTACTTAATCCCGTCCTATCATAATCCGACAGGTATTGTGACATCTTCTGAAAAAAGAGCTGAAATTATTAGGCTTTTTTCGCAATATCAAATTCCGATTGTGGAGGATGGCTTTAATGAGGAATTACGTTATTCAGGCTCGCATTTAGCACCGCTAATGACTTTTATCGGTGAGGGCAACAATGTTATTTATATTAGTAGCTTTTCTAAAATTCTTTTTCCGGGCTTACGTGTTGGATGGATATTAGCTGATAAGGAACTCATCCACTGTCTGGAAAGTATGAAAAGAGCACGTACTATTCATACATCGACATTAGATCAGGCTGTGCTTTATCAATATTTACAGGATGGTTATTTTGAAAAATATTTAAAAAAGGCGAAGTTCGTATATAAGAAAAAATATGAATTAGCCCGTCAAGCTTGCCATCATTACATTCCTTTTAAAAGACTGACAGGAGATGGTGGACTTCATCTCTTTATTGAGCTAGAAAAAGGAATGGATGCTCGTACACTATTGAAGAAGTGCTATCAAAGGGGAGTTGTTTTTTATCCTGGAGACGTTTTTTATAGCAATGGCGAAGGCAGTAACACATTTCGATTAGGATTTTCTCGGCTAAAAGAAGAGGATATTGTGCGTGGCATTAAGATTATTGGTGATACTTTGAAAAATGAAATAGGGAGTTGAACATATGAAAGTTGGCGTTATTATGGGGGGCGTTTCCTCAGAAAAGCAGGTCTCTATCATGACAGGGGAAGAAATGATCGCTCATTTAGATAAGAGTAAATACGAAGTGGTAGCTATTGCACTAAATGAAAATAACACGTCAGAGCTTATTGAAAAGGTGAGAGATATTGATATTGCTTTAATAGCATTACATGGCAAATTTGGAGAGGATGGTACGATTCAAGGTGTACTAGAGGCTATGGGCGTTAAGTATACGGGTAGTGGTATACTTTCAAGTAGTATGTGTATGGATAAAAATATTTCGAAAAAAATTCTACGTTATGAAGGCATTGAAACACCGGATTGGCTTCATCATTCGATTATCGAGGAGCTTCAGTTTGATGAATTAGATAAGATGGGCTATCCGTTAGTAGTTAAACCTAATTCGGGTGGCTCCAGTGTAGGGGTAAAAATAGTTAATGATAAAGATGCTTTACTCACTTCGGTTGAGGAAGTATTCAAATGGGATCCTGAAATCATTATTGAAAAATATATAGAAGGTGAAGAAATAACATGCTCCATTTTAAACGGGGAGCTATTACCGATTATTTCAATTCGCCATACAGCGCAGTTCTTTGACTATAAAGCGAAATATGAGGATGCCACTACGATAGAGGAAGTTGTAGAACTTCCACCTGCCATACATGAACGTGTTGCTGAAGCCGCAAAAGCCTGCTATAGCGCATTAAAGTGTAGTGTTTATGCCAGAATCGATATGATGATCAAGGATGGAATCCCATACGTCATGGAGGTTAACACATTGCCAGGGATGACAAAAAACAGCCTACTCCCAAAAAGCGCATCCTCGGCCGGAATTACTTATACGCAACTTTTAGATAGGATTATTGAAATTTCCTTACAGGTTGAGGAATAAAGGCTTCATCGCCGAAATTTTAGATGCATTTGTAAAACGTATACTATGTATATAAGTTGATTGGAGTAGAGGCTGGGCGACTCCGTAGGGATTAGTATGAATAGTGAAAGATTGTTCAATAGAAAAAACACCTCTATGTTGATTTTTAAAGGGATAATCCCCATTTTCAACAAAAGGTGTTTTCTTAGTTTCTTAATTACGCCTTAGATAATTCAATAAATCCATGTCCAAAAACATCTCGTACATCATGAATAGCAATAAAAGCATCCGTGTCTATTTCTTTGACAATTTTCTTTAACTTCACAACTTCCTGTTTACTAATAACAATGTACAGAATCTCTTTTTGTTCCTTCGTGTAATAGCCATGGCCTGATAGAACTGTCACGCCTCGATTCATAAAACCACTCACATGACTGGCAATCTCTTCTGGCTTATTCGAAATAATCGTAACTGCCTTTTTCGGGTTTACACCTTCAATAACAAACTCCATCACCTTTGTTCCGACATAAAGCATAATGACAGTAAGCATTAATGCTTCTGCTCCGATAATAAAGTAAGATGAAAAAGCTACAATTAAATCAAAAAACAATAAACCGTAACTAATACTCCAGCCTAAATATTTGTTCGTCATTCTAGCTAAGATTGTTGACCCTGCTGTTGTTCCACCAACTCTTATAATTAAGCCTATACCAACTCCAGCAAACACCCCGCCAAAAATAGCATTCACAATAATTTCATTTGAAGAAATCGACCACGATTCTGTTAAATGTAAAAACAGTGAATGAAGGGATACTGCAATAATCGTATAAATAGTCATTTGCCTACTTAAAAACTTATAGCCAACTACTAATAAAGCTGCGTTTAGCGCAAAGCTCACAATACTTGGCGACCATCCAAACAAATAATAGGCGATGATTGTTAAACCTGTTACGCCACCTTCACCTAAATCATTAGGTATAACAAATAAGTTTACAGCCAGTGCAAAAAGCATCGCCCCGATTGCAATCATTAAAAAATCCATAATGAACTTCTTCATATATACACCACCAAAACAAATTGATTTTTTCCTAAATACATACTATATCAAGTTCCAGACATTTCATATACTTTTTGGAATGTTCGTTTATGATAAATCTTATTCATGTTAGTATGTCCTTTATTGGAGAAAAAGTCGAATTGAAAAAAATAGTTCATGAAGCTGTTATTAAACATCGATGTGAAATCAGCTTATAATATATACTATATCCGAGCTTTAAGTATCTACAAAACGGAGGTGTGAAATAATATATCCTACAATAATTGGGGGAAGGAATATAAATAAAGAACAAATAATAAGGAGTGTTAGAAGCAGTTATGGATCAATCGTTAGCAATTCGTAATATTAAAATGAGTTTGAGAATATTAAATATATTATTAATAGCTACTATAGTAATCATTGCATCATGTATCTTATTACTCTTTGGGTTATTAGTTGTAGCTTTAACAGTCTCTGGTGAGAAGATTAATAAACTAGTTTTAGATTCTAACATTGACATTTCTTTTAAATTTAATGGATTAACTGTTTTTTTTAATAAAGATATAACGAGTAATTTTGTTTATGATAAAAGTGAAACAATCGTATTAATTTTACTCTCGATGATCTTTACTTTGATTGTTATGTCAATTTTTATTTTATTATGGAAATTTGTTAAATCAGTCATTGTTGGGGATGTATTTACTCTTAGAAATAGTAAAAGAATAGAGCTAGTAGCATATAGTTTATTAATTTTAAGTTTTTTAAGTAATACGGTTCAAGCATATATAGTTTCAACATTATTACATATGTTTTTAAACAATAATGAATTAGACAATATTGAATGGATTCAATCCGTTTCTTTTAGATTTTTTGATATAAATTGGAGCATACTACTATGTAGTTTTATAGTTTGGACAATTGGTAGGATATTTAGATATGGCTCTTTTTTACAAGAAGAGTATGATGCAACAGTATAGGAAGTGAAGAAATTGACGATTATCGTAAGATTGGATCGTGTATTAGCTGATAGAAAAATGCAATTAAGTGAGCTTGCAGAAGCAGTAGACATATCGATTGTCAATTTATCGAATTTAAAAACGGGGAAGGTAAAGGCAATACGTTTTTCAACGTTAAATGCAATTTGTAAAGTATTGAATTGTCAACCGGGGGATATTTTAGAGTATGCTGAGGATGAGGATACCTTTGAGTAAATAAATTTTTAAGTTGTACTATAGGATGGAAATACGTATAAGTACATTTCTAGAACAAGTCGCATAGGATAACCTTATAATGTGTGAGGGGATTGAGAAAATGTACTACATTCCTTATTACGGAAACATGCCTATGTATAGCTATAGAGATCAGCTTGTTTATTGGACACCTCCTTATCAGGTAGGGTATGCGAACAGTGCTGAACCTTCTCGTTTTTCCAATGGTGGAAGTATTGTATTAAAAGATTATGGACCTCAGCCACTTGTCATCAATCTTAAAGATGCAGCTAAGCAAAACGATACGTATCGTACTACTCTGTGGACGGGAAAGAACTCACAGATTACTTTAATGAGTATTAATGTTGGTGATAATATTGGCTTGGAAATACACCCAAATGTTGATCAAATTTTATATATTGAACAGGGTGAGGGATTTGCTCAAATGGGCCCTAGTAAAAACAATTTAAATTATGAAAGAAAAGTCTACGAAAATTATGCCGTAGTAGTGCCTGCTGGAACGTGGCATAACGTCACGAATATAGGGAATGTGCCATTAAAGCTTTATTCAATATACGCTCCTCCTAACCATCCATTTGGTACGGTACATGTTACGAAAGCAGACGCTATGGCCTCGGAAGCAGGCTACGGTCAAGGGAATGAATAATCAATTTTAGATATGAAGCTTTTTCCTTGATAATACAAGCATAACTAAAAAAGACAACTCCTACTTAGAGAAGTTGTCTTTTTTGTCGTCGTTTAAATGCAATATAGATAGATAATAAGCCATTCAATGTTAAAAGGGTAACCAGTGCTATGGCCAAAAATGCAATATCGGGAGCAAAATATCTAATAGTGTGCCAAGGTGTTCCTGTATTATAGCTTAATAATGGAATGGAGATAATGGCCAAAACTAAAAGTATAAAACCGAATATACCCGACACTCTTCCTTTATTAGTTTTAACCTTTAATAGAAGATAAATAAACATCACAAAAAGTAAACATAATATAGCAATTGTTATGACTTGAAATGTAGGTTTATATTTAGGTGCGTCAACGGGCTCTTTCCCATTTAAAATATTAATAATCCCTTCTTTCAAGTAAAGAAGTGATTTTTCCTCTAATATATGACTTTTGTTAGTGAGAATTACCCCGCCCCAATCAGTTTCTGGTAGATAAAATACTTCTGAGCGTGCGTCAGGATTTGAACCAGAATGCCATATCATTTCTTCTTTGGATTCTGGATATGAGATTCGTACACCAAGGCCGTAATATCGATATTTACTAGTTTGAACAAATGGCGATATATAAAGGTTCAACGCATTTTTACTTAAAAAATCGTTATGCTCATGGTGACTAAGTAGCTTAATGTACTGCACCATATCTGTTGCACTTGCCGTTATATATCCGTAGGGTGTCCCTCCATTATCAAATGTGACTGTGCTTTTGACAGGGTGACCAAGCCATGATTGATAGCCAGATAAGTATCCTTTTTCATAGGCCATGCTACTATTAGCGGCTGCACTTTTCATCCCTAATGGAGAAAAAACTTGTTCCTCCATATATTCAGAAAATGGTTGATTGGTCACTTCTTCGATGAGAGCTCCAAGAATAGAAAAGTTAGCATTACTATACTGATGTTTTTCTCCAGGAGCAGCAGTCAGCTTCACATTCGATAAACTTTCTGCATTTTCCTTTATAGCACTTAAATCTTTAGATTCTTTGTCCGATATAGCTAAGCCAGAATAAGTGCTTATCCCACTTGTTTGCGTAAGTAACTGTTTAATCGTTATTTGAGAAGCGGCTTGTTTATCTTTTAGGGTAAACCATGGCATATACTTTTGAACTGGATCATCTAATTGAATAATGCCTGCATCAACCAATCTCATGATGGCTAAACCTGTTAATGATTTACTAATAGAACCAACTACAAATGGAGTTTCAGCAGTTACCTTTTCTTCGGATTCTCCCGTTACGCCCCACGATTTAGAATAAAAAATATCATTTTTATGAACAATAGCAATAGATGCCCCTGGAATTCGCTGCTCTTCTAAAAAGTTTTCAACATACTTATTTATAGTACGCTTAATGTCTTGTTCCCCAGAATCTGCAGAGATTTGTGAGACTGGTTGAAATAGATAGAATGGAATAAATAATAAACATACTACTATTGTTTTATATACAGAGATTTTTTTCATTGTTGTTTTCACCTATTCCCCCGAAAATTTTTCCTTCATAATTTCATAGTCACGACCTTTAATCTATTAAGTAAATTTCAAAAAAATATGGCTCATTACCAAACGCGTGGTTGATTTCCGTTCCGACTGAGCGCTTTTCTGGGGCGTCCAATGAGCCGCTTCGCTCACATTACGTATTAACAAATTCCGTTCCTAATTTTTAGTGATTATCCAAAAATATACACTTCTTTAAAGTATATGATATTTGTTGTGAATACTATTCGGGAGAATTTAAACTACTTAATCCAAAGCTTTCGAAAATCTACGAAGCCGAACGAATCAAATTGGATATCCTTAATCATAGGATGGAAGATACGGCTTTTAATAGGATGATTTAAATATAAAAATAAATTCTCTTGTCGTATATAACATTCAACCTCGTTAATCCAACATTCTCTTGTCTGCCAATCCGTTGCTTGCTTTATTTTTTCAAAATAGACATTCAAATTTTCTAAGTGAGCATTAGATAAAAAACGATTAAAAATAAGTGCTTTATTTAAAAATGCACCTAAAAAAGATAAGTGATGATCCATCGAAGCAACTTCACCCATCATTAATAAATCGGCTTCTTCAAGAGAAGGATCGTAGTAATCTGATATTGAGTAGACTTTAACATCTAAGTGAAGACCGAATTTACGAGCTTCTTGTTTGACCCACTCGGCTTCCTCAACACAGTTTTGTTTGTCCAGCGTATATACAGTTATTAATTCTCCTTGATATCCGGCCTCTTCTAGTAAAGATTGAACGCGCTGAATATCCTTTGTTTGGTGCTTAGATTTCCAAAAGAAATAGCTGGACGCTTCTTGAAGATTACTTCGACCTAAATCCTTCCACAATTTCCGTACATCCATAAGATGATAAATAGCCTCTCGAAACGCAGCATTATGAACAATAGTATTGCGTTTGAAATTAAATGACAAAAAGCGAAATCCCACTTCAATGTCTTGTTTATGTTGGTAAGTTGTAATCGTTTCATTGTGATTTTGCACTTCATACATAGCAGAGTGAGTTGTTTCAATTGGTACCCGATAAATTTCAATCTCATCTAATATTGGTCTAGTAAGAAAGTAATTGTCGAACGCTTGGAGGACGAGTAAGTTATCCGTCCGTTTTTTAATTTGAAAAGGACCTGTTCCTATCCACTTATTTTCGTCGAATGGCTCATTGACAGGCAATATAACGAGATTGTGGAAGCTCAGAAATCTAGGGAAAAGTGCATTTGGTTTAAAAAGCTTAAAGCGAATTGTAAAAGGAGAAAGACACTCTATTTGGTCTATATCTTCCACAAGCCAAGAATGTGGTGAAGAACTTGTTTTAAAACGATCAAGCGTATAGCGCACATCTTCACTTGTTAATAAGTGCTGATTATGAAAGCGGACTCCTTTTCTTAAGACGGATTGTAATATTAAGTGCAACACCTAGAAGTCAATATAAAGGAAGCCCATAACGACCTCGTGTAGAATGTAGTTACCACACAAACATTCAA
>NZ_JBIWFQ010000025.1:0-87555 GCF_044763105.1 Lysinibacillus sp. NPDC096212 | reverse complement strand
CTTATTTTTTATGAAAAAAATTGAAAGCCGGTGAAATTTTACTGATCGTAAAATTTCGCCGGCTTTTTAGTTTAGAGATGGGTTTTGTCCCAGCCTCTTTTTTTGTGATTTAAGAAACTATAGCATTCACTAAAACGTGGGGTTGATTTCCGTTCCGGCTGGGCGCTTTGTTGTTGCTGTCGCTACGCTTTCGCACAGATAAAACAATTGTTGCTGTCGCTACGCTTTCGCACAGATAAAACAATTGTTGCTGCCGCTTCGCTTTCGCACAGAGCGAAGCGGAGGAAGCGGCTCGACGCTCGCTCGCAGGAAACGAGTAGCCTGTAGCGGAAATCATTGTCTTCTAATTAATAGAAGTAGATGAAGATGGTTAAACAATATATCCTGATTCTTTATAAAATTTCTGGACAAACAATAAATTTGAAACCGAACGTATAATTTGCTAAACTTAGATTATAATAATTCTAATGTAGATGAATTTCAGTTCTTCATGACATGTTCACAAATTATTGATGAACTATTGTCGAACTGTGCTATAATGAGATTTGTTAATTAGAACGTGAGAGGTGTTATTCATGCATACCATCGTAGTAGGCTTGAATTATAAAACGGCGCCAGTTGAGATTCGTGAAAAGTTATCATTCATAGAGAGTGAACTACCACAGGCAATGGAAGCGCTGCAGAAGCAAAAAAGTATATTAGAAAATGTTATTGTTTCGACATGTAACCGCACAGAAATATATGCAGTAGTTGATCAAGTGCATACTGGACGTCATTTTGTGAAACAATTTTTAGCAAATTGGTTCGACCTACCTGTGGAGACATTTTCTTCGTATTTAACAATTCGTGAAGAAGATGCGGCAATCGAACATTTATTTAAAGTGACGGCTGGAATTGATTCGATGGTACTTGGCGAAACTCAAATTTTAGGACAAGTACGAAAAAGCTTCTTAAATGGACAAGAGATTGGAACAACAGGTACGGTATACAATCAACTATTTAAACAAGCGGTGACATTTGCGAAGCGTGCACATAATGAAACGGCTATCGGTGAAAACGCGGTATCTGTCTCTTATGCAGCAGTTGAATTAGCGAAAAAAATATTCGGATCTTTACAACGTAAACATGTAGCAATTTTAGGTGCAGGAAAAATGGGGGAACTTGCTATTGAGAACCTTTACGGTAGCGGTGTAGGAAAAGTAACCGTAATTAACCGTACGTTCGAAAAAGCAGAAAGTCTGGCAGCTAAATTTGACGGTGAAGCAAAATCTATGAAGGAACTACAATGTTCGTTATTAGAAGCGGATATTTTAATTACGTCTACAGGTGCAACAGATTATGTTATTGACTATGAATTGATGCAATTTGTTGAACGTTTGCGTAAAGGTAAACCATTATTTATGGTAGATATTGCAGTGCCGCGTGATATTGATCCACGTGTTGGAGATTTACCAAATGTTTTCTTATATGATATAGATGATTTACAAGGCATCGTCGAAGCAAACTTAGCTGAACGTGAACGTGCTGCGGCTGATATTTCTGTTATGATTGGCAAAGAGGTTGTGCAATTTAAAGATTGGGTTGCGACTCTTGGCGTTGTCCCTGTCATCTCGGCTTTACGTAAAAAAGCGAATCATATTCAAGAAGAGACAATGATTAGTATCGAAAATAAAATGCCGGATTTAACGGATCGAGAACGTAAAATTTTAAGTAAGCATACAAAGTCTATTATTAATCAATTGTTAAAAGAACCAATTTTGCAAGCTAAGGAAATGGCAAATTCACCAAAAGCAAATGAACAGTTACGTTTATTCCAACAAATTTTCGGTATTGAGGATGCTGTGGAAGCTGAAGTTACTGCGATGACAGAACAAGAGCTTGAACGCAAAGAGCGCTTACAGTCGTCACAATCTTCCACTGAACCAAAGTATTCTTTCTAAAGATGTCTATGTGTTCGCGGTGCAACTTTAGAAAAGTTGTCCTACGAGCTTTATCCCGCGAACGAGATTTTCTACTGATTTTTAAATGAGGCGTTTTCGTATCTGTATGGTAAACTAAGGATACGAAAACGTTTTTTTTCTAGGCTAAAGTACACTACTTTAGCACTTTCAAAATAAAGAAGGGATGTCTATTGGCTGATTTGACAATGACAAGGCTCTATGAAGTAATGATCGTCTTGTATGGGATCAGTCTAGTATTTTACTTTACTGATTACTTTTATAAGCAAATACGAGCAAGGCGAATTGCTTTTTGGCTTGTTTCATTCGTATGGGTAATTCAAAGTGCCATTATTATTTTAACTTTTGTGGAAACGAAGCGTTTTCCGATTTTATCTTTGTCAGAAGGGATTCTCTTTTATTCCTGGCTGCTCGTGACATTATCAATTATTTTGCACTGTATTGCACGGGTTGATCTACCGGTGTTTGTTATTAATATACTAGGATTTTTATTCGCTAGTATCTTTACTTTTATGCCAAAACGGTCAACAGGAGTAGTTAGCGATACTTTAATTTCGGAATTGCTGTTTATTCATATATCATTTGCAATATTATCGTATGCAGTGTTTTCGTTAACATTTGTTTTTGCGATATTGTATTTAGTATTATATCGTTTGCTAAAAAAGAAAAAATGGTCACATTTATGGACAAGGTTACCATCACTACAGCAGACGAGTAACTGGATGAATGTTTCATTTTTCATTGCTATTCCAGTGCTATTTGTAAGTTTAGTTTTAGGGTTTGAATGGGCACTACTAACGCTAGAGAGTTTTTCGATTTTTGATGCGAAGATTATTGGGTCCTTTATTATTTTAATTTTGTATTGCTTTATATTGTATGTGAATCGTAAAGGTAAACTGACAGGGACAACTTATGCGTGGGTACATATATACGCTTACCTATTAGTTGTAGTTAACTTCTTTTTAGGAAGTAGTTTATCACGATTCCATTTATGGTATTAGAAGAGAGGTTGGAGACTGTTGAGAAAAATTATTGTAGGTTCTAGGAGAAGTAAGCTAGCTTTAACACAAACAAATTGGTTTATCAATGAGTTAAAAGCAGCTGGTGTACCATTTGAATTTGAAGTGAAAGAAATTGTCACGAAAGGTGATCAAATTTTAGATGTACAGCTATCTAAAGTAGGTGGTAAAGGGCTTTTCGTAAAAGAAATAGAACAAGCACTTTACGACAAAGAAATTGACTTTGCTGTTCATTCTATGAAGGATATGCCTGCAGTACTGCCTGAAGGATTAGTAATTGGCTGTATTCCACCACGTGAAGATGCGCGTGATGCATTTATTTCAAAAGGACATGTGAAATTTGCCAATCTTCCAGCAGGAGCTGTAGTTGGGACAAGTTCTCTTCGTCGCAGTGCTCAACTTTTAACAGTCCGTCCAGATATAGAAATTAAATGGATTCGTGGAAATGTAGATACACGTTTAGCTAAACTTGAAACGGATGAATATGATGCAATTATTTTAGCAGCAGCTGGACTAAAACGCCTTGGCTGGAGCGATGATGTAGTGACTGAGTTTTTATCTGTAGAGGATTGTCTACCAGCAGTAGCACAGGGTTCTTTAGGCATTGAATGCCGTGGAGACGATACGGAGCTATTAACGGAATTAGGCAAGTTAACAGATAGCCTAACATGGAAAGAAGCACATGCAGAGCGTGCTTTCCTAGCGGCTATGGATGGTGGCTGTCAAGTACCTATCGCAGGATACGCAAAGTCTAATGGGGAAGAAATTACATTAACTGGCCTTGTTGCTGCACCAGATGCTTCAGTTGTTTATAAGGAAACTGTTGTGGGCACTGATGCGGAAGCAGTTGGGAAAGAGCTTGCTGAGATTTTAACGAAGCAAGGTGCTTTTGAATTAATTCAACGAGTAAAGGCAGAGCAAGATGCAAAATAATTTACCTTTAGAAGGTAAAACTATTATTTTGACAGGTACATCTAAAACGACAACAATAATAGATGATATTACAGCTTTAGGTGGCCAAGCAGTAATTGCCCCATTGATTGAAACTTGTGAGCTGATCGATAGTAACGACGATGTGCAGTTAGAGTTTGCACGTCAATTTGAATGGCTCATTTTTACGAGTCAAAATGCTGTAGAAGCTTTTGCTAGTAAGATGCGCCGATTTAATGTAAAGGCAGCGCATTTTCCTGGGAAAATTGCTTCTATTGGTACTAAAACTACTACAGCCTTAGAACAGCTAGGATTCCACGTGAGCTTTATGCCTTCTATATTTAGTGCAGATGTTTTTGTTCAAGAATTTCCTAGTGTTGCAGAAAGCAATCCTACATGTCTATTTATTCGTGGAGAAAAAGCGAAAAAGACATTAAAAGAAGGGCTACCCTTTAAATTGAAGGAATGGACAGTTTATGAAACGATTGAGCGACACGACCAAAAACAATTAATGATTGAATGTATCCGTGCGAATAGCGATGTCACAGTGATTTTTGCTAGCCCTTCCGCTGTTGATGTTTACGCGAAGGATGTAGCTTCGGTAATTGGTTGGGAGGCAGTAAGTGTAGCCGTAATCGGTCATATTACAGAAGCAGCTATTTTGAATCACGGTGCTATTGTGGATGTTATGCCGAGCGTATATACAATGCACGCAGTCATCGAGGAAATAACGAAAGTAGGAGAAAGAAAATGACAAAATTACAATTTCAAAGACATCGTCGTTTGCGTGCAAATGCTGCAATACGATCAATGGTAAAAGAAACATACTTACACAAAGAAGACTTAATTTATCCAATCTTCGTTATGGAAGGCGAAAATATTAAAAACGAAGTATCTTCTATGCCGGGAGTTTTTCAATTTTCATTAGATAAACTTGAAGCTGAGATTGATGAAGTTGTTGCTTTAGGTATTCCTGCGGTTATTTTATTTGGCTTACCTGCAGAAAAAGATGCAGTCGGAACTGGTGCATTCCATGATCATGGTATTGTGCAAGAAGCAACACGACTTATTAAAGCTCGCTACCCAGAGCTTTTAGTTATTGCAGATACATGCTTATGTGAATTTACAGATCATGGTCATTGTGGCTTAATTGAAGGCGATCAAATTTTAAATGATCCTTCATTAGATGTTTTAGCACGTACAGCAGTATCACAAGCAAAAGCCGGTGCGGATATCATCGCTCCTTCCAATATGATGGATGGTTTTGTGGCAGCGATTCGTGCAGGACTAGATGAAGCAGGCTTTGAAAATGTTCCGATTATGTCATATGCCGTAAAATATGCATCTAGCTACTATGGTCCATTCCGAGAAGCGGCTGATGGTGCGCCTCAATTTGGTGATCGTAAATCATACCAAATGGATCCATCGAATCGTATGGAGGCATTCCGTGAAGCAGAGTCGGATATTGCAGAAGGTGCAGATTTCTTAATCGTTAAGCCAGCTCTAAGTTATTTAGATATTATTCGTGATGTAAAAAATAACTTTACATTACCGATTGTTGCATACAACGTTTCTGGTGAATATGCAATGATTAAAGCAGCGGCTATTAATGGCTGGATTGAAGAGAAAAAAGTAGTGCTTGAAACGTTACTTAGCATGAAACGTGCAGGCTCAGATTTAATCATTACGTATCATGCTAAAGATGTTGCACGTTGGTTGGAGGAGAAATAAATGACGCGTTCTTACGAAAAATCAAAACAAGCTTATGCTGAAGCAATTAACTTAATGCCAGGTGGCGTTAGTAGCCCAGTACGTGCATTCAAATCCGTAAATATGGATCCAATATTCATGGAATCTGGTCAAGGTGCTATTATTAAAGACATTGATGGCAATGAATATATTGATTATGTATTATCATGGGGACCTCTTATTTTAGGTCATACACATCCTGAAGTTGTACAAGCAATTGCAGAAACAGCAGCGAAAGGCTCTTCGTTTGGAGCACCGAGCTATACAGAAAATCGATTAGCTAAATTAGTATTAGATCGTCTTCCTGGTATGGAAATGATTCGCTTCGTGTCTTCTGGGACAGAGGCTACGATGTCTGCTTTACGCGTAGCTCGTGGTGTTACAGGACGCGATAAAATTTTGAAATTTGAGGGTTCTTATCATGGTCATGGAGATTCCTTACTTATTAAAGCAGGCTCAGGGGTAGCTACATTAGGCTTACCTGACAGTCCTGGTGTCCCAGCGGATATTGCACGTAATACGTTAACAGTAGCGTACAATGACTTAGAAGGGGCAAAACTAATTTTCGAAAAGTTTGGTTCAGAGCTTGCGGCAGTAATTGTTGAGCCAGTCGCAGGGAATATGGGCGTTGTCCCTCCACAACCAGGCTTCCTACAAGGCTTACGTGAATTAACAAAGGAACATGGAACATTGTTAATTTTTGATGAAGTTATGACAGGCTTCCGTGTTGACTATGGCTGTGCACAAGGTTATTTTGATGTAACACCAGATATGACAACGTTAGGAAAAGTAATTGGTGGTGGACTTCCTGTCGGTGCATTTGCAGGGAAAAAAGAAATTATGGAGCAAGTAGCACCAGCTGGTCCAATCTATCAAGCTGGAACATTGTCAGGGAATCCATTAGCAATGACAGCAGGCTATGAAACATTATCTCGCCTTGATAATAGTTCTTATGAATACTTCAAAAAGCTAGGAGATCAATTAGAGGCTGGTTTCCGTGAAGCAGCAACGAAATACAATATTCCACATACTGTGAATCGTGCTGGCTCAATGATAGGTTTCTTCTTTACGAACGAAGATGTTATTGATTTTGATTCAGCAAAAACGTCTGATTTACAATTATTTGCTGAATACTTCCGTCTAATGGCAGAGGAAGGTATTTTCTTACCGCCATCTCAATTTGAAGGTTTATTTATTTCTACTGCGCATACGGAAGAGCATATCGCAAAAACGGTTGATGCTTTCCATAAAGTATTTGCACAATTAGCAAGATAATAGGTAGTTACAAAATAGCATGCTAGGAGTATTTTCTGGCATGCTATTTTTTGTTGTTTAGTAATGTAATTTACTTTTGTCTGCAATGGTTATATTTTTACGGTTCATCACAAAAAGTTGTGGATGAATTTTGGTGAAATGTCTACTATGTAAATAAGTTGATCTTCGTTCCGGCTGGGCGACTCCTTGGGGATTAGCGATTAAGAGGAACGAAGGCTAAAACCATCACGTCCTGTGATAACGCCTTCGTGACCAACATCGGTGCTGTTGCCGTCACTTCGTTGCACTACGTTTTCGCACAGAATGAAACCCTTTTGCTGACGTTGCGTTAGCACTACGCTTTCGCGCAAAAAACATCTGTTGGCCCGAGACCCTGCAGCGAAGCGAAGCGGCTCATCGGACGCCCCCAGGAAGCTTTGCTCTGTGCGAAAGCGAAGCGTCAGCAACAATTGTTTTATCTGTGCGAAAGCGAAGCGTCAGCAACAAAGCGCCAAGTCGGAACGGAAATCAACCACACGTTTTGGTGATGATCCATTTTTACCCGTTAAATGATAATGAATGTATGATCGTTACCGCTTGAAAAAAATTTATTAAAATTATAACTTTCAGCATAGCCAAATTGTAGGCGAAATCGTATATAATAGAGCTATTCGTAAAAGAAAGTAGTGAATTGATATGGCAACTGGCACACATATGGTCGAAGTACCCGTAGGAATTGAAAATGTATGGGATTTCGTCAGTGATATGGAAAAATGGGCAAAGCTTGTCCCAGGTTATAATGCACATGAAATGATTGATGAAAAACATTCAAATTGGACGTTTAAAGGCAATGTTGGTGTTCTGAAAAAAACAGTAAAAGTAGAGATTACTATTTTAGAATGGGCAGCGCCTACAAAAGTAACATTCGAGTTAAAAGGACTTTCTGATAACTTTTCAGGAAACGGTTATTTCTTAGCAGAAAGTATTGATGCAGAAAATACAAAAATGACAGGCTTCTTAGAAGTAACAGCAGGAGGATTAGCTGGTCCTGTTTTAAATCCAATCTTTAAGCCGATTGTACCAAAAGCAACACAAATGTTAACAGATCGTGTAGCGAATAGAATTAAATTGGTGAATGTATAATTCGCTGTTGAACCAACAGTAAAGAGGCATGCTAGAAGTTTTCTAGTATGCCTTTTTTAGGCTTATCAACGGTGATTTAACTGTTCCGCTCTAGTTCTTTCCTGGGGCTTTCTATGTGTCACTTTCCAAGGTGCAGTTCGAAATTCGAACGCAATGTTTATCCTCCGCGAAAGCAAAGTGACAGCTACATTATTAAGCCAAAACGAAATTGATTAATCATCCTATAGCATACTATCCTTCGGAGCTTCATATGATGCAAGGGGAGGGATTATTATCGAACAGAAAACTTGGAATATGAGTGAAACTTTTTGTTTTCCTGGCTATGGCAGTCCAACAGAAATAGCAGATGTACAAATTATGCCACGGTGGCAGACGATGCAGTTAGAAGATTCTCTACGATTAATGGGTATCTATCATATCACAGCACATGTTCGTTTTGATTTTCAAGACATGCAAGCTTTCTTAGATGATGAAGAATTAGTACAAATTGATGCTCTCGATATTCAAGGGGATACTGGTTATTTTGAATATGCAGTTCCTTTAAATGTGGATTTACCAAAGGAAGCAGCTATTGAAGATTTAATGGTAAAGGATGTTCGACCTAAATTGACGAATCAGTTGTGTCAGCTCGAATGGACGGTTACAAGTATTTTTAATGAGCTTGAGCCAGCATTCGAAAAAGCGCATGCTTTAGAAAAACAGCCTGTCACTGTCAATGCCTCAGCTCAAATAGAGAAGGGATTTCTTATAAAAGAAACGGCAGCAGTAGTAGCTTCGATTCAAGAAGAAAAACCTGCGGCTGTAGTGGCTTCGGCACAAGAAGAAAAAACTATAGCTGTAGTGGCTCCGGCACAAGAAGAAAAAACTATAGCTGAAGCGGCTTCGGCACAAGAAGAAAAAACTATAGCTGTAATGGCTTCGGCACAAGAAGAAAAACCTGCAGCTGAAGCGGCTTCGGCACAAGAAGAAAATTCTACAGTTGTAACAACATCAGAACAAGAGGAAAAATCAAAGTTTGTAACATTTGCAGTAAAAAAGGAAAAGTCTGAAGCAATAGTAGCTTCAGACAAAAAAGAAAAGGCTGCACCAGCTGTGCAAAAAACAATGTTGAGGGAATCCTCAAGTCATATTGTAGTCCGTGAATCCAGCTCCTGGCATGAAGTTCCATCGATGATTTGGGATTTAACGGAAGATTATACGCCGCTAAAGGTTCGTGTTTCAAATGACTTCATTCAAAAGTAAATAGCATAGAAGAAGCAGGAGCAATAGGATGACAAAATCTCCAGATGTTGGAATGATGATGACACGTATAAACTGAAAAACACAAATTGGCACAATTATCGTTTTGCAGTAAAAACGAAATTGTCGTAGCCATGGTGGTAAATGCCAAGGATTATACTTACGTCGACGCATTTGAATTTTCACTTCCTTTTCTAGTAGTGCTTCCTAAAAAATGACTAAATCACTTGAAAAATTCTACGATTCTGCGGTACAATGTGAAAAAGTCGAATATAGATGCTATGACAGGGAAGAGTAAATTATTAGTACATTTTAAGAGAGGAAACGGTAGCTGAAAAGTTTCTATATGTACCTAATTGAATGTAGCCCTCGAGCAGCTTTAGTGAACTAACAGTAGTTAAAGCCGGTTAAACACCGTTACCGAATTAAGAGCCAGTAGTAAAAGGCTTAAGTAGTAGTACATTTTTTTCTAATGAAATGTGTGACAGCTTAACACGCCTCTGCTGGAATTAAAGGTGGTACCGCGAACTTAAACTCCTTCGTCCTTTTAGACGTTAGGAGTTTTTTTTATTTTCATTAATCTTCTGGTACATATGCCTCTACCTGAGACATAAAAACAGAATGATTGGTACAATCTCACACATGTAAAATTATTAAGTCAACAGGAGGAGTCAAAATGACAGAAAACATTTCAATGCCTACAAAATATGATCCGCAGTCCATTGAAGCGGGTCGTTATGAATGGTGGTTACAAGGGAAATTTTTTGAGGCACAGCCTACAAGTGAAAAGGAGCCCTATTCTATCGTTATTCCACCACCGAATGTAACCGGTAGACTACATCTTGGCCATGCTTGGGATACAACATTACAAGATATTTTAATTCGTATGAAGCGCATGCAAGGTTATGATGCACTTTGGTTACCGGGAATGGACCATGCAGGTATTGCGACACAAGCAAAAGTAGAAGCCAAACTACGAGAAGATAATATTACACGTTATGATTTAGGACGTGAAAAATTCCTCGAAAAAACATGGGAATGGAAAGAAGAGTATGCTGGGCATATTCGCGATCAATGGGCGAAGCTTGGTCTTGGGTTAGATTATTCTCGTGAGCGTTTCACACTTGATCAAGGTCTTTCCGATGCAGTTAAAACTGTTTTCGTTCAATTATATGAAAAAGGCTTAATTTATCGTGGCGAACGCATTATTAACTGGGACCCTGCTGCAAAAACAGCATTATCAGATATTGAAGTTATTTATCAAGATGTTCAAGGTGCATTCTATCATATGAAATACCCATTAGCTGATGGCTCAGGATATGTGGAAGTTGCGACTACACGTCCTGAAACAATGCTAGGTGACTCTGGGGTAGCTGTTCACCCGAAAGATGAGCGCTATCAACACTTAATCGGTAAAACAGTTATTTTACCAATCGTAGGTCGTGAAATTCCTATCGTAGCAGATGACTACGTAGATATGGAATTTGGTACTGGGGTTGTAAAAATGACACCAGCACATGATCCTAATGACTTTGAGGTTGGTAACCGCCACAACCTAGAACGCATTCTTGTTATGAATGAAGATGGTACAATGAACGAGCTTGCTGGCAAGTATAACGGTATGGATCGCTTTGAATGCCGTAAGCAAATCGTAGCTGATTTACAAGATTCGGGTGTGCTTATCCGTATTGAAGAGCATACACATTCAGTAGGTCACTCTGAACGTTCTGGTGCTGTTGTAGAGCCATATCTTTCAGCACAATGGTTCGTAAAAATGCAACCACTCGCTGATGCTTCACTTGCCCTTCAAAAAGATGAAGAAGGAAAAGTGAACTTCGTACCATCTCGTTTCGAAAACACATATTCTCGTTGGATGGATAACATTCGTGACTGGTGTATCTCTCGTCAGTTATGGTGGGGTCACCAAATCCCAGCTTGGTATCACAATGAAACAGGTGAAATTTACGTAGGAAAAGAAGCACCAGCAGATGCAGAGAATTGGACACAAGATGAAGACGTTTTAGATACATGGTTCTCGTCAGCACTATGGCCATTTTCTACAATGGGTTGGCCAGATGAGACAAATGAAGAATATAAACGTTACTATCCAACAAGCACACTTGTAACGGGTTATGATATTATTTTCTTCTGGGTTTCTCGAATGATTTTCCAAGGTCTTGAATTTACAGGTCAACGTCCATTCAAAGATGTATTAATTCACGGTTTAGTACGTGATGGTGAAGGACGTAAGATGAGTAAATCACTTGGCAATGGTGTAGATCCTATGGACGTTATTGATCAATACGGTGCCGATTCATTACGTTACTTCTTAGCTACTGGATCTTCACCTGGTCAGGATTTACGCTATACAACTGAAAAAGTAGAAGCAATTTGGAACTTCTCTAACAAAATTTGGAATGCCTCTCGTTTTGCTTTAATGAACATGGAAGGTATGACATTTGATGAAATCGACTTAACTGGTGAAAAATCAGTTGCCGATAAATGGATTCTAACTCGCTTAAATGAAACAATTGAACGTGTAACATCTCTTGCAGAACGCTACGAATTTGGCGAAGTTGGCCGCGAGCTATATAACTTTATTTGGGATGATTTCTGTTCTTGGTATATTGAAATGGCGAAATTACCGTTATACGGTGATGACGAAGCAGCTAAGAAAACAACTCGTTCTATTTTAGCTTACGTTTTAGATCAAACTATGCGTCTATTACATCCATTCATGCCGTTCATTACAGAAGAAATCTGGCAGCACTTACCTCATGAAGGTGAATCAATTACAGTGGCAGCATGGCCAACTGTACGTACGGATCTTCATTTTGCTGAGGAAGCGGATAATATGAAGCTCCTAATGGATATTATACGTTCAGTACGTAATATTCGTGCGGAAGTAAATACACCTATGAGCAAAAAAGTGCCGCTATACATTTCAGCGAAGGATGCTGCAACGGCTACAGTACTTGAAGCCAATAAAGCATATTTAGAAAAATTCTGTAATCCAGAAACGCTAACAATTGGAGAAAGTTTAGAAGCTCCTGGTCAGTCAATGACAGCAGTAGTTACTGGAGCTGAGCTATTCCTACCGCTTGTTGGACTTATTAATCTAGAAGAAGAAATTGCTCGTCTTGAAAAAGAATTAGAGAAATGGGCAAAAGAAGTCAAACTAGTAACTGGTAAGTTATCGAATGAGAAATTCGTGTCCAAAGCGCCAGAAGCATTAGTTAATGCAGAACGTGAAAAATTAGCCGATTACGAAAGTAAACATGCGGTTGTATTAAAACGTTTAGAAGAACTGAAAAATATGTAAGATTGAGACAGCGGATGGCGAAAGTCATCCGCTGTTTTTTAATGCAACAAAACATATGTGTTGTTTTAGGTGAAAATATTTAGTTGGGAACATTATGGTGCACAACAACTGCAATAGTATGAAATCAACTTAAAAATACACGGATTCTCGCTTTTAAAAGTGTTTTTTTTAGCTTTCATTCAAAGTACAAGAGTTTTTTTCGAAATGTATGTGTATTGGGCGCTACTTATACTAAAATAGAGATATTGTAGTAAGAGGGAGTGTTTCTTTTGTTTAAAACGATGAAAGAATGTACAGATTTTATTTTTACGTTAAAGGCAATTGATCATAAGCGTGCACCGCTCGTATTAATGCGAGAGGTATTGGTACTTCTTAATAACCCGCAGGATAGGCTGCGCGCTATCCATTTAGCAGGCTCAAATGGAAAAGGGTCAACAGTGAATGCTCTAAGAGAAATGTTACAGCATGCTGGCTATAAAGTAGGCGCCTTTACTTCACCCCATTTAGAGCGTGTTAATGAACGTATGACTATTAATGGAAATCAAATTTCTGATGAACAATTTTTACACTATATGAATAAAATTGCTGAGATTATTGAGACACATTATGAAGGTGACTTTCCGAGCTTTTTTGAAGTTGTAACACTTATTATGTTCCAACATTTTGCGGATGAAGAAGTGGATATTGCGCTGATTGAAACGGGACTTGGTGGACGTTTAGACGCTACGAATGTCATTACGCCCCTAATTTCAATTATTACAACGATTTCACTAGAACATACTGCGTTTTTAGGAGATACATTAGCAAAGGTAGCGTTTGAGAAGGCTGGCATTATTAAAGAAAATATACCTGTTGTAGTGGGTGTTAAAAGTGAGGAGGCACTTACTGTTATCGAAGAGGTAGCAAATGAGCGTCATGCCCCATGTCTTGTTTTAGGGAAGGACTTTACGGTTGAAAACATTGAACAAGGTACTAATATACAGCACTTTAATTACCGAAAAGCAAATGTGGAGATGGTGGCTGTTCCATTAAAAATGGCTGGTCCGCATCAAATAAATAATGCAAGCCTTGCGATTACAGCAATCCTAACGTTAAGAGAGAATGAAGCCATTGACATTTCAGATGAATCAATTCGTCAAGCTTTGGCTAAAGCTCAGTGGGCAGGCCGTTTTGAGCAATTACCTGACAATATTATATTAGACGGAGCACATAATTCTGAAGGAACTGCCGCACTAATTCAAACACTAAAAACGGTTTATCCACGCCAAAACTATCGATTTATATATGCAGCATTATCGGATAAAGATCATGCGAAAAGTATTGCTTTAATGGATAGTATTGCTACATCAATTGCGTTTACACAAATTGAGCTACCGAATGCTATGCCTGCTGATCAATTAGCTGCATTATCTACAAACACGAACAAAATGTATAATGCGAATTGCCGTGAAATGGTTCAAACGATGCTGCATCAAAGAAATGATGAAGATGTTATCGTCATTACAGGCTCATTGTATTTTATAGCTGAAATACGACAATGGCTACAGGGGGAACAACGATGATTCCAAAATTGAATAGTTACAAGGAAAAGTGGAATGTTCAGAGTGATGATGTTATTAAACCTGGTCTAACTGCGATTGAAGAGGCATTGGCACGAGTAGGTAATCCAGAAAACAAATTGCAAGTCGTGCATTTAGCAGGGACTAACGGTAAAGGCTCGACACTTACATTTCTAGAATCTATCGCCAAAGAACATGGTTTACGTGTTGGTAAATTTATGTCTCCTTGTATTGTGGACGTACATGACCAAATTCAAGTAGAGGGTCAAGCTATTACAGAAGCGGAAATGAATCATGTATTTCAACAAATGCAGGCAGCTGGACTAAGTGGGAGACTAACAGATTTCGAACTTTTAACGGTTGCAACATTTTTACACTTTGTTGCTAGTGATGTAGATATCGCCCTTATTGAAGCAGGTATGGGGGGGTTACTTGATAGTACGAATGTGGTTACACCAATTGTGTCAATCATACCGAGTATCGCATTAGAGCATACGAATTTTTTAGGAAATACGATTGAAAGTATTGCCCATCATAAAGCAGGAATTATTAAGCCGTATCGTCCAGTTATTATCGGGGATCTACCGTTAGAAGCGAAGAATATAGTCTATCAGGAAGCTCAAAAAAAACATTCATCCGTTCTTGAACTAAATCATCAATTTTATGTAGAACGAGAGAATGATGGAGAGAGCTATATGCTTAACGACAATGACTTCCATATAACAAAGCTTACACGCACAATGAAGGGAGCTCATCAGGCAAATAATATGGCTCTAGCTATTACAGCTTTTTTTGAAGTGGCGAACTCATTACAGTTACAAGTTAGTAAAGAAGCTGTTCAAAAAGCTGTGAAAAACGCAACCATTTTAGGACGTTTTGAAGAAATTATGCCTTATATTTTTTTAGACGGTGCGCATAATCCAGCGAGTGCTGAGAAATTAATAGAAACGATTAAGCAAGAGTTCCCAGGTGAGCAGATTACTTTTGTAATGGGTATTCTTGCTGATAAGGCTGTAAAAGAGATTTTGCAGCAATTCGAGCAGGTAAGTGATAGTTTTTACTTTGTTGATTTCAATAATCCCCGTGCGATGGCTGCTCACAACATGCTTGAGCTGTCGAACGCCTCTCGTAAAACAGTTTTAGAAGATTATGTGCAATTTTTAAAACTACAGTCAGAAAACAAATCGAGAACGATTGTATCGGGTTCGCTGTATTTATTAACGGAAGTACGTAGTAGATTAAAAAATAGTTAGCATTTAGTTGAACGAACAAAATCAGGTACTCATAAAAATGAGTCCTGATTTTTTTTATTTAGTGTGAAAAATAATTTATACGATGGACTATTTGAGTAAAATTGTTCTTTGATCTTTTTTCAGGCGTGTTGATTAGGGAAATATAGGTTTTTATTGGCTGTTAAAGGATTTTTTTGTTGATATTTTGCTAATGTATGCCCATTTTAACTGATTGTAGCGTAGGGCTACTCGACTCCCGCGGGAAAGCGAGACAGACGAGACCCTGCACGGAGCGCAGCGGAGGAAGCGGCTCGACGCTCGCCCGCAGGAAGCCTTGCTCTGCGCGAAAGCGAAGCGTCAGCGACAAAGCGAGTAGCCCGTAGCGGAAATCAGAGCCTTCAAATTAATTGGAGTGGATAAAAATGGTTAATAAACACGCTTGATCCCTTTTGTTTATAGTAAAACTTTCGTTGCAAAAATAGTTATTTTTGAAGTGAAACATCGAAAATAACTATTAAATCAAAATGTAGTAAATTAGCATTTACACATTCTTTTATACATATACTTATATATCAAATTGTAACAATCTCGTCTTGTCTAAATTGATTTTGATATGTTAAAGAAAGAGGTGATGGTCGAATGAAAATTGTCAGTCATGTGATGAAAAAACAAGTATTTCGAGCGATGATTATTGGAGGAATAGTTGGACTTTTTGGTGTAGCCCTTTTTTTAGGTATTCTTCAAGCAAGTACTAAATTTTCTTTAAAAAACGATAGCACTGAGGTAGCCACTAAAAGTAATAATGGTAATTCATCCGGAGAAACAATTCCAACAGCTGGAGGAGCAACGAACGGACCTATGTTTTTTGCAAGTCAAGCAGGGGTCTATTCAAATTATGAAAGTGCAAGCTCGTTTGTATCTGAACATCCTTCATTAAAAGAAAGTGCCGTTGTCGAGGTTGACGGAAAATTTTATGTTTGGACAAGTATGGTTACAGATGAAAGTCAGCTTGTCTTTTTAAAAGATCCTGCAACATTTAAAAAAGCATTTACTTTAAGCGGTGACAGTTGTAAGGAGGCAACGATTGCAGAACTTCCATCTGTGCTAGCTGACAAAAATGCAACAAAATTAAATTTTAAAGATAATTCGAAGGATTCTACGTTGCCTGCTGATTGGCAATCTATTGGAGCGGCTGCCTCGTCTATTTCAACCGATATCAGTATTGTTCGCTTACAAGTTTTTGCCCATTACAAATCGAAAAATGCTTGTCTTCAAGTGAAATTTTAAACACAAAAGATAGTGAAATTAGCATTATCTTGATTTTTAGAAAATTTTCAAATCCCAATTTCTCCGTTATGATAACTAATAAGGAGGAATGGTCAGATAATGTTTAAAACAAATCACAAGCTAGTGCTTGCTTCAGCTTCACCACGACGAAAAGAATTGCTTGCTATGCTATCACTTCCATTTGACATAATAACTAGTGAAGTAGAAGAGACAAGCGTCCAGGCAACTACAATGCAAGATTATGTAAAAGGTGTAGCTCTATTAAAAACACGTGATGTGGCGAAAAAAGCTCCAAAGGCCACGATTATTGGAGCAGATACTATTGTTGTTTATGATGATGAGCTACTCCATAAACCTAAAAATCGTGAGGAAGCAATTTCTCACTTATTGCGCTTATCAGGTAAGCGTCATGCGGTCATGACAGCTGTTGCCATTATTGAGCCTAACGGTAATGAAACTACATTCGTCGAAGAGACAAATGTTGTTTTTCATCATTTATCGAAGGAGCTCATCGAAGCATACGTAGATTCGGGAGATCCATTTGATAAAGCAGGTGGTTATGGTATTCAAACTGCTGGAACTCTTCTAGTAAAACGAATTGAAGGAGATTATAACAATGTTGTCGGCTTACCACTTGCAGCGTTGTTTACGCAATTGGTAGCACTCAATATTATCCAATTTGCAAAGGAGTGAGGCTTTTTTGCCAAATGATGTTTTACCAAGGACGATGATACGAGACGTTAATATAGAGGATCGACCTCGTGAAAGACTACGGAGACAAGGAGCTATGAGTTTATCGAATCAGGAGCTGCTAGCTATTTTACTAAGAACAGGCACTAAAGAAGAGTCTGTTCTTGTACTTGCAAATCGCGTACTAAGCGTTTTTGAACGTTTACATCATTTGAAACATGCAACAATAGAAGAAATGGTTGCTATTAGAGGGATTGGTGAGGTCAAAGCCATTCAATTATTAGCGGCAATTGAACTCGGTAGACGTCTCGCACAGAAATATAACGATGAAAAATATACGATTCGTTCACCGGAAGATGCAGCTGCCTATTTAATGCCTGATATGACCTCACTGAATCAGGAGCATTTTGTAGTAGTAAAGTTAACATAAATACGAATAAATACTAGCAGATTGAGCCTAATAAAAGCTTATATCTGCTATTCGTATTTTTTGATTTCTGTGTCCTTTACCTTTAGAGCGCTCTACTATTTCAATTTTAACACTTTCAAAAAATGTTTGAACAAAAGCTCGTCTTTCTTCTTGGTTTAAACGAAAATAATTTTCATTAAAGGAATTTGTTATTTCTTTATATCTTTCTATATCTACTGGATCTCGAGGAGTTCCTTCAATATTTATTAATTCTTTTTGTAAAGATTCATAACGTACTCTTGATTCATCCATTCGGCCTTTAAATTCATCATCTGTAATCCAATTATTAGCCCAAGCTCTTTGGTATTTCTCGCGTTGATTTTCTATTTGTTTTATTTCATTTTTGATTTCTGACAAATTGTTGTCTTCTTTATAGTCTTCAGTTTTTGATGCTGAAACCGCAAGATTACTCATGTATTCAATTAGAGCTTCATCGATTTTAATTTCTGAAGTACTGAAAGGAGGTCGATCACGATGATTTAATGCGCATGCTTGGCATCTGTAATAATTTCTTACTTCAACAGCTTTATCAGTTTTACGACCCCAAGTAGTACGTTCAGATGTGCAACGGTTCCCACAATCAGGGCATATTACTTTTGTTTGATAAACAAAGTGACTTGTTACATTGCGACTTTTATAATTTTGCCGTGACGAAATTATTCTTTGTAGTTGTTCAAACTCTTCTTTTGTCATAATTCCTTGATGAGTATTTTCGTAAACTTCATCTTTCCAATACATAGCTCCATACAACGCTGGATTGTGTAATAAGCTTAATAACGTACGTATATGCCATTTGTATCCGCGTTTAGGCTTATATTTAGTGGAATCCATATAAAATGCTAGTTGTCTAAAAGACATGCCCTCACGTATCTTTTTAACCATTAATTTTACTGCTTTGATTTCTTCCTTGTGTATTTGTAATTTGTGATTTTCATCTTTATAGAATCCATAAGGTGGTTGAGCAGCCCATTCACCTTGACGAGCTTTTTCTACTTGTCCCATTGTTACACGTTCGCCTAAATTGGCACTTTCCCATTCTGCAATTGCAGCTATTATCGTTATAAACATTTTCCCCATAGCTGTGGATGTATCATAAAATTCAGTTGCTGATCGAAATGTACAATTGTATTTTTCTAACTCATCTAAAATTCGGTGTAGATCACGTACTGAACGTGTTAATCTATCTAATCGATAAACTAATAAAACTTTTATATGTCCTGCTCTAATATCTTCCATCATCTTTTTTAATTGAGGTCTTTTTGTATCGCGCCCAGAAATACCTTCATCTACATAAAATTTATGTTCGTTCCAATTTTGAGCCATACAGAATGCTTTTAGACGTTCTCGTTGAGCAGAGATAGAATAACCTTCATTAGCTTGTTCTTCTGTAGATACACGAATGTAAATTCCTACTGTCATAGTAATACTTCCTTTCTGTTTAAGTAATTCATATTGATTATAGCAAAATAGAATAGTATTAATATTCGCTTTTAAGAATATGGAATAAAATACATTACTACATTATTAAACATCTTTCGATAAATAACGACAAATATTAATATATTTCAATCGGAGAAAATGTATAACAAGGAAAATATTTCTTCATATGTCGATGCGCGTCATTTAAAACTTTTTCACAAATTCAATATTTATGTTTACAATATAACTATAAACAGAAATGTCGAATGTTGTAAAAGTTGGTTTAAATCTTTTTATTACTTAATTACCGTTGATTAAGAACAAGTGTTCTTATATAATTTAAAAATAAGAGGTGATTGTATGGTGAATGGTAATGGGTTACATAATGAAGAAATAATTAATTTAATTGAAAGCAGTCCAAGTAGTTTAACGCAAGATCATCTGAATATAATTGAAATGGTGTTAAAGATTAACAACAAAAAGGCATTAGACACGTTATACGTTCTAACCAAATCAGTATTAAAAAAGAGCAACTCACTTTGATTGAGTTGCTTTTTCTTTATTTTGTCTTACCAGCATTTATGGATTTTATAAATTCAAGTAATGTTTTTAATTGTAAATCATCTAACTCACTTGCTTCGATGATTAAATCTCTAATTTGATCATTTCCACGTAACATGGCTTCTGTAACTATATCTGCATATAACTCCTCTGGCGTTAAAATCATTTCACCTTCACCATTTAATAACCATTCTTCGTTTACATCAAATTCTCTACATAAATGTTTTATAAATAATTCTGTTGGTTCTACTCTACCTAATTCATATGACGCGATTACATTTCTTGTTACAGAAAGTTTATTAGCAAAATCTTCTTGAGAAAGACCTTCATGTTTTCTTACCTCTTTAATTCTTTTATTCACCATTTCCAATCTCCCTTCTATACATTAAGTGTACAATATTATTTTTGTGTCTGCAAGCACAAAAAAATTACCTTTTGTGTTTACAAACACTATTTTTGGTGATATATTGTGTTTGTAGACACGAAACGAGGTGATTTTTATGAATCAGCAAACTTCGCAAAATCAAAATTTTAATAAAGAAGAAAATTTGAAACAGACATTAGAAGGTTTGTTGGTGTTGGACAATGTGCAACTTGCACTTATTAGCGGTGTGATCGCTGGTATGAAACTAGAACGACAAATTCAAAATGATGGAAATGAGGCCTTTTGAATTACTTTCGACAAATTTACCAATGCGCTGTGATACCGAGCCGATGACGGTATAGTCGTTACTTATAGCTTATATGACGGTAGCAACGTTAATAGATTTATCAGAAGGAGGAAATATATTGAAAACTATGCCATCTATTGAAACTCAACAACGTATGCATGCTTTCTTTATGAAAACATCAATACCACGTATCTATAAAGAACTTTTAGAAGCTGAGCAACAAAGAAAGGAGGCTGAGGCATTAAATAAAAATCAAAGTAGCAGAGTGGAACAAAATGTCGGACAAGGATAAACAAGCTGCATTAAATAAACGAGCGAGAGGGTGACTATTAAGTGGTAAAAGAAATACCTTTGCAAAATGGAATGGTTGCTCTTGTGGATGATGAGGATTTCGAAAGAGTAAATCAGCATATTTGGAGCGTTGGAAAAATAGGACAAATCGTTAGTCGAATTGACGGTAAACAAGTATCACTTAAAAAATTTATAATAGGTGATTTTGATAGTAAAGGAATTACCAATATAAACAAAAACTTTTTTGATTGCAGAAAAGAAAATTTAAGATTCGCTAATCAGAGAACTATCACCAGAAACACTAGGGGTTCTAAAGGTTCATCATCAAAATACAAAGGTGTGTATTGGGATAAAAGTAGAGGTAAATGGGTCGCTGAAATTCGCGTTGACAATAAAAAACGATTTTTAGGACGTTTTGATAACGAGGACGACGCTGCTAAAAAATACAATGAAGCTGCTTTTGAATTTTACGGTGAAGATTGCTTCTTAAATGTAATAGGGAAAAATAACAACGTTGAAGATTGGACTTTAAAGGAAAACTCTTTCACTAGAAGAAATGGCAAGAGTGGTTATAGAGGTGTGAGGGTTAATGACAGAACATTTACATCATCTGTTTATTATAACGGCGTTGATGTTTATGTTGGTAGTTTTGCTGATTCAATACAAGCTGCTAAAGCCTACGATCAAAAAGCATTTGAATTGTATGGTGACAAAGCAATTTTAAATTTTCCTGAAATGAAAAATGAATATATACAAGGCCTTGCAAAGAGGTGAATCTATTGAAGCAAATTAAACCAGTACCAGTTGTATTAGTCAGTGAAGCAATAAAAAAAGTAGTATCAACACGTCAGAAGTAAAACTATCAAACTATTTGGAGGTTAATTGAGTGGGAACAAAAATTATGCCTGCTGAAACAATGCAATGTAAATGCAACGTGTGCAGTAAAGAATTTCACATAGAAGAAGCTATGTATTGCACACGCTGCGGAACAAAACTTGAATTAAAAAATGCGGTTACTAAAACGGAATTTCATCTCCAGTAATCTTAAAGCCGGTTTGTTTAACCACTTCAACCTGTGGGTGCTTCACTTCAATCAATTGTTCTTGATTGAAAAGTGAAGGAGAAGCACATTTTGGACAGAATGCAGCATCAGCATCTAGAACGAATTCTTCTTCGTCTTCAAAATCATGTTCTACAATTTCGTTGATGTCAGTAATGAATGAAGATGTTCCAGTACATTCATTGCGAATAGGAGAGCCGCATTGAGTGCAATAAATATGGTCTTCAGTTAGATCAGTAATTTCATGATTACATCTTAAACAATTTTTTAAGTATTTATTATCATGTGTTTCTATAGTCATTTTAACACCACCTTTCTACCAATAGTTTAACAGAAAGGAAATATAAGGGGGAACAAAAATGAACGCAGTATTAAATGTTAAAGGTTCTAAGTTATCAGTTCTATCAATTCATTATCGTGAAGGTAAGATTACATCTGTTTATGCAGTTGATGAAAATGGTTGTGAAGAGCGTTTTATCGAAAAATCACAAAGCCAATACGATACATCACCACATAATGCAATCGATGATTTAGAAAAGGCACTTGAGTATCCCGAACTTGAAGAAAGAATTGTGGAAGGCAATAACAAGCTTATCGAGCATCTTGATGAAATGGTTAAACAGGAAAATAGTGAGTTAACAGATATAGCAATTGAAGCTATGGAAAGTGAGCCGGACTTACCGTTTGATAGCCATCTATCAAAAAAGCAACGTAAGTACAAGCTCCAACAACAACGTGTATTAGGATGGATTGACGCAGTAGAAGAGGTCAAAGCATACACGGAGGGTTATTACGCACATGTCGATGACGAAGCAACTGAAACGCAAAGCAGTAATCCAGCAACTGAATAAGCTTGGCATCCACAATATTGAAGGACAACCGTTAGATGTTGTCTTGTATTCAGCACTACTTAAAACATTAGCGCTTAAACGAGCTGCTGATAATTGAAGGGAGATTTAAATAATGGATGCTGTCAAAATGTTGGAGCAGTACAAAAATTCTGGCGACAGAGTTGATGAAGTTTTGTTTCATACAGTTGCTAAAGAATTAGGTCGCTTACGTGTAATCATTGACCAAAAGAATTTTTCAATTGATTTAATTGGCGAACAGAAATTAGATGCACAAAAAGAAAATAAACGTCTGCGTGAAGTGCTTGAGTTTTATGCAGATTCAGATTGGTATCACCTTAAACATAACAACGAAATCATCATTTTAAATGATGCAGGTGAAAAAGCACGTCAAGCATTGGAAGGTGGAGAAAACAATTGAAATCAACAGGTATCGTTCGCAAGGTAGATGATTTAGGTCGTGTGGTAGTTCCAAAAGAATTGCGTCGTGCATTAGGGATTGATGAAGGAGATCCGGTAGAAATCTTTACAGATGGCGACAAGGTTATTTTAAAGAAGTACAAGCCTAATATGGCATGTGCTGTTACTGGTGAAGTCTCAGATGACAATCTGATTCTACTAGGTGGCAAATTGATTCTAAGTCTAAACGAGGCTAAAAAGCTTGTCACTGAGATTGAGTTAAAGTAGGTGATTCCATGCGTATAGGCTATTCTCACGCTGATGTATACGACCGTGAATCAGATTACTGGCAAGACATCGAAGATGCGCAGAATGCCCAAATTGAGGCACAAAAAAACTCGTCAAAGGGTGCAACCAATGGCGAGCATGAAAAATTTAAAAATGACACTGGTATTGTACCACAGGAGGATACGAAATGACAAAGTTTAATGTTGGAGATAAAGTTCAATTCATTGAAAACTATATGGATCATAAGGTTGGTGACGTTGTTGAAGTAATAGGATTTTGGAGTCACGGGATTGAATTTGTCGGGAAACATGGTAAAAGTAGCGCATATTACAAACGCTTTAAATTAGCAGAATCGAAACCAACGAAAAAACAACGCATAACAGCATTAGAAAATGAAGTAGCTGAACTACGTCCATTAAAGCAAGAAGTAGCTGAATTAAAGCTAATTGTTCATGAATTACGTGAACGTCCACAGTTAACGACTGTTATAAATAATGCACCACAGGAGCCTTCCACAACTAATACTGTGGAGGACATCATCGAATTTGAAGGTCAGCAATATCGCAAGGTTGATCGTGAAGCACGTGAAGGTGATGTGGTTATTTTTCATGTGAATGACACCAATCCCGAATATTCAACAGTTGGTAAACCTTATAAAGTAGCAGAGGATTTTGAGGACCATGTTCGTTTTATCGGAAATAACGGTGGTGATTATGCTGTATATACCCTTGTTCACAATCGTAGACCTGAAACTACTGATGTATACGAATTAATCGAAACCAAACCACTAACACCAAATCAACAACGTGCTGAGATTATTTTGAAGGCTAAGGAGTTTGTAGTGGAAAACAATAGCAAAATACACCCAGGTAATAACGAAAGAACAACAATTCGTTTCATTGGAAATATCACAGATAAATTAGAGTTCGTTATAAATGAAGAAAAAAGAACAGTAGTAGCTTTGATAAAAGGGGTAGCAAGTGGTGATTTGTATGCTAAAGGTATCGCCAAATGTCATCCACAAGAAGTATTCAATGAGTGGATTGGAAAAGCTATCGCACTAGGACGAGCGCTTGGTCTTGATGTGAGTGAGTTTGAACAGGCTGTGCAGCCAAGTGAGGTTGTAGTAGGACAATTAGTTGATTTTAAAAGTCATGGGGAATCTTTTATCTACGAAATCACAAAAGTAATAGGCAACCAATTATATTACAAAGGCGGTTGGTTCGAAGCTGATCGTGCAGAATTTCATCCTTTTGCAGATAAACCGATTATCCTCAACGACACTAACGCTAAATACGAGGAGGGTCAAGAGTGAATCCATTATTAGCTGAAGAACTAGATGAGCTAGACGGATATGTATTAAGTGATGCAGAAGAAACTGGACAAACATTTGAAATAACTGATTTAGATAGTTTGAATTGGGCACTACGCAAAGTACATGCATACGATGCTCAACTAAAAGAAATTCAAACGGTTGCTAATTCTGAACGTCAAAGAATTGATTCTTGGGAACATCGTGAAAGCAAAGGAATTAATGAAAGTATTCAGTTCTTCTACAATCTTATAGCTGAATACCATACGAAAGTTTTGGCTGAGGATCCAAAGAAAAAAACGTTATCTACTCCTTATGGTAAATCGAAATCGACAACTTCCAAAGCCCAACCGGATAAGGTCGATGAAGAACAGCTCATCATTTTTGTGGAAGATAACAAATTACCGTTTGTCGAAAAAGTGCCAAACCTTAAATGGGGTGATTTAAAGAAAACTCTTAAAATCGTTGAAAAAGACGGAGAACAAATCGTTGTCAACGAAAACGGTCAAGTCGTTCCAGGTGTAGCAGTAAAACCACAAACTACTACTTTTAAAGTAGAAATATAGGAGGAAAAACACTTGAAAAAATTACTTAATCAAAAAGAACAACATTATGCAGATACACGTGAAGAGGCAGAAGAAATCGTAGTAGCTGCTAAAGAAAACGAAGCACTTATCATGTATAAAATCAACGAGAAATACAACAAATACGGTCAGTATTTCTTAGTGGACCTAACTTATCAATACGGCACTCCTAAAGAGGTTATGGAAGGTAAGCCAAAAGATGATGCTCCAGATGGCCAAATGAGCATTGAAGAAGTACATGAAGGTGTACCATATACAGTCAATCAAGATGGCAGTGTAACAGTGGAAAATACTGATGAAGAATTGCCGGAGTTCGAAGATCCATTTGCAAATGTAGAAGTGAAAAATGAAGTCTCTGATGAGAAAGTGCCATTTTAATAGTAAAGGAGTGTGGAAGGCAATATGAAAGTTTCAAATGCAACTGATATACAAATAGATGCTTCAACGTTTTTACTTTATGCTCCACCTGGCATGGGCAAAACGTCTACAATCAAATATTTAGAAGGTAAAACGCTATATGTTCCACTTGATAAAACGCATTCGGTTTTAAAGGGGTGCGAGAATATCGACATTGTGGATTTCAATAGCCACCAGGCATGGGAAGAGTGGAATGCTCTTATGCGAGATTTAGCACGTACCGACTTATCAAAATATGACAATCTTGTGTTTGATAATATATCAGAATTAACTCGTTCTATGTTAGGTAATTTAGGGCGAGACGGTAAAAACAACAGAGTACCATCGATGGCCAACTATCAACAAATTGATTTTTTCATCATTGATAGTGTTCGTTTTATTCAAACATTAGGAAAAAGAGTGGTATTCACTGCATGGGAAACAACTGATAAATGGGAGTTGCCAAGTGGTCAAGCTGTTAACCGTTCATATCCAGATATGCGAGACAAGATTTTGAATAACTTCATGGGCCTATGTCACGTAGTCGGCAAATTAGTTATCAATCCAGAAACACAAAAACGTGGATTTATTTTAGAACCATCTGATTTTTTATTCGCTAAGAATCAATTGGATAATCGAAAAGCATGTTCGCAAGAAGATATTTTTAAAGTTGGCCATGTGCCATCCACAGATTATAAACAACAACAGGGGGAAAATAAATAATGGGATTTGTAATTGATTTTAATGAGGAAAATACTTCAAAGGGCTTTGAATTAGTAGCAGAAGGTAAGTACGAGGCAACTATCGCCGACGCAAAGGTAGATGTTTACGATGGTAATCCAAATATCGGGTTTGATGTGTTAATTCGTTCTGATGTTAACCAACCTCATCAAGGTGTATTAGTTCAATATAACACTTTATATTTAACGAGTACTGTATCTGAGTACAAAGAAAGTACAGAGCAAAAACGAAACTCATTCTTGGTAGCGTGTGGGTATAAAGGTCAGCAAAAATTAGATTTAGATGAAGTTGTTCGAAACATTGTTGGGAAATCTGTGTTGGTTTACATTAAGCACAAACCGAGTAAAAAAGACCCGAACCAAAAGTTTGCAAATGTTTCGTTTGTAGCTGAATCAAAAGTAAATCCTCCTCAACCTAGTGAGCCTCCAATCGTGGTTGGCGAAGATGATCTTCCATTCTGATAAAAACTTAATAGAGAGGTCTATTTCGATGGACTTCTCTTTTTTATACCCAAAAACAGCAAATGAGGTGAGAAAAAGTGTACGGGGCAATACCGGAAGAACTTAAGGAACTAAAACAGTGGTGTTGCTTTAAGCTACAACCACGTGAAGATAAAATGACGAAAATCCCGGTGAGTGCTTATGATGGCTCTCCAGCAAAGAGTAATGATGAAAATACTTGGTCAGATTTCGAGACAGCACTAGAGGCTATCAAAAAATTTAATTTAGATGGTTTAGGCTTTTTCTTCAAAGCACCTTATTTTGGAATTGATATTGACGGTGTGAAAGAAGAAATCGAAAGATATCACAATGATGATCATGACAATAATATCGTTTCAGAATTTATCGACATGATGTGCAGCTATAGCGAAATTTCGGTTAGTGGAACAGGTATCCACATTATTGCAAAAGGTGAATTGCCAGAGGGTGCTCGTAGACGTGGAAACATTGAAATGTACGATAGTGGTCGTTTCTTCGTCATGACAGGTAATCAAATAGGGACATACACTCGTGTGGAAGAGGATGAGTTCAACAAAATCAATTACCTCCACAATAAATATTTGCATAAACCGAAAGTGCCAGAAAGCAGAAATGAAATAAATGAATCTCATGGTACTAAATTCACCGAGGATGAGCTTATAAACATTGCTACGAAGAGCAAGATTGGTGGCCGTTTTCAAGTATTTATGGATGGTGGTTGGGAGCAATTCTACAGCTCGCAATCCGAAGCAGATATGTCATTCTGTAATGATTTAGCTTTTTGGACAAATTGTGATTACTCAATGATGGATAGTATTTTCCGTCGTTCATCTCTTATGCGTGATAAATGGGATAGAAAACAAAATTCCTCAACGTACGGAGACGAGACATTAAGAAAGGCAATTGCAGATTGTACAAATACGTTTGACCCAGAACCACGAAAAGATGGAGATTCAGATGTTTTTTCACTAGAAGGTAATACAAAAAAAGTTGAACGGAAATATTACAGTTTTGATGATACAGGAAATGCTCAGCGTTTAAGAGATGCATATGGTGATCACATTCGTTATTCGTACATTCGTAAAAATTGGTACTACTACGACGGGAAGATATGGCAAATTGACCAGGAAGGCATGATTAAAATGTTGGTTGATAAAACAGTCGAAAAAATGAAAAACGAAGCGCTTTTTATTCCAGAGGAAGCAGATGAAGAAGAGGTCCGAAAGAACTTCATAAAACACATCAAAGCAACTCGAAGCAGCAAAGGTAAAACAAATATGTTGAAAGAAACAGAACATTTAACATCGGTAAAACCTTCACAGTTCGATAGTGATATTGATTTGTTCAATGTACAGAATGGTTACTTAGATTTAAAAACATCTACATTAATGGAACATGACAAATCAAAGTATTTCACAAAGATTTCGAACGTGGAATTTACGGACAAGATCGGTTGCTCTTTATGGCTTGAGTTTTTAGATCAAATATTTGATGGAGACAAAGCTTTAATTGATTACATGCAACGAGCTGTAGGTTATTCGTTATCAGGTAGCACCCAGGAACAAATGATGTTTATTTTGTACGGGAATGGTCGTAATGGTAAATCGGTTTTCTTGGACATAATAACCGAAATGTTCGGTAGCTACGCGACAAATATTCAACCGCAGACGATCATGGTTAAACAACAATCTAGTGGAGCAAATAGTGATATTGCTAGATTGGCCGGAGCGAGATTAGTTACTACTACAGAGCCTAATGAGGGTGTTCGGTTAGATGAAGGGCTAGTTAAACAGTTAACTGGTGGTGATAAGGTTACAGCTCGCTTCCTTTACGAAAATGAATTTGATTTTGAACCACAATTCAAACTGTGGATGGCTACAAACCATAAACCGATTATTCGCGGCACTGATGATGGAATTTGGAGACGTCTTGCAATTATTCCGTTTGTAGTACAGATTCCGGAAAACAAAATTGACTACAACTTAACTAATAAGTTGAAACGTGAAATTACTGCAATTTTAAACTGGGCTGTTGAAGGATATTTAAAATGGCAAAAGGATGGTTTAAAAGAACCTGAAATTATTAAGCAGCAGCGCCAAGAGTATCGTGTTGAAATGGATAGTATCGAGTGCTTCATTGAGGAATGTTGTATAAAAGCTCCTCAATTTCGAGTGCCAGCTAAAACTCTTTTCAATGAATATAAAAATTGGGCAAGCGACAACGGTCAGTATATGATGTCGAGTACAAAATTTGGTCGTGAAATGGGAAAAAAATTCAACAAAATCAAAACAAATGGAACAATGCATTATGCAGGTGTACGACTTTTGGAAAAGTATGACACTGGTTTCTTCAAAACAGATGACTAGAGGGAGAGTTTAGGGAAGGTTTAGGGATAGTTTGAAACTCAACCCTCCCTGAATCCAAAAGTGGCTTGAGCCCTTATTTAATAATACTTTTTTTATGATTTTGATTCTATCTTAAGGATAAAAGGGATAGTAGGGATAGTTTTTATAGTAAAGTAGGTAATTTATTTTTAAAAAATATATATAGAGAAGTTTATGAAAAATGGGTTCAAACCCTCCCGACTGTCCCTAAAAGATATTTTACGAGGTGAAAAATGAATATAAAAGCGATTGAAACAGTTTACAAAGGTTATAGATTTCGTAGTCGTTTAGAAGCTCGTTGGGCAGTTTTCTTCGATGCACTAGGTATTGAATGGGAATATGAAAAAGAAGGCTACGATCTTGGTGAATTTGGTTGGTATCTTCCTGACTTTGAAATAAAACTAGCTAATGGTGATGAATGGTTTGTTGAAGTCAAAGGAAATATGAATGACGAGTTTGGTATAAGAAAAGCGCTTTATCTAGACGATCATAGTGATCAATTAAGAAAAAAAGGCGTAATGATGATGTCAAAATTTGAGCATGCTTATTATTTCTGCGATGAAGATGGACCTGATTTTAATAAGTCTTGGATAGATATGAAGCGTTTTGGTGTTGATTTTGAAACGTATAACAAAGCTGTAGATAAAGCTAAACAAGCTCGATTTGAACATGGAGAAATGCCATGACTCAGGTCTTAAAAGTTTTAAGCGAGATATGGAAATCGGGTGCTGGGATTGTTGTTTTGCCAGACAAATCACTGAAGTTAGAAAACTATCAACTTGTCCCAAATGCAACATTAAAAGCAGCTGAACCGATATTTAATCAAATTGAAGATTGGTTCAAATCATGGGAAGGTGCCGATGGAATTAATCAAACTATGCAAAAGATGGTGCATCAAGCTTGTGGATGGCAACACAACCCAAAGTTGAATGAATGGATATGCGAGGACGTTGATGCATTGATGTTGTTCATGGAGTGGCAAGAGGAGCTTGCTAAAAACGGGTGGAACGATATTTACGAAGACTATCGACAATTTGAAAATGAAGCTTCAAATGTCATGAAGAAAAAATTGTACGAAAGTGCCGTTTTATACGCTAATCGAAATAAGTGATTTACAGGCGATTTAACGAGAGTTTGAGTAAAGGTGATAAATATATCAAACTCGTAATTAGAACGTCTGTACGGTGCTTTTAATGAGTAAAAACAAGGAGGTTAAGAGAATGAGAGAGATTAATCTTGTAGAAGGAATAAAAATCAAGCATTACAAAGGTGGTATCTACACAGTTATTGGTATAGGAACTGATTCCGAAACAGGAGATGAAGTTGGCATATATCGCAACGATATTGATAATCGTATCTGGGTAAGGCCTATAGATATGTTTTATGAAACTGTACGTTATAAAGGTGAATGGGTGCCACGTTTCAAAGTTTGTGAAGGTGATTCTAAATGATCCATTATCACTATAGCGACACTGAACTAAATAAAATCCTAAAAACAATGACAATCGTGGTTGATACTCGAGAACAAGTAAACGGCCATATCATGGATTATTTACGCAGCAAGGATGTACCAATCAAATTGAAAAAACTCGACACTGGGGATTATGGAGCAATGATTCCTAAAAATGAAGAATTAGGCATCATGCGAGATATTTATTTAAACAGTCGTGTAGAGAGAAAAGCTAGTGTAGATGAGATTGTAGGCAACTTATGTAAGGACGAGCGTACTCGATTTGAAAATGAATTAATTCGAGCGCAAAACATACCGTTCACAATCTTACTTGAAGATCCAGAAGGCTACAAAAAAATCATAAATGGAAACTACAGAAGTAGATACGAACCACTTGCATTACTAGGCTCGTTGAATACTTTCAAGGCTCGTTATGGCTTTGAAATTGTCTACTTAGATAATAAGTTTAGTGGGAATTTTATTTACTACCATTTCTATCATCAAATGAAAAATTACCTGAAACGAGGTGCTTTCTAATCATCATGAACATGCGCAATGGGATTCCTATTGTTCAGTCGGTGAAAAAAAAGAAACCACAGGATAGATTGTGGAAGGCCAAACCCAATCCATTTACAAAGTATATCGAAATGTTTATGACGGTTGATGGATGCGAAGTAAGTATAATCATGCCTTACGATTTCGAATGGATTCAACAGTATTTAAATGAGGGATGGATTGAGAGAGGAGTGTGGGATGTAGATGAATGCAGACATGCTCAAGAAGCGTATTGAAATATTGAAGAAAATCAATGTACTTTCAGACAAGTGTAATTGTCAAACAGCTATTGAATTTCAAAATTGCTCTAACTGTAAACAAATTGCAAAGTACGGTCAAAGGTTGCTTTGTTTAGTAAATAAAAGACAAGCTTCTAAATTTCTAGACTTAGATGATCATGCACCTGTTAAAAATCCAATGGTTCAATTAACGAAACAACAATATTTGAAACTAAAACATGAAAATAAAAATGATAAAGAAATTGCTGCAATATGTAATGTATCACCAGGTACTATTCAAAATTGGAAGAAAGCAAAGGGTATTGAAATTGAGCGTACTAAAAGAAAGAGGTATAAGAAAAATGTCAATTGAAGATGAGATTTTAGCAAATCCAGTATTACGTGAGGTTCGTGATTTACTCGAAAATCAAACAGCAAAAGGTCTTGCTAAGTATGGAACAACGGTCAACCCAATGGATTACACAGCTATCGAATGGATTGAACATGCTAGACAAGAGTTAATGGACGAACTTGTTTATTTGACAGTTTTAAAACAGAAAATGGAGGAAATGCAAAAATGAATGAATTAATCAAACAAGTAGAACAATGGTCAATCAATAAGGGATTAGACAAAGCCGAATCTAGTAAACAATTTTTGAAAGTAGTAGAGGAAGTTGGTGAAGTTGCGGCAGCACTTGCGCGTAATGATAAAGACTCGTTGCGTGACGGTATTGGTGATGTAATCGTAACGATGATTATCCTTGCACAACAAAACGATATGGACATTCACGAATGCTTAAATACAGCCTATGACGAAATTAAGGGGCGTACAGGAAAAATGGTTGATGGTGTATTCGTAAAGTCTAGCGATTTATAAAATTCATAATAGAGGAGTATTAACATGAAAATCCCTTGGCATAAACGGATTTACGCATTATACAAAGGTGAACAGTTTATTGCAGAAGGAACGATAAGAGAGATCTGTAGAGAGACGGGTAAAACAATTGATTTCTTGAAATACATGACTTGTCCAATATATGAAAAGCGAAGTGAAAACGGTAAAAATCGATTGAAAATGATTTCTTTAGATGATTCAACGAAAGATTTTGTTCAGTAAAAGAAACATTATACAGAGTAAATTAAGGGGTGTATTTATACAAGTGGAATATATCGTAAAAGTACCTAAAAAGTATAATTCTTCAAAATGGAACAATATGAGAGTCAAAGTAATACAAGATGATGGAACACATGCAATTACAGAAAATAAAAAAAGGAAAAAATTAAGATTTAATAAAAAATGGCTAATTCCAATGAACCAATAAATAAAAGCGCCGTAACTCAGAATCACGTTAAGGAGGGAAAAGTAAATGGAATTGAACACAAGTGAACGCCGTATTAACCAAGAGGTTTTGGAGGTTTTTGAAAATGCTAAGTTGAAGTATGCCATTGAAGAAGTAACGAAATCGTATCGTTATCAACTGATTAAGTTAGCTGACGCAGCTGAACATTTAGGTCCAACAGGGTTTAAGGCAATGGTTGAAGCCTTAGAGCCATTTCTTGAAAAAATCGAAGAAGGAAGAATCAACGGTGGTAAAACTTCTGGAAATGATTACATTGTTATCAATCGTGATGAACCGTATATCAACGAAATCATTAAAATATTGGCGAATAATGGGCATTGGGATGGAGAAGTATTAGGCGAATGTGGTTGGTGTGGTACCGAAACCCATGAATTAAGTGGCCCGCATTTACTTGATTTTGTTCCTGGCGAAAGCATGTGTCGTAGTTGTTGGGATTTTGACCGTGAAAGTTATTTAGGTTCGTTAGGTACAGATATTGGGGAATTTAAGCCGAGAGGGAGCAAGTGAAATGGGAGCAATTAAACGAACTATTGATAAATATTGTCGTGCTACAAACAGTAAATTACTCGGATATGACACTGGCTATTTTTATTTCATCGACAGCTGGGGAGAAGAAAAAAGATACAAAAGAAAACAGTTATTTCGTGAAGTTAGTCTGTTTGAGTAGTTACACATTCTATTAAAGTTACTGAACATTTTGAGGGAAATAATCCAACACCTTAAAACAATATCGATTACCAGTGGAGAACCGATGATGTCTAAGAAATCCGTTCAAAATATAGAAACAAGGTAGGTGCTGCACATGCCTACGTTATCGCGTAGTGAAATACAGAACATCGAGAAATATTGGATTGAATATGAACAATATAAGAAGAAATTACAATACCGTGAGTGGGAGTTGTTGCATCCACATAATACAGGCGGTGAGATGGTCGGTGGTCGTAGTAATACGATTTCCGATACTACAGCGAAGAAAGCCATGGTACTAGCTAACGATGCTTATTATCAAAACTTAAAACGCATCATCAAGACTGTGGAAGACCTATATAGCGAGTTAGATGAGGATATGCGAACAATAGTAGACATGCGCTATTGGGATAAAGACGGCTGTTATGAATGGGAGGACATAGCTGACAAGTTGTACATTTCACGTCATAAGGTATTACGTAAACGTAACATCTTAATAGATAAAACAGCTGAAAGGATTGGTTGGGTGTGATTGCTGAAAAGAAAATATTAGATGCCTGTTGTGGCAGTAGAATGTTTTGGTTTGATAAAGAGAATGGCGACACACTTTTCATGGATGAACGCGAATTAGAAACTGAATTATGTGATGGTCGTAAGTTAATTGTTAAACCTGACATTGTTGCCGATTTTAAAAATATGCCATTTGAGGATGAATCATTTTACTTAGTTGTATTTGATCCACCTCATTTATTAAAGGCTGGTCAAAATTCATGGTTGTCCAAGAAATACGGAAAGTTAAATGAGGATACATGGCAATCCGATATCGCTGAAGGATTTAAAGAATGCATACGAGTTTTAAAGACAAACAGCACATTGATTTTCAAGTGGAATGAGGACCAAATACCTTTGAAAGATGTACTAAAATGTTTTGATAGAAAGCCATTGTTCGGTAATAAACGAAGCAAGACACATTGGTTAGTATTCATGAAATAACTGCAACTGTAAAAGTGAACTTGTTAACACCAGGGAAGTTCGCAAAAATCTGTAGTAAATTGATATTGTGAAGTAATAACAAAAGCGCACGGAAATGCGTTAACAAATTGCATTACAAATATAAGCACGTTCGCTTGTACGTGTGTTTCGCAAACAAGCATGAGAGGCTACTAAATTGGTAGTCTCTTTTCTGTGTATCAGATTTATATTATTGGCATGAGCTTCCATTTACACTATGATTAGTGTGAAGGGTGGTGAGTAGCATGAGAGTAGAATTGTATTTAGCAAGCGGGAAGCATTATTATATGGAATGCAGTTTAGAGGAATTCACTTCTGATTTCTTAGGTCCAGACGGTTCTTTTAAAGATAATGTAATAGGAATTTCAAAAGACAACAAGGAAGATGCACCATCAATTTTGATTTATACTAAACACATTGTATCTATTGAAGAAGTCGAAAAATAATTAATACATAAAGTCGTACTCATTTGAGTGCGGCTTTTTATTATGCCTTGAAGACTGTATCAAACAGCCAATTAAATAATAAAGGACTAGTTTACGGGTGAGTAAGTATCTCAGGAACATTAGATACCGAATGAGACTGGCAGGTACTAGTAACCGATAGGGCGGAGTTTGATGCAGTCTTGAAGATATAAGAGAGGGCGATTAAATGGATAAAGAAGCAGTTTTAAAACCATTAGAACGATTAATCACTTTACTATCTAATACCGAATATGAATCAACAGTATTAGAAATTAAAAAAGAAATTGAATCTATCTGGGATGAAGAAGAGTTTCAATTTTACGCTAATAATATTTGGGATTAATCCTAAGTCGAAAGCTAAACAGACTATAAAAGCTAATGAGCAAAACAATATGGATATGGAGGGGTTAGTATTACAACAAACACAGCGGTTACATTCATTTGTAAGTGTGGTGAATTATTAAACACAGCATTTAACACTGAGCTTTATAACTATCACACTGTAGGTTGTATAAGATGTGGAGTTATGTATGAAGTGCCAAGACCTCGTATTCAAGAACATACAAATCTTTCGAGAGCTGATGAACAATGGCTGAAGGATAATGGATTTAAACAATAAATTGTGGAGGGCTGAACAATGAACGCTATTCAAATTCTAGAAGAACAAAAGATATATCTTGAGAAGAGAGTTGTTCGATTGGATGAACGTATTGAACACGCAAGGATTGAAGTAGCAGAACGCACAAGTGAACGTAACCAAACGCTAACAACATTACAAGATATTGAATCAGCAATCGCGAAGCTAAGCGAATCAGAATTACCAACACGTTTAGAAGGCAGCGAATAGCTTTTGGGTTTCGCTTTCCAAATCCAGAAATCAAATTCGAAAACTAAATTGCGATTTGCAAATCAATTTTAATAATGGTTATTTGAATTGAATATGAAAAATAAAACCAAAAGAATATTAGCAGATAATACTGAAGCCCGAGGTGAAAGGGGATGAGTAACATGGAACCAATCTACGCAAGGTGTGACAAGTCATGCAACCAAAGCTTCTATGTTAAACACTTCAAGGAAGACAAGCTGCATAACACCATTGAGAAGACATACTTCAACTGTCCTAACTGCGGACAAGAGTATGTCTGTTTTTATACCGATGAAGAAGTAAGGAAGCTACAGAAGAAGCAACGTGAACTACAGCGTAAGCTAAAGTGGGTGACTGATGCTGATGAAGTGAAGGCGCTACTGATAGAGCAAGATAAGCTACGTGCTGCTACGAAGGAACGTATGGATGCAATTAAACAAAAGGTTGAACAGCAACATGAACAGTAAACCTTTACGTCCGTGTAACAAGCCGGGATGTCCTAACTTAACTAATGGCGGTTATTGTGAACAGCACAAGACAACGAAAGCTGATAACAATCGTTACTACGACAAATATCAACGCAACAAGAAACATGATCGTTTTTATCATTCAGCTTCTTGGATTAAATGTCGTGACTACATCAAGATTCGAGATAACGGATTGTGTCAGCATTGTATAAATGAAAAACGAATTACAGTTGGAGTTTTAGTTGACCATATTATTCCGTTATCTGCTGATTGGAACAAAAGATTAGATGAAGACAACTTACAATTGCTTTGCACAAGTTGTCACAACAAAAAAACAAACGAAGATATACAGAAATACGGAAGAAAATAGGATAGCCCCCTCCTTTTCACTTTGATTCATGAAAGGGCCCTACACCGACTGCCCGTTTTCCGCGCAGAAAAACCCGTTTTTGAATATTTTTTCGAAGGACCTAGATTAATTGAAAGTGAGGTGATAGTATGGCAGGTCGAAATAAGCAGCCATTGCAGGTGATTCTAGGGAATGGACGCTCTAAACATTTAACAAAAGATGATATAAAAAAGCGTCAAAAACATGAAGAAAAGATGCGTGGACCGACTGAAAACATTGAAATTCCATCGTATTTAACGGCAACACAAAAGAAGGAATTTGCAGAGATTGCTGAAAAATTAGTAGCACTTGAAATTTTCAGCGAGCTTGATGTGGATTCTTTAGCTAGGTATCTGGACTCAAAACACCAGTACTTACAACTTGTGAAAGATATACGAAAAATCAAACCAACAGAGACGATTGAGCAAGAAAACGGCAAGAAAGTTACAGTTGCAAATGAGGATTATCCAAAACTACAGCGAACCAAAAATACATTGTTTAACGAATGTCGTTCCGCAGCTGCTGATCTTGGACTTACTATTACGTCACGTTTGAAATTAGTCATCCCTTCACCCTCAACTGTGGAAGGCAAAAGTGAGGCGCAAAAGCGTTTTGGTGATAGGTTATGAATTGGGTTTTAGAACGGGTTTTTAACTACTGTGATGATATTTTAAGTGGGAAAATAAAAGCGTGTATAAAGCATAAATGGGCTGTAAAACGCTTCTTAAAAGATTACGAGGATTGTCAATCAGATGACAGTCCTTTTTATTTTGATGAAGAAGTAGCAGAAGATTTTTATTGGTGGGCCAATGAGTTTGAACATGTTGAAGGTGTATTAGCTGGTCAAAAAGTAGAACTTACAGATTTTCAGCTGTTCATTTCAGTAAATATTTTCTGTTTCAAGAAAAAACGTAATGGAGCACGTCGTTTTCGTAAAGTTTATATTCAACTTGCTCGTAAAAATGCCAAGTCACAATTCTTAGCTATTATTGGATCATATATTGCTTTCCTTGGTGATGAAAAGCAACGTATGTATATAGCAGGTTGGCAAAAAGATCAATCAGATGAAGTATATACTGCTGTTCGAGATGGAATAGGGTCAAGTGACTTACTTGATGGTAAATGGAAAGAAGCTTATGGGAAAATTGAAATCTTTAAAAATAACTCTGTTATCGTTCCATTATCAAGAGAAACACGTAAAACAGGTGACGGTAAAAATCCATCTGTTGGGATAGTCGATGAGTACCACATACATGAAACTTCAGAAATATATGATGTTCTTGATTCAGGGATGGTTGCTCGTAAAGAACCACTAATGTTTGTTATAACAACTGCTGGATTTGAATTAAGTAGACCATGTTTTCGAGAATACGAATACGTTAGTCGAATTTTAGATCCAGATGATGATGTCGAAAATGAAGATTATTTTGCAATCATTTGTGAACTTGATGAGGGAGACGACATCAAAGATGAGTCGAATTGGATTAAAGCCAACCCTATTGTTGCCACATACGAAGAAGGTCTAGAGTCAATTCGTTCAGCATTAAAAGCTGCTTTAGATGTACCTGAAAAAATGAGGAATTTCCTCACGAAAACCATGAATCTTTGGGTGGATATGAAAGTAGGCGGCTATATACCATCAAGTAAATGGAAAGCAAGCGAAATAGATGAAATAGATTTAAATGGTAGTGATGTTTATATCGGAGTTGATTTATCTAAACGAATCGATTTAACATCTGCAGGTTTTGTTTTTCCGACAGATTATGGTTTTCATATTGAACAGCATTCATTTATGCCGGAAGAAGCACTTGCTGAAAGACGTTCTAAGGATAAAGTAGCTTATGATTTATGGATTGAAGAAGGATGGTTAGATGTCACACCAGGTGCCGTAGTTGATTACTCTTATGTTGAAAATTGGATTATCGAACAGATTGAAAAGCATAATTGGAATCCAATACTTTTATGTTATGACCCTTGGGGAGCTGGTCAATTTGCACAAAATATGGAAGTAAAGGGGTATACAGTTGTTGAGATACGCCAAGTATTCGGTGTTCTATCAGAGCCTACCAAAGAATTTAGAGAAGGTATTTATAATAATACAATTTCACATCGGAAAGACAAAACGCTATCATGGGCAGTTGGTAATGTCGTACTTGATATGGATTCAAATGAAAATATTAAAATTTCTAAAAAGAAATCTAGGGAGAGAATTGATCCAGTTGCTGCTGTAATGAATGCTTTTGTTCAAGCTAGACATGTAATTAATGAAAGCGGAGAAGGCAATATAAGCTTCATTTCTATTCATGATTTATAAGAGGGAGGTGAGAAATTGAAACTTTGGCAACGAATTAAAACTTCTGCGTACATGGCATATGCTGGAGCTAGCACAGGTTGGAAGGGTACAACGTGGGATTTTTCGAACTGGTTTGGACGAACCTTTTGGGGCATCGATAACAGCCAGTTAGCAACCAACGAAACGATTTTTAGCGTTATTAGTCGTTTGGCCAATACTATGTCGGCACTGCCTATAAAATTACATCAACATTATGAGGTGATTCAAAATAGTGTTTCAGATGTGCTCATAAATGAGCCTAATCAAAATATGAGTAGCTTTGATTTTATTAACTCTTTAGAAGTTAGTAGAAATGAAGCGGGTAATGGATATGCAGTCATTTTACGTGATAAAAGGATGCGACCAATGGAGTTATTACCACTTGATCCGAACTGCGTGACTGAGTTTATTAATCGTGATGATCGCTCGTTGTGGTATGAAGTTCGCGGTGATAATAAAAATTTGTATGTTCACAACAGTGACATGATCCATGTTAAGCATATCCGAGGTCCAGCACGTTTGCGAGGACTTAACCCTTTAAAGGTATTGGCCAATACAATTAAATATGATAAGGCTGTTCAGGAATTCTCTCTTTCTGAAATGGAAAAGAAAGAATCTTTCACATTGAGTTATGCATCAAATGTTGATGATGAAAAAAGGAAACGAATTATAAGTGACTTTAAAAGATTTTACTCTGAAAACGGAGGAATTTTATTTAAAGAACCAGGTGTCGAAATTGATCCAATAAAAAAACAATACTTTGCATCCGATACGTTGGCATCAGAGCGAATTACACGCTCAAGAGTAGCCAACGTTTTTAATGTACCAGTTTCGTTTTTAAATGATTCGGAAGGTGGCACTCTAGGATCGAACGAGCAACAAATGATTCAATTTACGAATATGAATCTATTGCCAACCGTTCGCCAGTATGAACATGAGTTTAACCGAAAGTTGTTAACCAAAGAAGACAGACAAGCAGGTATGTATTTCAAGTTTAATCTAGGTGGCCTTCTTAGAGGTGATACTGCTACTCGTGCATCATTTTATCAAATGGGTATTAGGAATGGCTGGTTTAAACAAAACGAAGTAAGGGGATTTGAAGATTTGCCACCAGATGATTCTGAGTATGCAAACAAACTGTGGATTTCTGGTGATCTTTATCCTATCGATATGGACCCGTCATTACGGAAGTCCACTGCTGCCGCATCAACTGTGGAAGGAGGTGGAAACGAGAATGAGTAAAAAGAAAACATTTTTTGATGTTAAAGCATCGGTTGATGGTAAATCAGCGGATGTTTTTATTTTGGGCGAAATTACTCCATGGGCATGGGAAGAATTTGGAGAAATGTCATCAGTAGTTTTTAAAGAAAAACTTGATGCAATCGGAGATGTAAGCACGATTAATTTATATGTAAATAGTAGCGGTGGATCAGTATTTGAAGGAATTGCTATCGCAAATATGTTGAAACGTCATAAAGCGCGAGTAGTCGGATATGTGGAAGCTTTAGCTGCATCCATTGCAAGTAATATCATAGCTAGTTGCGATGAAGTGCGTATGCCGTCTAACGCCATGTTGATGATTCATAATGCGATGAACAGTGCATTTGGTAATGCAACTGATTTACGAAAAGTTGCAGATGATTTAGATCGTATTAATGAGGTTCAGATTGAAACGTATATGGCGAAAATCGGAAACAAAACATCCGAAGAAGAACTTCGTCGCATGATGAATGAAGAAACTTGGATATCAGCACAACAAGCTTATGAAATGGGACTCTGCGATGTTGTGGAAGGCTCTAATAAATCTGTAGCTTGTTTATCAAGTGAACATTCAAAACAATTTAAAAACCTTCCAGAAGCATTGTTAAAGCCAAGTAAAGAAGTCCTTACTGAAGAAGAAAGGCAAAACATTATTGCAGATTCAAAGGCGAATCTTACTTATCTACATTCATTAAACTTAATCTAAAGGAGGGCATATAAATGCCAACATTATACGAATTAAAACAAAACCTTGCTACTATTGGTCAACAAGTAGCAAAGATTGATAAAGATTTAACAGCGAAAGCTATTGATACACAAGCAACACGTGAAGATATTACAGCTTTAAAGGATCAAAAGGATGATATGCAAGCTCGATTTGATGTAATTAAAGCTCAACATGATCAACTGGAAGCTGAACAAAAGGCGAAATTTGAACAACGTAAAGATATTACTGCAGGGATTGATGACCCTAAACAAAAAGCAATCGCAGCTAAAGCTGAGTTTATCCGTGCAGCAGTTCAAGGGCGAGCTGTTTCAGAGGATGTAAAAGCTTTAATTGCTTTACCTGGAGGCAACCCAACAGGTGGAGATAAATTCTTCCCAACAAACATGCAAAACGAATTAGTACATGAGCCATTTGCTAAGAACCAATTACGTGAAGTTGCTCAAGTGAGTGCAATCAAAGGATTAGAGCTACCTAAAATTGCTTATTCATTAGATGATGACGACTTCATTACTGATGAACAGACTGCAAAAGAGATGAAATTAACAGGTGATACTGTTGCCTTTGGTCGCAACAAGTTCAAAGTTAAAGTAAAAATCTCTGACACAGTTATTCATGGTACAGATGTTGAATTAACTCAATTTGTTGAAAATGCTTTAAAGTCAGGTCTAGCTGCAAAAGAGAAAAAAGACGCTCTTGCAAAAACACCTAAAACTGGATTAGGACACATGTCGTTTTATAATGGCACAGATATTAAACGAGTGTCAGGTGAAGATTTATTTGAAGCCATTACGAATGCAATCGCTGATTTACATGAAGATTATCGCGAAAATGCGAAAGTCGTTATGCGTTATGCAGATTATCTAAAAATCATTAAAGCTTTATCAAATGGAACAACAAATTTCTATGATACACCTGCTGAGAAAGTCATTGGTAAACCAGTAGAATTTGTTGATGCTGCAGTTAATCCAATCGTGGGTGATTTCAACTTCTTCCGTATCAACTATGATGCAATGACATATGACACTGATAAAAATGTTGATTCTGGTGATTACTTATTTGTTTTAACAGCTTGGTATGATCAAAAACGTTCATTAAACTCTGCATTCCGAATTGCAGAAACGGGCACAGTTCCGACTCCTTAATTGTGGGTCGGAATTTTAATTTCACGAAAGAAGGTGAACTGAGTGTACAAGGTAATTAATCGTTTCAAAGAAAAAAACCATGATGATCATATTTACGAGGTAGATGACCCATATCCAGCCGATGGTAAAAAGCTAGTTAAGGCACGAGCAGAGTTTTTAACAAAAGTCCATGAGGAATATAACGTAGCTTTCTTAAAAGCTGTTGAGGAGCCTAAAAAAGCTACTACAAAGCAACCATCAAAAGAGCCTTCCACAGATGAAAAGAGTGATGCTTAATGCAATTACTGGATGAGTTAAAAGAATATTTACGAATAGATGGGAATGACGAGGATCGTTCCCTTTCTACTTTTCTACAAACATCTATTTCTTATTTGGAGAACGCAGGTGTTAAGCAACCGAGTGATTATTATCTAACTGTGGAGGACAAAGAGGTTTTTGCACAACATCGTTTAGCTATTATGATGCTCGCTACGCACTTTTACGAGAATCGCACAACTATTACGCCATCCACAATAAAAACAGCTCAACAGCCTATTCCTTACGGCTTACAGTCGATGATTTTGCAGTTAAAGTGGGTGAACCCGGATGAACTATCAATACAACAATAATCCTGGTCGCATGAATAAGCGTGTTACCTTTTTAAATCCTCCAGGCACAATATCAAACGGTTGGCCATCTAAAGATTGGACTAAACATGTAACAGTATGGGCTGAATTGAAGACAGCAAAAGGTTACAAATTATTTAGTTCAGATGCTACACAATGGCAAGGCAAATGTGTTATCGGCATTCGGTATCGTAAGGATATACACGAAAAAATGCGCGTTAAAATTGCAAATAAAACGTATGAAATGGACTCACCACCTGTTAATGATGATGGTAATAATCAATGGCTCACAATCTTTTTAAAAGAGGTGATGTAATATGCGCATAGAACTGCAAGGCATGGAAGCATTGATGCAAAATTTATTGAATTTACCATTAGAAGAGGCTGAGGAAAATAAAGCACTTAATGCAGCTGCTAAGATAGTAAAAGAGGCTGTAATTGAAGAGGCACCAGAAGATGACGGGACGCTTAAGAAGAACATCAAGGCTAAAAGAGCAAAGGATGGAGAGGCGAAGGTTCATACAGGTGCAGCATATCACAGTCATATTGTTGAGTTTGGGCGAAGTGCAGGCAGTAAGTACGCTCTTAAAAATGGTAAGCGTCAATTAGTAACTTGGGGAGCAACGGCACCGAATCCTTTTTTCACAAGAGGCCTTGAGAAAAGTAAACCAGCAGCTATTGATAAGATGGCTGAAGAAATAAAGAAGGCGAAAAAACTATGATTGATATGAGCGTTCATGTTACTCAACTACTACAACCTTTAAATTTACCAATGTATTTTAATACTGTTCCAACAGGTTTAAGTATTCCTGATCAATATATTACTTTCCTTGAGGTAATTGCTAATCCTGAATTAGAAGCTGGAGACAAGGAACTTGAAACAAAACGACTTTTGCAAATAAGCATTTGGTCTAGAACAAATTATGATTCTGTAGTTAAACAAGTTCGTACTATTTTAGAAGATGCAGATTTTGCAAGAACTTTTGAACACGATGTACCCAAACAAGAAGGCGATTCTCACTTTAACAAAGTATTGAGATTCGTCTTTTTTGATGAATATTAAGGAGATGACAACTATGGCTGATGAAAGGTCGTATGAAGAAAAAATAACGACACTTGAATGTATAGTTTGTGGCTATAGAGAGGTATTTACAAAAAGACAATTTAAAGTTGCCGATGGACTTGATTGTTATATGTGCCGTGGTCCAGTTCTCCCTACTGTAACTAAACTAGGTGAGAAACTTAATAATAGACGAATGAAATTTAGAAGTTAAATTATTTTTCAATAAACAATAGGAGGTCATGTAAATGGCTATTACACCGGTAAATGAAAAAACAAAAAAAATTAGTTTAAAACGTTTGTATTACGCTTTGATGATGGATGAAGCAGCGGAAACATATGCAGCAGATATTAAAGTATTAGATATGCCAATATCTTTTACTCAAACACCTAACTATTCAGAAGCATCTCTAGATGCAGGTGATCGCGTTGCAGATTCAGAGGCACAATTAGATTCAATTTCAATAAGTGGGGAGGTAGCCGATTTACCAACGGAAGTTCAAGCAGATTGGTACGGTCATAAATTATCTTCTGACGGAGGATTAATCGTTAACACAAATGATTCTTCACGATATTTAGCAGTCGGTTATGAATCGGGATCTAAACTAGTTTGGTATTACAAAGTTAAGTTTAAGCCAGGTGAAGAATCAGCTAACACTCGTAAAAAGGGTGAAACAAGCTACAAAACGGATACATTTAGCGGAGAAGCTCTACCGCCTAAGAATGGCGACATTAAACACGTGGTAGATACGCGTGACACAGGCGTTACAGCAACCGCTGAAACTTTCTTTGCATCTGTTAAAAAGCCAAAAGAACCAACCGTACCTACACCTTAATTTGAAGTCCTTTCGAGGGCTTCTTTTCTTTTAACTAAAAATAAGTAATTAACGAAAAGGATGGATTAAATTATGCAAATTACATTACTAATTGATGGAGATAACAAAACATTCACAAATGACTTTATTAAAGCGCGCGTGTTCCGTAATGCATTAAAACTAAATGAGCAGATGAGCAAGGAAGGTAATAAAATTTCAGTTAAAACTTTTGATGAAATGGTTGGTTTCATTGTAACTGTATTCGATAACCAATTTACAATCGATGACTTTTACGATGGTGTTAGTTCAGGAGAATTACAACCTGAAATCATGCGTGTATTCAATGGTGTGCTTAACGCTGGTGGTCTTGAAACAACGCCTTCCACAGATGAAGAGGGAAAGTAAGTAGATTAAGTCCATATCAGAGTATTAAACAGTTTTATAGGCGCCTATTAAAAGAGGGCTACAAGTTACATGAAATTGATGAAATGGACATCCACTTTTGGTTTGAGTTAGACAATGAAGATGATGAAGAAGAAATAGAAGAAGTCACAGCCGACGATATCGATTGGCTGTGACTTTTATTTTTGCCAAGAAGGCGGTGAGAATGAATGGCGGAAATAGGTTCATTAGAGGTCAGTCTTAGTCTTAACGCATCTAATTTTAACGGTACTGTTGCACAAGTTGACCGAAATTTAAAAGCTATGGGAAGCGAACTTCAAGTTCTAAAAAGTAAAGGTTCTGATTATGAAAAATCTATCGATGGGATAGCTAAAAAGAAGGATATTTTAGCACGATCAACAGAAGCTGCATCTTTAAAGTTGCAAGAGCAACGTAAAAAATATGATGAACTCGTCGCAAGCGGAACCGCAACAGAAGCACAAATCGAGAGACAAGCAACAGCAGTTAACAAAGCACAGACACAATACAACAACTTAGAACGACAGCTTTCAGAGGTAACAAGACAATTACAAGTGCAATCTTCGCAATGGACACAAGCAGGACAACAACTCCAAGATGTAGGCAATAAAATGCAATCTATAGGTGGTGGCATGACATCTGTTGGTAAAGATTTATCAATGAAGGTAACAGCACCTATAGCTGCACTGGGAGCTGGCGCTTTTAAAGCAGCAGTAGATTTCGAAAGTGCATTTGCTGGTGTAAGAAAAACTGTGGATGCCTCAGAACAGGAATTTGCTGCACTTGAAAAAGGTATTCGTGATATGGCCAAACAAATGCCTGTTGCTGCAACAGAAATAGCAGTTGTTGCTGAAGCTGCTGGACAACTTGGGATTAAAAAGGAAAATATTCTAGGGTTTTCTGAAACGATGATTAAACTTGGAACAGCTACAAATATGAGTAGTGACCAAGCTGCTACAGCGTTAGCAAGACTTGCAAATATCACAAAAATGAATCAAGGCGATTTCGATAAACTTGGTAGTGCAATTGTTGCTTTAGGGAATAACTTTGCTACTACCGAATCTGAAATCACTGACATGGCACTACGACTTGCAGGAGCAGGTGCACAAGTTGGTATGAGCGAAGCTGATATTTTAGGTCTATCTGCTGCTCTTACATCTGTAGGTATTCAGGCTGAAATGGGTGGTAGTGCCTTTTCTAGGGTTATGGTAAACATGCAGATGGCCGTTTCTGGTACTGACAAATTTAAAACAGTGACAGAAGCTACAGGACTAACATTGCGAGAATTACAACTTGCTGCTGGTAGTGGTGGTAAAGCATTTGGTACATTCGCAGAAAGTTTGGGATTAACACGCAAAGAGTTAGGTGACATCATCTCTACGCAAGCAGATTTAGAGAACTTTGCAAAAATCTCCGGTATGACAGCTGATGAATTTAAAAAGGCATTTGCAGATGATGCAGTAGGAGCTATCGGGGCATTTGTTGACGGTTTAGGTAATGCCGAAGCATCAGGAACTACAGCTATTAACATGCTACAAGAAATGGGCATAACCGAAATACAATTACGTGATGCTTTGTTACGTGCTGGTGGAGCAGCTGAATTATTTGGTGATGCTGTTAAAACATCCAACGAAGGATGGACAGAGAATAACGCGCTTAATGCAGAAGCTGCTGAAAGATATAAAACGACTGCAGCTCAATTAGATATGATGTGGAACAAAATTAAAGATATAGGTATAACGATTGGGGATTTATTAATTCCTAAAGTTATTGCTTTGTTAGATTTTATTGATCCATTAGTTGAAGGATTTGCTAAATGGTTCTCTAACTTGTCAGCAGGAACTCAAAACTTCATTTTAGCGATAGTTGGTATAACTGCAGCTCTTGGTCCAGTTATTGTGATTATAGGGACACTGATCTCTAGTATAGGGTCTATTGTTTCTGCGTTTGGAGGATTGGCACTAGCTATTGGAGAGGCTGGTGGACTAGCGGCATTTTTAGCACCGACATTTGCCTTTTTAGGCACTGTCTTCGCTGCACTTATTAGTCCTATAGGTCTTACGGTAGCAGCATTAGTAGCAGGAGCCGTGTTGATTTTTAAATACTGGGAGCCCATCAGTGATTTCTTTATAGCTTTTGGTGCGAAAACGATGTCTGTGTTCAATAGTGTAATATCTACTGTTACAGCATTTGGTGCAAAAATGAGTGAAGTACCAAGTATGATGATGTCAACTTGGTCAGGAGCATTAAGTGCAGTTACAGGATTGCTAGAGTCCTTAAAAGAAAAGTTATCAATTGTTACTGATGTTTTAAACATAAGTAACGCAATGGATGCGTTGAAAATAGCGTTGGAGGCAGTTGCATCAGCAGTGCTGATGATGTTAGGACCATGGGGCCTTTTAGCTAATATTATATTAAAACTATTCAATCATACGACATTGCTACAAGATGTGTTCAAAATGCTCAAAGGCGAGATGTCATTAGATGAGGTTGCAAATAATTTTTCAAAATCTATAAGTGGTATAGCAGATAATATCTCAAAACTAATATCTCATTTTGTAGATATGCTACCTAGCATAATTGACGCATTTGTAATGATAGTTCCTCAAATAATACTTTTGGCTGCTGATATTGTCACAAAATTAGCTGATGGTATCACAAAAAATCTACCATTGATAGTAAAGACAATTACTAGCTTAATTGAATTAATCACGACAACAATTGCTACTTTAATACCACAACTTGTGGAGGTCGGAGTATCAATATTAACGACTCTTATAAACGGTATTGTTACAGCATTGCCAATGATCATAGAAGTAGTGACTCAATTAATAGAGACATTAGTAAGTACATTGACAACAGTTCTACCTTTATTAATAGAAACAGGATTAACAATTGTAGAAACCTTGCTGAATGGCATTGTAACGGCATTGCCACTGATTGTGGAAAGTGCTCTAAACATAATTATGTCACTTGTGGATGGCATTATAGTGGCGTTACCAGCATTAATCGAAGTAGGTTTATCAGTCATTACTACGCTCTTAGAAGGAATTGTTGCAGCTTTACCAACGATTATCGAGGCAGCACTGACTATTATTATTGCTTTAGTAGCAGCTTTAATCTTACTTTTACCTCAAATTATTGAGGCTGGTATACAAATTATCATGGCTTTAGTAGATGGTTTAATACAAGCTATACCAGCAATTATAGAAGCAGTATTAACTTTAATTATGGCGTTAGTAAAGGCAGTTATTGATTTACTACCTCAGCTGATTGATGCTGGTATAAAAATTGTGGAAGCCCTTGTGGAAGGACTTATGCAAGTTTTACCACAGCTTTTAGAGGCTGGCATTACACTGATCACTGCTTTAGTGAAAGCCATTATTGATTTACTACCGGAATTACTAAGCGCAGGTGCACAATTAATTGTTGCTTTAGTAAAAGGGGTACTATCGATTTTAGGACAACTTTTAGCAGCAGGCGGACAATTAATACTAGGATTACTAGGTAAAATTCTAAGTTTTACTGGTCAATTATTATCCGCAGGTGCAACTCTAATAGGTAAGTTAGTATCTGGAATTTTATCTTTAATCAGTGATGTTATAGGTGCAGGAGCAAAACTAATCACCGGACTTATTGAAAAGATTTTAAGTTTTACCAAAGATTTATTATCAGCTGGTGAAGACTTAATCACTGAATTAATTAGAGGTGTGAAGAGCAAAATCACTGATATGTTTAACATCGGTGTAGATATTGTTCAAGGTTTAATAAATGGTATAACTTCTATGATTAGTGATGTAGGTAATAAAGCACTGGAACTTGGACAAACCGTAATTGATAAAGTATCTGGTGTTCTTCAGCGCCGTTCACCTTCTAGGGTGATGATTGCTATTGGTAAGGATGTTGGACGTGGTCTAGCAATTGGTATAGATTCTACAAAAGATTTAAATGAATCAACCATGAAAGAGCTTGGTCAACTCTTAATCGATGTGACAAAGGATAATCAAGCAGCTGTTACAGAAATTGCTGACCAAGCTGAGAAAGAACGTACACAGATTCAAAAGGATGCAGCAGCTAAAAAGGCAGAGATTGAAAAGAAATTAGCAAGTGACATCCACACAATTGAATCCAAAGCTACAGCTAAAAAAAGAAAGCTAACCACAGACGAAAACAATCGCATTACCAAATTAAAAGAAGTAGCAAATGACAAGATTTTAAAACTTGAGCAAGAGAATCGAAAGAAATTTGATAAAATCAACACCAAAGCTTTTTCTGATATGGTCAAGAAAGAGGAAGAATCAGCAAGCGAACGTTTAAAAGTAGTCAAGCAATATATCGATGATAAGAAGTCTGCAAATGAACTTGATATAGCAACTGAGGAATACATCTTAGATCAATCTTTAAAGTTGTTTAAGGATGGTACAAAAGAGAAAATCGAAGTTCAAAAAATGTATAAAAAGGTTACTGATGAAATCAACAAAGAAGCTGAATCGATTAATAAAACTTATGTCGATAACGTCAAGAAACTTAACGATGATTATATCGCTGGTGAAAAAAAGCTAACAAAAGAGTATGAGGATGAATTCAATAAACGTAGGAATGTATATTATTCATTTGCTGGATTGTTTGATGAAGTTGTGAAAAAAGAAGATGTAACAGGTAGTGGCTTGATAAATGCACTACAATCTCAAATAACAGCTTTCGAGGACTGGCAAAAGAATATTACAGAGCTAGCAGCTAAGGGTATTGATCAGGGACTGCTTGGTGAATTACGTGAAATGGGTCCAAAAGCCGGTGCTGAAATCGCAGCATTAAACACTCTTACAGACGAACAGTTACAACAATATGTAGCACTGTGGAAGCAGAAAAATGAACAAGCTCGTACTCAAGCTGAAGCAGAGCTTACAGGGCTTAAACAAAATACTGAAAAACAGATAAATGAGTTGAAAATAAAGACTGCTGATCAGTTACGTAGCTATCAAAATGAGTGGCGTAACAGCATGATTGCACTTAAAGGCAATGTCAAAAATGAAATGTCTGAAATGCCGAATATCGGGCAATTTGCAGTAAGTGGACTAATTGACGGCATGTTGTCCAAACAAGGGGAATTAGAAAGTGCAGCAATGATGCTTGCTTCAATTGTTTCAAACGCATTTACATCTGTTTTAGATATTCATAGTCCATCCCGTGTTATGCGAGGTTACGGAGTTAACATTGGTGAAGGTCTTATTTTAGGTATCAATGATATGGTTGGTAAAGTTGCTGGCGCTACAAGACGATTAGCCAATGCTGTAGCTGATAAATCAAATAACTCAGTTCCAGGTAATACAATGCCTTCCACAACAACAAATAATACAGAAAACAATTACAACTTAACTGTGAATAGCCCTAAACCACTTGATCCTTATGAGACATCTAGATTAAGTAGAAACGGGTGGAAAGAGATGGCGCTAGGGATGCGATAGTGAGGTGAGAGCGTGCGTACATCATTCGGCTTTAATGAAAAATTAATATTCCATAATAATAAAGGGCAGTCGCTTGAAATATCAGTGACGAGTCCTTTTTTCTTGCAATCAGCAGACGGCATAGATTCTTTGGAAAATGAATTTTATAACGTTAAAAACTACAACGAGGATGGCACCAACATAAAAGGTTCTAGCGTCCGTGAAAGAAATATTGTTGTGGGTGGCCAGCTTAGACGGCAAGATAAAGAAATAAATCGTCAGAAATTAATTCGCTTTTTTAATCCAAAACACCGATTTACTCTAGAGTACACAAATGGTGACATTACTCGCTTCATCGATTGTCGTGTTGAAAAATCACCTGTAGTGAGTAAACATATCTGGCCAGAGTTCATGATCTCATTTTTATGTCCTAATCCATGGTGGTATACAGAGGAACAAAAATATGAAATTGCTATGTGGGTACCATCATTTGAATTTGAGCTTGAAATTGATGCAGAAGGTGACGGCATTGAAATGGGCTATCGAGAGCCTAATAATGTAGTCAATGTCTTTAATGATAGTGATACAGCTTCACCTTTACGCATCCAATTCAAAGCCATTGGAAGTGTTATTAATCCTTATATAGAGGTAGTAGATACAGGAAGAATTGTTAAGATTGAGGCTACATTAAAAGGTGGAGATATCGTCACCGTCAATACAAAACGCGGTGATGAGTACGCCACACTCGAAAGAAACGGTTCTAATGTAAATTATTTTAACTACCTTTCATACGACTCTGATCTCCAACTAATTGTAGATGTCGGTGACAATTTGATTCGCTATGGTGCAGCAGAATTTGTATCCAATTTAGAGGTGTCTATTTACTTTACACCTCAATTTGTGGGGGTGTAGTAAATGCTATTTGTATGTAATGAGAACTTTGAACGACTGGGGTATGTCGGCAAATTTTCTTATCTTCTGTGGAGGAAAAAATATGGACCGTTTGCTGAAGCAGAGTTACATGTTGACGTCACAACTAAAAACATCGAGCTTTTAAAGAAAAATAACATCATTTATCGTCAAGACGATAATGAAGCGATGTACATCTATTATCGCAATTTTGATGATAGTAACGGGGTTGAACAGCTAGTCGTTAAATGTTTTTCATTGTTACGATGGACGGATAGACGTTTCTTGTGGAAGCAATATGACTTTGACACGACTCCTGAAATGATTATGCGACAAATCATAAATGAAACAATGATTAATCCCATTGATTCTAATCAAAAAATTGCACAAGTGAAACTAACTCAAGCAAAGAACTTTGGCGAGATTGTCCAACATCAAATGACATATAAAGATGTGTACGAAAGTATTGAAAAGTTATGTGATACCCACGAAATAGGTGCTCGTTGTGTTTTTAACGGAAGGGAATTGTTCTATGATTTCTACGAGGGTATTAATCGCACGATAAATCAATCTGTTTACCCTCGTATTACATTGTCTAAAAGTCGAGCTAATTTGCTTCAACGTACTTATGAGGATGCGAATAACGACTTAAAGACCACAGCGTTAATAGCCGGTGCTGGTGAAGGTTCTGAAAGAAAACTAGCTAGTATAGGAACAGAATTTAAAGGCTTGGCTCGACGTGAAATCTTTATTGATGCAAGGGAAGTCTCGGACAAAAAAGATATGAATGGTGAACAAGTTGATATATCGCCAGAAGAGTATCAGCAATTGTTATTAGCTAAAGGTAAAGAAAAACTAAGCGAATACACCGAGTTTATTGGCTTTGAAGCCGAATTAGACGTTACAAAAGAAAACACAAAATACAATGAAGATTTCTTTTTAGGTGATCTTGTCACAATTAAAGATGACGAGTTAGGAATCTTAATGAATAGTCGTGTGATGCAGGCAGACGAAGTTTTCAAGGAAGATGGTAAATCAATCTTTGTTACTGTTGGAAAATCCGTTCCTACCCTTCCACAGGCTATAAAAAGGATGGTGAATTAGTAATGATTAAATTTGGAATGATGAACTCTATTAATGGAGATAGACGATATAAGGCGGAAGATTTCGCTCAGTATTTTGCAACATTTATTGGGAACGGTATTTTCGTTAAACCTTCAGATTGCTTACAGGTAATGGCTGTTACGAATGCTATGAAAGTTATAATCAGACCAGGTAAGGCATGGATTAATGGATATTATTTAATTAATGATGATGACTACAGTTTGTCATTAGCAGTTGGTGATACGTCACTAAATCGTATTGATCGTATTGTTATACGATTAGATTTCCTCCAAAGAAAGATGAGTGTGGAAGTCAAAAAAGGAACGCTTTCTGCATCTCCAGTTGCACCAACATTAAAACGAGATGCTGATGCTTATGAATTAGCTTTGGCTGATATTTATATCGCAAAAGGTGCTTTAACAATTACACAAGCATCTATTACAGATACGCGTTTAAATAATAGTCTTTGCGGCTATATGCACGCCGTTATAAATCAAGTGGACACAACTACAATCTTTAATCAATATCAATCATGGTTTAATAGTTATAGTGTCACAAAGGCAAATGAGTTTTCGAAATGGCAGACCGATGTAACAACGGCATTAGAGGCTTGGATTGATGCACAAGAAAAAGACTTCATAGCTTGGAGACGTGCTGAAGAAGCGCTATTTCTTGCATGGTTCGAAACCATAAAAGGTAAATTAAGCGAAGATGCTGCAGGGAACCTGTTTAATATGATTGATGACCATAAAAATGATGCATTACCTCACAAGTTTTTAGATTCCACAGACAATAAAAAATATAAATACGGATTTAAGACCAATCAAGATAAGGATGGTCTTATTTTTGTTTATGAGGAGGTTCTATAATGCCTGAAATTCAATTACCAACTAAGAAGACACAAGATGAAATAAAAACAAAAGTAGATAGCATCAACACTTCATTGGCTACTGTAGGAAAAAGATTAAAAAGTAAAGTATATACAGAAAACGGAACTTTTGTTGTTCCAGCAGGTGTGACAGAGGTATATATCACAGGTGGCGGAGCTGGTGGTGGTGGTGCTGATAGTAACGCAAATAGTGGTAAAGCAGGAGGCACAACATCATTTGGTGCTTTATTAAGTCTATCAGGAGGTGCTGGAGGTAATTACGGTTCAGGAGGACTATCTGGAGGTCTAGGAGGAAGTCAAGGCGGATACCCAATCGTTACAACACCAAACAATACAGGCGGAATAGGTGGTGGTAGTGGATTTTATCCTCCAACTGGAACATTCGCTAATGGCGCTTACTGTTGTGGTGGTGGAGGTAATGGATCAGGAAGTGGCGGCGGTGGTGGTCACTTTGTTGCAGATTACCCTGTCACTGTTACACCTAATACGTCCATTCCGATAACTATAGGTGTCGGAGGCAACCCTGGTGGTCCTGGTAGTGTTGGTAAAGGTGGCAACGGAATATTAACAGTCAAATGGTGGGAGTGATTAAATGAGAATAGCACAAATATTATATAATAAAGCACATTGGATTTTTGAAGCTGATGAAAAACCTGAGTTTGCACCTGATATTGTTTTGGTTGATATCACAAGTAAAAATAATATCCAAGAAGGTTGGGATTATAACAGTAAAACAGGTAAGTTTACAGCTCCTTCAATTTCTGAACCAACTCCAATTGAACCGCAAATAGATGAAATACAAGCTAAGATTTTAGTAAATACAGAAACGCTTATTTCTATGAAAGAAATGGAGGTTTAAGCATGAACAGCCTTACTTATCGAGCTTGCAAAAAGTTAGCAGAGCGTGAAAACATGACAGAAACGCAAAAGAATGAATTGTTAACAAGCATGGATTTATTTGTTCTGACAAAACGTATCACGCAAGATGAATATAAAGAGTTATGTACATTAATGGAAACGCAAGCATAAGCTTAGCGTTATTTTTTATGCTTCATAATAAGGAGTGAATTGCATGGAACACTATGTAAAAGATGCTGATGAATATGTAGATAAAAACTTATTTGGTGATTGTGAGAAAACGTTAGAAAAGCTTGCTGAGAATAGAGTTTTTAACATTCTTTATGTTGAAGAAAAAGAGGTATTTTCACTTTATGAAATGTGTGATGAATATTTCGGTACAAATCTAACTGTTGAAATGTGTGAAGACTTATCAGAACTCTTTGCTAAAATAGCTAGTAAGCTTAAAGAAAGTAATTCAACTAAGTAACAGTTTGCCTTCCACAGATAATTGTGGAGGGCTTTTATTATGCAGAAAAGGAAGGTGTCAGATGAAAACAGACACACTATATACATCGATAATTGGCGGTACTATGGCGTGGTTAGGATACCTTGTTGGAGGTATTGACCACTTGATAAAAGCGTTAGCTATTTTTATGACTATCGACTATACATTAGGATTTATGGTTAGTTTAGTATTCAAAAAAACCGAAAGTAAAAAGATGTTCAAAGGTTTAATTAAAAAGACAGCAATGGTATTAATGGTCATTGCTGCTGTACAACTAGATTTAGCAACAGAGAGTGGCAACTTCATGCGTAATACAATGATTCTCTTTTTAATCGGTATGGAAGGTATTAGTATGATTGAAAACTTAGGTAAACTTGGCATTCGTGTACCGAAATTTTTAGCGAATGCCTTTTCACAGTTACAGATGGATAACGATGATAGAAAGGATGATTCTAAATGAAAATTTCAAACACTGCTCTTAATTTAATTTCTAAGTGGGAAGGGTTTTATCCAAACGCTTATCGTGATCCCGTGAACATATGGACAATTGGATATGGTACTACTAAATGGCCTAACGGACAGGCAGTAAAGCAAGGTCAAACAATCAAAAAAGACGAAGCACTGGAATTACTACGTAAGCAAGCTCAAGAACATGCCAATACAATTGAACAGTATGTTAAAGTGCCTCTTAACCAAAATCAATATGATGCACTTGCTTCTTTCCAGTATAATCTTGGTCGTAATATCTTGAGGAATACTGCACTTTTAAATTATTTAAATGCCCGTCAATGGGATCAAGCATGCAATGAAATGCTGTTATATTGCAATGCTGGTGGCAAGAAACTTCAAGGGTTAGTCAATCGAAGAAAAGACGAAGTAGTCTTATTTAAAAAGCCTGTCGTTAACGTAAGTGTTGATGTAAGCAATAAAATTGAATACCTAGAAATCGATAAAGAACCAAAGAAATTCCGTATTCTAAGCGGTAATTATGGAAGTCGCGAAGCGATGATTGCAGCCATGAATGCAGCTGTGCAACAAAAGTATTTATCATATGCAGAGCCAGCGCAAGGTAATTCGAATCAAAATGGTTGGCGTTTTATCAGCGGATGGAGTAACACTTTACCTGAAGCGAAACGAATTGCTGAACGTGCTATTGTGGAAGGCAAGTTAAGTTATGCTACAATTCGTGGAACATCTAAATAGAAAGTAATGACTAGCAAAGCTAATTTAGCCGAGCTAGTCTTTTTTTTATTTCCATCAACTTTTTCTTGCCAAAATGCAAACAACTGTTCTAATATAGTTACAAACAAACGTTCTTATTTAGAGGAGTGTAGAGGATGAAAGAACAACTGATTAAAGCAATGCAACGTAATCAAATTATGAATATGATGTACTTAGCTAAATCTGGTGAAGTATCTAAAAGACGAATCAAAATCATTAAAATTGTTGGTGATTCGTTTCAGGCATATTGTTTTACAAGGCAAGCCAAACGTACATTTATGATTGATAGTGTATTGGCAGTTGTTCCAATCACCCAAAGAGAGCGAGAAGTTGTATGATAAACGCAGAGCAAAGAAAACTACTTCATAAATATGTGGTTTATGATATGGCTGTTCAATCGTTGCAAAGGGATTACAAAGTAATCGAAAACTTAAAAATGAGTAAAGTATATTTGCCAATACTTGATAAGCTTTTAGACGACATTTCTCAAGAATGTTACAACTCTAAAAGGTTGTTGGCCAAAGATAAAATTAGAATTGTGAAGTGGGAAAAGAATAGTGAATACTTTAGTGATTTAACTGTTGCCACAGCTGGTGAAGACCTAGTGCTGACGTATGCTAATATGGCTCTTAAAACGCAAGTGGAAAAATTGTTAATTAACCACCAAGATAAATGACAGGCACTTATTAAAAGAGTGCCTATTTTTTATGCAATGAAAAAAGCCACTCATTTGAGTGACTAAAATTTCATTATTGTTTAATTTGATAATCTTGCTTGCCTAATTCTTTACCACCAAGACCTTGATTTGCTATTAATGTAACTGGTGTTTCTAAATCATCCAATTCATAAGCAATAGCATTTTCTACAGTTCCATCTTTTTTAATCTTTTCTAATTGAGTATCTCTAAATCTACTGTCTGGTAACAATCCAACTTCCAATTTATTGATAGCATTTGGATTGTTATCTTGAATTACTGAAAAGACTACAAACCATGCATCCATTGGATCAATACCTTCATCAATTAAATTTGTTGTTTCATACCAGATTGCGAATACAGGTTTATCGCCATGTTCGTTTCCTTTTTCTCCTGGTTTAATTACTTTAGTTTCAGTGATCTTTATTTTTAAACTCTCTAATTTTGCCTCGTTATCTTTAAAATAAACCTCTTTATCAACTGTTTTATCGGTAGAAGCAGTTGTTTTTGTTTCCTCTTTAGGTTTATCTTCATTCGATGAATCTGCTCCACAACCAGCTAAACCTAAACTCAATACTAAAGCTGCACTAAAAATTAATTTTTTATTCATATATAAAATCCTCCCTCTATATTTCCATTTTAGGAAATTATGATTGAAAAGTACATATAAAAAAACAGACAACTGTATTTAGTTATCTGTTACTTGATCTCAAACATTTCATTCATATCTGTAATTTCAAGAGCTTGTAAAACTTTGGTGATGTGTTCACGATTAATTGATGTTCTTCTATTAGTTGCAAGTTCGCTAATTACTGTACGTGTTAGTCCTGTCTTTTCTGCTAATTCCACTTGTGACATTCCTCGTTCGTTTAACACTTCTTTTAGTTTAACTTTTAGTTCCATGATTTCACCTCTTTAATTATATTCTTCTTGAATTCCATTATACACAAATCCATAAATTTAATAAATAATTTTTATGAAATACTTGAATTATTAAATTTAATAATTTATACTCAAATCAACAAATAATTAAATTATTATATTTAATAACGAAAGGTGGAATTAATATGAACAATTATTTCAAACTCGAGCAAGAGCGTTCTAGATATTTATTAGAGCAAACACTTGTGTTATCTACAGTAAAAGGTCATTTAAAAGGCACTATCAAGTACGACGAATCTAGTGAAGTTGTCAAGTTTGCAACTAAACTATTGGGTATCATCGATGAAGGATTAGCAGATGTAGAAGAAAAGTTTCCAGAACAAAAATGTAATAACAAACAAAACTAACATTTAAGTAGAAGTTATGGTAATGAAAGTGAGGTGAAAACGGTGGCATTCGAATACCTAGCACAATACACAACATTTGAATCTGTGGAGGACATGGATTTAGAAATCAATGACCGAATTAAAGAAGATCGATTCAATCTAACTAAATCTGAGCGTACCATCGTTTTCGCTATCAAGTCACACTGTTTAGATTATCCTGGTGCTTGTCATTTAAAAAACGAAACAATTGCAAAGGAAGTAGGAGTTTCTTTAATTACAGTTAGTCGTGCGATTAAAAAGCTAATTGATTTAAAAATCATTGGCAAAGCAAATCGTCCAAAACGAAACGGTATCAAGGGAGCGAACATTTATTTCTTCTTACCACAAAATGATGTATCGGATATGATGCATCGAGATGGAGTCGTTGAAGCTAGTAACGACAAGGATTCGGAAGATGTTTCAGAAGATGTAAGCATTAAATCTTTTAATCTTTTAAGTTCTAAACAAGCAAGTAATAATTTATGTGATTTAGAAAATGAATTGGCTTTGCAAGCTGAAAAGAAAAAAGAATACATGAACGAGTACCAGGCAATGCTGTTTGATTTCATGAGTAGCTTGCCATTAGCAGATAACTTAAAAGATGAATTGCACAAATGTGTACTAGCTTCACCAGTAAATTCTGTAGAGGACTTTATTAAAGCGAAAAATGTTCTATTTAAAATTGCAATGGATATTAAAGAAGGTGTACTGACTGTTACTAGTACATTAAGAGCAGTATTCACTGGAGCTTATAACAAGGCTCTAGGGTGTTTAAGTAGTAAGTCGAATAAATCTTCTTCTATAGAAGAAACTCCATCTAAAGAACGCCCTGTACCTTTCTACAATTGGTTGAATGAGCGTGATGGCCTTCCACAATCAAATACTAATAAAAGACCGACAATCGATAACTGGTTGTTATGGTAAAAGGGAGATGAAGAAATGACACATTTTGAGTACATGCAGCAACAAGGTCAATTAACGATTTTTGATTTTCTTTCGGTCCAAGAATCGGACCATAAGCTAGATGTGGACCGATTGCCATCCTCAACTGTTAGTAAACCTGTTGTTAAAAAGAATTACATTGTACCTCGAAAGGTTGGTTATATTGTTAGGTGATTTTTATGCCTACTTGTATACCCGATACTATGCCTGATTGATTGCTTCGGTAGTATTAAAGTGGGCATAGATGAAATGCTGTTGTATCAATAGTTTGTGCATCTTTTAAATATGCTCATTTACTGCAACTCTTACTATGTAAGATAACCGTGACGCCTACTTTATTTAAGGAAGGATGAAAGTTTGCTGTTTGAAATTTTAACGACTGGATTGATGGGTGGAATTGCATTAAAAGCATTCTCGAAACACAAAGGATTATCTTCTAATGATTCCGGAAAGATTCAGCGGATCATGTCTCTATCCGGATTAAATGTCCGAGATGGGAAGGACACATTAACCACGCAACTTGTTAAGAAAAAACAATATGAATGGGGTTGGGAATATAAGTACCGTATCCCATTAGGCCGTTCATTCAGCGACTATGAAGCTAAGCTAAAGGTCTTTGAGGATGGTCTGAATAATCGAAAGAAGAATGTTACCTTTAACGATTTACGACAGTTAAATTTTGATAAAGACATCCTTCTGCAGCTACAACAACTGTGGAAAGCAAAGCTTACTGAACAAAAGGAAATTGAATTATCTTATGATGGTTTACTAATTGTTAGGGTGTATGATAAGCCATTAGCAAGGGAAGTAGCATTTACACCAGGAGAAGGTTGGAGAGTGCCAGTAGGTGTCACTAGAGCAATGAACGAGTTTAAGTATCATGATTTTGAATTGGTGCCTCATCTAGTCCTGGGTGGTGCTACACGATACGGAAAGAGTAATTTCATTAATTCAATGATTTGCAGTCTGGTCCAATGTGAACCAGAACACACAAACCTTTATTTAATTGATCTAAAAGGTGGAGTGGAACTGTGCGACTATGAAAATATTAAACAGACGATTTCCATTGCATACGAACCACATGAGGCCCTCCACACTTTACAAATGGCTTATGACGAGATGCGTGATATTCAAAGGCAACTTAAGCGACTAGGTAAGAAAAATGTACAGCAAGCAAATATAAAAGAACGTTACTTTGTTGTCATCGATGAAGTAGGGGAGTTAAACGCTTCTGAATCTGTTACACGTGATGAAAAATTATTAAAGCAAGAATGCCAAACGATTATGAGCCAAATAGCAAGACTTGGTGCTGGGCTAGGTTTTAGGCTAGTCGTAGCCACACAGTATCCTGTAGGTGACGTAATTCCACGACAGGTTAAACAAAATGCAGATGCCAAGCTTTGCTTTAGAGTGCAATCGGCAGTCGCTTCACGTGTTGTACTGGATGCAGAGGGAGCAGAGTCATTACCTATGATTAAAGGTCGTGCAATTTACCAAACAGCAGACAAACGAGAAATACTTCAAACACCACTAATTACACCACAAATTATCCACGATACTATTGAACCTCACATAATCGATAAGAAAGGGGAACGCGTTGAAGAAACAGCTATCATCGAGAGACGAGAGCATACTGTTACTTTTGAAGAAGTTTGATTTTATGACGCGTGATCAACTCAGTCGATATTTTAACCTTGGGAAGAAGCGAAACACAAATAGGGTCCTCCACAATTTATCAGAATATCTATCTACAATTCGAGACGGCTATGAAACAATTTACTATCTAAATAATTTAGGCCGCCTATATGTTGACTGCGAAAAGGTTCGTAAAAAGGGTGGCCATGTACAGCACACCATCATGCGTAATGAATTTTGGTTGTTTTATAAATGTCCGATGGATTGGAAGAATGAAGTGAAAATATCGGATGGTACCACTTCAATCATTGTGGACGGCATGTTTTCTAGAAATGGATTTCAACACTTTCTTGAAGTAGATAATCTACAAACCATGAAAGAGAACCGTGAAAAGATTAAACGGTACAAATTGTTGATGGATAACCTGGTTAATCAAATGGGCTATTACCCAACTGTCGTTTGGCTTACCACGACTGAGCTAAGACGTAAACAACTAGAAGAATCCTGTGGAGGGCTAAAGTGCAAGGTGTACACAATAAACGAAATTAAATAGAGGAGGATTATAAATGTTAAAAAAACGTATTAAAACTGAGGTAGTACCTGTAAATGAGTATACGGATTATTCGGACCGATTTGAAGGTGATGAAAAATATGCAACTTTAAAACATGTAGCAATTGCTGCATCAGTTCCAGCAATCACAGCTGTTGGTACTGGGTTATTTATGTTTAACAAATTTCATAGCACACTTTCCTCCATAAACACTCCTGTAGAAGTTCCTATACAACAACCTGTATTAGCTCCCGTAATGGCACAAATGCCTTCCACAATTTCTATTACTACTATTCCTCAACAGACTGGAATAATTGCAGATAAATCATTGGAAATATTAGCAACTGCTTTAGATCCAGTTGTACAAATATTAGTCGCTATTAGTTTTCCTATCGCATCTGTAATCATGGTTGGTGGTTGCTTCTTTTTCATGCTAGGTAATTCTGAAAAGGCTTGGAGTACTATTATGAACGCTGGATTAGGTTATGTATTAATTCAAATGTCTCCATTGTTTCTAGAAATACTTAGAGCTATTGGTAAGGCTGTTTAATAGGAAAAGACCACCTTTTTTGGTGGTCTAAATCGTTACATATAATAGAAAGAAAGTATATCTTTAATGGCGTTTTAATAGTTTGTATTTATATGAAGTTAGTGGTTCTTTTTTTAAACGTAAAAAATCAAATTATTCATAGACAGACGATTTTTATAGGCAGTCTAAATGCTTCGATTGTTCATCCTAGGGAGATATATCGCGAAGCTGTAAAAAGATCTGCGGCTTCTATTATTTGTGCACACAATCACCGTGCGACACGTTCGTAACTGAAAAGGTTGCGCATGCTGTCCGAACGTCAAGTTGACAAGTAAGAGAGTCGTGAACTCTTCACTCGATAGGTGGAATGATAGGGTAACGCCTTGAAACGCCTACTCTAATACTCCGACATGCGTTATTCGAATGTGTATAAGAATAAGGTGTGAAGCTCGGTGAAGTCGGCTGAATGTTACCGTAGTGCCAATCTAATTGATAACCGAAAGCTAACTAGAGGTAGTTGGTGTAACGGATAGGTCGGGAGTCATTAAAACTTAATATGGTGAGAATGTGGTAAAACACTGACGAACTAGCGAACGAAATGTCTGTAAGTGTGACTATTTAGAAATGAGTAGACTTGATGAGAATTCAAGTGCGTTTCCGTGGGCGAGTAAGTATGGTGGTTTCGAAAGCTCCATGCATCGTTACAGGCGATGGAGAGGACGCCAGGCAAGAGCTAGCACCTAAGTTAAGTATTGATAGGGTTAAGGGAACGTGGAAAGCTATCAACATGAAGAGTACACACTCGATGAAGTGTTAGGAAGGAAAGGAATGTATCTATAACTTCCTTTTATGATAGTGAGAGTAGAGGCAGGAGTAATGAAGTTTCTGTAATGGAAATGGAACAATAGCCTCAAGTCGTTTCGTCTAAACTATTTCAACTCAATCATTTCAAGGATTCTAGGATGACTAAAAAGGTCACGAGCCATGATTGGAGCGTGATAGACCTTGAGCGAAAACTTAGTAGATTGAGATAAATGAAATAGAAGGCAAACGATGGAATGCCGTGTGCGATGAAAGTTGCATGCACGGTGTGGAGCAGGGGAAAAGGTAGAGATTACTTCAAAGCCTTACCTATTGCTATCTAGCGGAGTTCCAACACCTAGTGAAGAGGATATAGAAGTGACGAGAAGAATTTTAGAGGCTGGTTATATTATAGGCATAGATTTAATAGATCATCTTATCATCGGTGATCATCAGTTCATTAGTTTGAAAGAAAAAGGATACTTTTAACTCTGCAATAAATTTTGCAGAGTTTTTTTGATGGAAAATTTAGGGGGGTTATGCGAGATTTACACGATTTAGAATTGTAAAGCAGTTGCCGAATCATTTCGGGAAGCCTTACAGTGTTCTTTGTTTCCAAAATTTAGTGAAGAATCAAATCGCTTTATTATTTTAACTTCTTTCAGCAGAAGTCACCTACTTCTATAGGTGGTGAGATGAATGCGAATTTAAGTTACTTTTCAGAGTGTGTCCAAACACCCGCTGAAATAGAGGAACTCAGTCTAAGTACGCCACGTCCTGTGGCAACGACTGAGTGACCAACATCACGTTGGCCCAAAGCCTCCGGCGGATGTCACGGAATCGGAAAGGAGTGCTTTGTGCAAGAACAAAGTCGATTCCGGACGTAATTATGCCAAGGCATAATTGATAAATAAATATTTTGTATCTTTTTGCGAAAAGCCAAAAATAAAAGCGAACCTTTTTTTTTAGAAAACGTTATTGTACTCGTAGAAAAATGTCTATAATATTCACAAAAATTGGTAGCCTATTACACGTTGTCTTACAAGAATAAAAATTATATGCTAATCTATACGTACTATTTTTGTTTGGGTGGGAATTAAAATAGTATCTTTTCCGCGAGAAGAGGTATGTGGCACTACAAATTCTTGCGTTTTTCCGTTATAATGAACGGTATGATTTTATTTTTGTTCAGAAAAAGACTCTTACTCCAACAGGTGTGAGATAAATGAGTGTGTAGTTTTTTTTCAGTAGGTGTCTAACACTGAGTGAATGAAGATAGAGGCTTGGGGCGTAAATACGCCTGGGTGTAGTTGATGTCAACGAAAGTATGGCTTAAATAGAAAGGGAGTACACAAATTGTTTGGATTAGGAAGTAAAGATGTCGGGATCGACCTTGGCACAGCGAATACATTAGTGTTTATTAAAGGGAAGGGAATCGTTTTACGCGAGCCTTCAGTTGTAGCGAAAAATACAAAAACGGGAGATATTGTTGCAGTTGGTAATGATGCAAAAAATATGATTGGTCGTACACCTGGGTCAATCGTAGCAATCCGTCCTATGAAAGATGGCGTTATTGCTGATTTTGATATTACTACAGCAATGATAGAATACTATTTAAAAGAAGCTTGTAAAAATTCTGGCGGTAACTGGAAAAAACCGAATGTTATGATTTGTGTGCCTTATGGTATTACATCGGTTGAACAACGTGCGGTTATTGATGCTGCTCGCCAAGCAGGTGCTAAAGAAGCATTTACAATTGAAGAGCCATTTGCAGCAGCAATCGGTTCGAACTTACCAGTATGGGATCCAACAGGGTCAATGGTCGTTGATATCGGTGGTGGTACAACAGAGGTAGCGGTTATTTCATTAGGTGGTATTGTAACAAGTGAATCCGTGCGTGTTGGCGGGGATGCAATGGACCAATCCATCATTTCGTATATTCGTAAATCATATAACTTAACAATTGGTGAACGTACTGCGGAAGCAGTAAAAATGGAAATTGGTACAGCATTGGCTGAGGGTCCAGAAGAAAGAATGGAAATTAGAGGACGCGACCTTTTAACAGGTTTACCAAAAACGATCGAAATTTCTTCACAGGAGATTTCTGAATCTTTACGTGAAGCGGTAGCATCTATTATTGATGGTGTTCGAAAAACTCTAGAACAAACACCTCCTGAATTATCTGCAGACGTAATGGAACGCGGAATTGTACTAACAGGCGGTGGTGCGCTATTAACGAATTTAGACAAAGTTATTAGCCAAGAAACTAATATGCCAGTATTTATCGCAGAAGATCCACTGGACTGTGTTGCTATTGGTACAGGTAAGGCTCTAGAACATATTGATTTAATTCGTCAACAACAAGTTAAAGGGTAAGGAGGTTTAGGCAATGCCACATTTTTTTTTCAATAAGAAATTAATTTTGCTACTCGTGGGCATGGTTTTTCTTGTGGCATTGATTAGCTTCTCATTACGTGAACGGACGAATGCAACTTTACCAGAGCAAATTATTAAAGACACTGTCGGCGTCGCACAATCTATTGTTGCGAAGCCGGCGAATTATATTACTGGTGTTTTTAATAGTATTGATTCCCTCTTAAACACGTACGAAGAAAATAAACGTTTAAAAGCACGCTTAGATGAATTTGCAGCCGTACAGGCTGAGGCATCGGACTTGAAAGCTGATATTAAAAAGTTTCAAGAGCTTACGGACAAATCGGAAAGCTTAAAAGCTTATGATCCGATTCATGCCACAGTTATTGCTAGAAATCCTGACCAGTGGGAAGAAAAGATCATTTTAGATAAAGGATCTTCACACGGTGTAGAAAAAAATATGGCAGTTATGACAGCAAAAGGTTTAGTCGGTAAAGTTACTTTAGTGACACCTTTCACCTCTGAGGTAGAGCTTTTATATACAAATAATCCAAACTATCGTGTTTCTGCGATGGTTCAAGGAGATAAACAAGCATACGGTTTAATCGAGGGCTATGATAAAGAGCGTAATGAACTCATCATGAAGCGAATCGATTCAAGTTTAACAGTTAAAAAGGGTCAGCAAGTCGTTTCATCAGGACTTGGCGGTATTTTCCCTAAAAATGTGCCAATCGGAGAAATAACTGAAGTAAGTACAGATGATTTTGGCTTAACAAAAATGGCTTATGTAAAACCATCTGCTGATTTTTCAATTTTAGACTATGTTGTTATTGCTAAACGTTCCGCTACTGTAATAGACGGATCTGATGGTAATACATCGAACGAGGATTTAACACATCCACAAAAGGGTAAAGAGGAGGCGGAATAATGGTTCGGTTTCTCATCCCCTCTGTGGCAGTTTTACTATTTTTGGTAGAACCAGAGTTTGCTATGTTTTCACCGATTGAAGTGAAAGGGCAAATCTTTTATTTAGTTCCGAGATTTTTAATCTTATATTTAATATTTATTTCCATCTATTACAGCCGTCAGCGAGCGGTAATGTATGGACTTTTTTTTGGTGTCTTGTATGATGTGTTTTACATTGATATTATTGGATTATATTCAGTACTGTTTCCGCTTATTTGTTTTTTAGCAGGGTCTATTGTGAAAGTTATTCATCAGCACTTAGTTGTGACAACGACGATTTCGGTTGTTTTAGTAGCAATTTTAGAATTTATACTCTATCAATTCTTCTATCTTATCGACTTTACAACGATCCCATTATCGGATTTCTTACGTTCACGACTGCTGCCAACGATCATTGCTAATGCACTATTTTTAATGATTCTTGGTTGGGCCTTTAAGTATCTAATAAATGCGCGTGTCTTACAGAGAGCACGTGAAGTTTCTTAATAAAGAGCAACGTGGGGTGAGGCATTCATGAAAAAACAGTTAGTTAATATGAAGGGGACAAAGGATGGATTTGTTCTTCATTTAGACGATCAATGTGCATATGTCGATTTAGTAGAAGAGCTTAAAAAGAAAGTGTCAGAAAGCGGTATCGATAGTAAAGTAGATGTACAATTATATTTGGGCTATCGATACTGTTCTGATGAACAAATCAAAGAGCTTATTAAAATTGTTCAGGAAACAGAGCAACTAATTGTTTCAAAGGTGCAAAGTGAAGTACTGACTGTCCATGAAAGCAACCAGAAAAGGATTGAAAGTCAACAAGATACATATATTGGTGTGGTCAGATCGGGTCAAGTTCTGCGTTCGTCAGGAGATATTATTATCGTAGGGAATGTCAATCCGAACGGACGTGTAGAAGCGGGTGGCAATGTGTATGTCCTAGGTAAACTCAAGGGAATTGCGCATGCTGGCGTTCATGGTAATAAGGAGGCAATCATTGCAGCATCTCTTTTTGAAGCCACACATATTATGATTGCTGATCAGGTTCAGGCAATGTCGGACGAGCATGTAAAAGCTATTAAACATGAAGAGATGACTTGTGCATTTATTGGCTATGATGGGCGCATTACGTACGATCAAATAAACGCGTTAAAAAATATTCGACCATTATTAAATGTGTCTAAGGGAGGTAGCTAGTGTGGGAGAAGCGATCGTCATAACTTCAGGTAAAGGCGGTGTCGGAAAAACAACGACAACGGCTAACCTGGGGACTGCATTGGCTCTACAAGGTAAGAAAGTATGTTTAGTAGATACTGATATTGGACTTCGTAATTTGGACGTAATTTTAGGTCTTGAGAATCGGATTATTTATGATTTAGTAGACGTTGTTGAAGGACGCTGTAAGATTCATCAAGCGTTAATAAAAGATAAACGAGTAGATGAGAAACTATTTTTATTACCTGCTGCTCAAACGACAGATAAAAATGCTGTTAAACCTGAGCAGATGAAGAGCTTAGTAGAAGAATTAAAAAGGGACTATGACTATGTTTTAATAGACTGTCCAGCGGGTATTGAACAAGGCTATCGCAATGCTGTTGCTGGTGCAGATCATGCAATTGTTGTAACAACGCCAGAAATCTCTGCCGTGCGTGATGCAGATCGAATTATTGGCTTGCTCGAACAGGAAGAAATTACTGCACCTAAACTAATTATTAACCGCATTCGCCAGCATATGATGAAAAGCGGTGATACGTTGGATGTTAATGAAATTACAACACATTTGTCTATCGATTTATTAGGGATCATCGTAGATAATGAAGGAGTTATTTCATCATCCAATAAAGGTGAACCGGTAGTAATGGATCCTACTAATAAAGCATCTCTAGGCTATCGTAATATTGCCCGTCGAATTCTTGGCGAGTCTGTGCCACTTATGGCAATTGAAGATGAGCATAGAGGTGTATTTTCAAAACTAAAAGCGTTATTTTCTAAATAATCATCAGCCTTTTCGTGCATTTGTACGAGAAGGTTTTTTTCTTGTGCATGAATGGACATGCAATCTCATATAGTGTGAAAAAAGGATGAGGGCTTGTTTAAAAAATGGAAATGGTTGGTCACGATACTGCTTGTGGCTGCAATTATGCTTGTAATACGTTTAGAGGATCAAGGTGTATTGGAAACACCTGTGAGAAAACTTGTTACAACATCAGCAGATTTAACCTACTTAAGTGAGCTCGGGCAAAGTTGGCTAAATAAAGAAGATACAACAATTTTAGTTTCGAGTGATGTTGGGCAAACTGAACTATTATCATTTGCCAATGCGCAAGTTTTTAAGGAAGGTTTTTTATTGCAATATGACATGGGCCTACCGGTTTATGCTGGAAAGAATGGTCTTGTCGTTTTTACCGGCCATACTAAATATACCGGTAAAACAATGACAATAAGCTATGATGATGGTACAACAGTATCCTATGGGATGCTGGATAGTTTAGCACAACTTCCATATACAACGGTGCAGGCAAACGATTTAATCGGCATGAAAGAGGCGGGACAACTCTATATTTCGATTGAAAAAGATAAAACACAATATAGCTTAGAGCAGATTGTACAATGGCTTGAAACAGCGGCGTCCAATGAAAATTAAACTGCATCTTCTATGTATCCCTCTCGTATTTTTAATGATTTTTACTGGTCAAATTGCTTATTACGCCATTATTTTATCTTCGTTATTATGGCATGAAGCTGGTCATTTGTTAACGGCAATGCTTTGTGGTGTTAAGGTGAAATCATGCGTTATTACACCTTACGGAGGGGAAATAGAATTTGAAAATCCAGCGGTTGTGCCTGCAACGTCACTCCTTTGGATTGCCTTAGGGGGACCAATCGCTACAATATTGGGGATTGGCCTCGCTTTTTTTATGCCAGAACTGCTTGCTACTAAATTTATTAATGTGCAACTTGTGCTATTAGCAATCAATGTTTTACCGATTATTCCGTTGGACGGTGGTAGAATATTTTTAGCATGCTTATTTTTATTCACTCCAAGTGTTCGTGCGTTTGAATATTATTACTGGTTTTCTCTTATAATCGCCTTTATACTATTCATGGTAACTTTATGTTACCTCCCACAATCTATTTTTTTAGCAATTTTATGTTTATTTATATGGCTTCAAGCGTTAAAGGAATGGAATTATCGAAAATATCGTTTAGCATTCGAGAAATATGTAATGAATAGATTGACTTAAAAAAAATCTTGTGGTAATATTTTAATGTTATTGTTTGTAGCACCTGTGCTACTGCAACCGCACTGGAAAGGTTTAAGTATCCTAGGATCACCTTTATAAACAGGCGAGTCTGAGTCTAAGAGGAGGTGCAGTAAAATGTACGCAATTATTGAAACTGGTGGTAAACAAATCAAAGTAGAAGCTGGTCAAGAAATCTATATTGAAAAATTAGGTGTAGAAGCTGACGAGGTTGTAACTTTCGATAAAGTTTTATTCGTTGGTGGCGAAAACGTTAAAGTTGGAGCTCCATTCGTAGAAGGCGCTACTGTAACAGCTAAAGTTGTTAAAGAAGGCCGTGCGAAAAAAATCGTTGTTTTCAAATTGAAAGCTAAAAAGAACTACCGTCGTAAACAAGGTCACCGTCAACCTTACACAAAATTAGTTGTTGAAGCTATCAACGCTTAATTGTGAGGTGTAGCGAATGATACAAGTTACGATTCATCACGATGAAAATAGACATGTGTCAGCATTTGAATTTTCAGGACATGCAGAATACGATGAATCTGGTAAGGATTTAGTATGTGCTGGAGCATCTACAATTGCCATTGGTACAGTAAATGCTATTTATGCACTATTACAATTACAGCCAGAAATCGAACAAGCTGCTGAAGGTGGAGGCTATCTTAAGGTAAACTTACCATCAGAATTAGAGCCTGAGATTGATGCGAAACTACAGTTAATTGTCCAAGTAATGACTGCCCAAGTGTATTCGATGGTGCAAAATTACGGACAATACATCCAAATCAACTACAACCAAGTAGGAGGTGGAACGGAATGAAATTATTATTAACTTTAGACTTACAATTTTTCGCATCGAAAAAAGGTGTAGGTTCTACTAAAAACGGACGTGACTCTGAGTCAAAACGCCTTGGTGCTAAACGTGCTGATGGCCAATTCGTAACTGGTGGTTCAATTCTTTACCGTCAACGCGGTACAAAAATTTACCCTGGTACAAACGTAGGTCGTGGTGGTGACGATACACTATTTGCTAAAGTTGACGGCGTTGTTAAATTCGAACGCTTAGGTCGCGATCGCAAACAAGTATCTGTATACCCAGCATCACAAGAAGCTTAATCTTTTAAAAAGATAACATAAAGCGGAGGACTGCATTTATTGCAGTCCTTTTTTTGGCTAAATTTCAATTTCTTTCAGCAAAATGTTTTATGTAACGTAAGTGAAACGTCAGTTACAAATGGTTTTGGTAGCGAAAGCAAAGCGTCAGCTACAAGTGTTTTCGTAGCGAAAGTGAAGAGACAGAAACACGGTTTTATCTGTGCGAAAGCGAAGCGACAGCAACAAGGTTTTATCTGTGCGAAAGCGAAGCGACAGCAACAAGGTTTTATCTGTGCGAAAGCGAAGCGACAGCAACAATTATGCCTCGGCATAATTGATTGAAGAATTAAGGGAAAAATACAGCAAAACTTGTTATACTAGTAAGGATAACTTTATTGGAGTGAATGGGATGAACAATCAATCACTAACCATTAGTGAAGTAATACGTTTTGCAAATCATGATTATGTGAATCAGCTTCAGCTTATTCGCATGAATTTAGATTTAGGTAGAATTGATGAATCAAAAAAACTTATTCAAAATTATTCAGAACAATTACAAGTACTTTCTATCCTTAATCGTCTACAATTACCGCAAACAATCGAATGGCTGCAAACAGCAGGTTGGCGCTATCCTTCATTACCAATGAAGCTTAGCGGTGACATAAAAATGTCTGTCACAAATACAGTTGATTCGGAAGTTGTAGATTACTTAAACAAAACAGTTATGCATGTTTATGATACATTAGATCCATTTACAGAGCAGAGATTAGTGCTCGATGTACGTGTTGACGATCATACATTTGCCGTGACATTCACGTTAAATGGGCTATGGAGTGCTGATGCATTCACCGAAAAAGGTTTGAAACAATTAGACATTCAAACAGTGGAAGAGACAAATGCGTCTTGGATATATGTATTGAGTGCAAGCAGGGAGTGAATTAAATGTTTGTCGATCACGTCAAGATTTATGTAAAAGGTGGCGACGGTGGGGATGGAATGGTAGCCTTCCGTCGTGAAAAATTTGTACCGAATGGTGGTCCAGCTGGTGGCGATGGTGGTCACGGCGGGAATGTTGTCTTTCAAGTTGAAGAAGGTCTGCGAACGTTAATGGATTTCCGCTACAAACGCCACTTCAAGGCTGACCGTGGTGAGCATGGTATGAGTAAAGGGATGCATGGTAAACGTGCAGATGATTTAATCGTTAAAGTACCACCGGGCACGGTTGTAATGAACGAAGAAACAGGCGTTGTTATTGCGGATTTAGTCGAGCATGGTCAACAAGCGATTATCGCAAAAGCTGGTCGCGGTGGCCGCGGGAATTCCCGCTTTGCAACACCAGCCAATCCTGCTCCAGAACTTTCTGAAAAAGGTGAGCCAGGACAAGAATTAAATGTTATATTAGAGTTGAAAGTACTAGCAGATGTAGGATTAGTTGGCTTCCCAAGTGTAGGTAAATCAACATTATTATCTGTTGTTTCTGCGGCAAAGCCAAAAATAGGTGCTTATCATTTCACTACAATCGTACCGAACTTAGGAATGGTTGAAACGGATGATCATCGTAGCTTTGCAATGGCAGATTTACCAGGTTTAATCGAAGGTGCGCACGAAGGTGTTGGTCTAGGTCACCAATTCCTCCGTCATATTGAACGTACACGTGTTATCGTACATGTAATTGATATGTCGGGTATGGAAGGGCGCGATCCTTATGAAGATTACTTAACAATCAATGATGAGCTAAAACAATATAATCTTCGTTTAACAGAACGTCCACAAATTATTGTGGCAAATAAAATGGACATGCCAGATGCAGAGGAAAACTTAGAAATTTTCCGTGAAAAAGTGGGCGAAGATGCGAAAATCTTCCCAGTATCAGCGGTTTCTCGCCAAGGTTTAAAGCCGGTATTATTTGAAATTGCCGACTTACTGGAAGTGACTCCTGAATTCCCATTATTCGACGATCTAGATGAAGAATCAGATGCAACGGTACTTTACAAACACCAATCTGAAGCAGATTCAATCGAAATCTCTCGTGATCCTGATGGTACATTCATTCTTGGTGGATATGCGATTGAGCGTATCTTCAAAATGACAGACTTCAGCCGCGAGGACGGTGTACGTCGTTTTGCACGCCAATTACGTGGTATGGGCGTCGATGAAGCATTACGTGAACGTGGTGCACAAAATGGTGATATTGTACGCTTATTGGAATTCGAATTTGAATTTGTCGACTAAGAATAGGTTTTAGGGGGAAGCGTATGAAGAATGTTGCGAATCAGCGATATTATTTAGTTCGTGAAGATGTTTTAACGGATGCTATGCAAAAAACTTTGGAGGCGAAACACTTACTTTCAAGTGGTTCGGTATCTTCCATTTGGGATGCGGTAAAGCAGGTGGATTTATCGCGTAGTGCGTTTTACAAATATCGGGATGCTGTATTTCCTTTTCATTCAATTGTGCAGGAACGCATTTTAACAGTCTTTTTACAGCTTCAGGACCGTAAAGGAACACTTGCAAAGCTTTTAGAAACAGTGACAATTACGCATTGCAATGTACTGACTATCCATCAAACAATACCGATTCAAGGACGTGCGAATGTTACATTATCGTTAGATGTCACTAGTATGACATGTGAACTGGATGATTTAATACAGCAACTTAAACGTTTAGATTTTGTAGAGTCAGCGGAAGTAATTAGTTCTGGTGCATTGTAATGACTGACAGCAAGTTTGAATTTTTGACAGAATGTAAATAAGCTCAAAAGGAGCAGTCCCATGTGATGAAATGATCACTTCATGGGACAGCTCCTTATTCTATAACAAAAAATAAAGACTATCACAAAAAATTCTATAATTTGATTTAAGAGGTGCGGCAATCGCCGGAGCATTTTGGAAAGCTTCACATTATGCCTTTGCCTAACATTTGATGTAGAAATATAAAGTGAATTTCACGGATTGAAAATTCCGAATTTTTTCATTAGTGAAATTTAGGGAGAAGTTGAGACTGCGCGACTCCTTGGGGATCAGCAATAGAGGAACGAAGGCTAAGAACATCACGTCCTGTGATAACGCCTTCGTGACCAACATCCTGCTGCTGACGCTTCGTTAGCACTACGCTTTCGCGCAAAAAACATCTGTTGCCCCAAGCGGCTCATCGGAGCTCTGCTCTGTGCGAAAGCGAAGCGACAGCAACAACAAAGCGCGCAGTCGGCACGGAAATCAACCCCACGTTATGGTGATGAGCCATTTAAATATAAAATCAAAAGCTACAAGTTGTAGTTAAGGAGGTACATGTAATGACAGAGCAACAATGGGAAAAACGAATAGGATATTTAGGACCTGAGGCATCATTTACATACTTAGCAACAAAGGCAACCTTTCCGAATGAGTGGCTTGTCCCTTGTTCTACAATTCCAGAATGTATTGAAGCGGTAGCAAAGGGGAAGGTAGATTTAGCAGTTGTACCACTGGAAAATGCTTTAGAAGGATCTGTATCGTTAACGCTTGATTATTTATTTCATGAGGCGACCTTATATGTTACAGGTGAGCTTCAGTTAAAAATACAGCAGCATTTAATGGTAAATAAAGAGCAGAAGGACAATTGGGAGTCAATCGTAGGAGTTTATTCACATCCACATGCTCTAGCCCAATGTCATAAATATTTATTTTATCGCTTCAGCCATGCTCCGTTACATCAAACAACATCAACAGCAGCAGCGGCAAAATTTGTATCCGAAAATCCAAACGAGTGCATTGCGGCAGTTGGAAATGCAGCGGCGGCAATTAAATATGGCTTAGAAATCGTTCAACCTGATATTCATGATTTCCATTTTAACCATACACGCTTCTTCGTATTATCAAAGCAAAATAGACGATTGCCGCAAGAATTATCTGATGGACAAGCGAAGACAACTTTCATGATTACATTACCAACGGACCGTTCAGGGGCATTACATCAAGTATTATCAGTATTTGCATGGCGACAATTAAATTTAAGTAAAATCGAATCACGACCATTAAAAACAGGCTTAGGTGATTATTTCTTTATGATTGATGTTTTAGCAGATGAAAAGGAGCCTATGATGCGTGGAGCTATGGAAGAACTAGCTGCACTTGGTTGCAAGGTGAAATCACTTGGTACATACTTTACTTATCGAACATCAGACGAGTAATCAATTTCGTCTTGACGAGGAGGAATCAGTATGGGCGGCATTATATTATTTGACGGAGTGTGCAATTTTTGTGATAGCAGTGTGCAATTTATTATCAAATATGATCAAGCAGCGTATTTTCAATTCGCGTCCATTCAAAGTGAAGCTGGGCAGGCATTACTTGCACAATACGAAGTACCAGAAAATATTGATAGTGTCATATTAATTGAACAGGGAAAGGTATATTTTGAATCCACGGCAGCACTTAAAATCTGTAGGAGATTAGATAGTTTTTGGCCTGTTTGTTATATTTTGATCATGATTCCTCCATCTATACGAAATACAATGTATCGGTTATTTGCAAAAAATAGATATCGTCTTTTTGGACGAAAAGAAGTATGTTTATTGCCAACACCTTCACAACGAAATAGATTTCTCTAGCTTTGAAGCTATCCAATTAAAGTGGATAGCTCATAGTATTGAAAAACAAAATGGCCAAGAAATTCTTTGTGAATGTTGGAGCTTTAAATGAGGATGATTTCCGTTTCATGCTACTCACTTCCTGTTTCAGCGGACGGAACCCCCCCCCCTCATTTTGCCGCAGAGCCATACTTTAATATCTTAATTTCATTGACATACAAAAGAGCTATCCAAGTGGATAGCTCTTTTGGTTGAAATTGCAATAGTAAGTTCAATATGAATATGGAACAAATGAAATAAGCTTCATAAAAATTAAATGATAATTCAAGTTAATCATTTAAATTCAATAAAAATTTGTTACATTATTGATCTACAACTAAATAGCTCTTTTTTTGCAAAGTAAGTTCAATTAAATCTAAAATGTCAACAGAAGGAGCAGAAATAACATGAAGATGTGTACCACCTGTTAGTTCGGATAAATAACTTGCCTGTGTTTCATTGACGCGTTGAATAAATTTTTTTACCTCATGACGGTTAGAAACCATAATGGATGCGGTAATTTCCCCGTAAATTGGGTGTTCAACGATAACATTTTTTACTGTACCACCGCAATCAACTATTGTTATAAGTTCATCTTCTGCATCCTCAGCAGAGTGGAAGCAAGGAATTGTACGTTCAACAGTTTGTTGTAATTGTTCCTGATGCATATAAAGATATCCTTGGCTAGTTGCAATAATAGGTTCATTTCTAGCCTTTAATAATGTCATATCATTGACAATGACTTGTCTAGAAACATTAGCGAATTTAGCTAGGTCCGTCCCCGTTATAGGTGCTGTACTTTTTTTAAGTTGTGCTAGGAGTTGCAGTCGGCGTTCTTCGCCTAACATTTTTTTCATAAGAGATCACCTCTGCTTGTAATAAAGGAAGCAGTTTTCCTTAAAACTAGTGTACCATGAAGCATTTCCAACATGCGTGAAATTTTTGTATCCAAATGAAACATTGAACATATGATACGAAGAGAGGAAGGGAGGAAAAAATTGCGTATTCATATTGTCCAAAAGGGAGACACGTTGTGGAAGATTGCGAAAGAGTACGGAATTTCGTTTGAAGATTTAAAGCGGCTTAATGCCCATCTTGCTAATCCAGATTATATTGTACCGGGCATGGAAATTATCCTACCTGAAAAAATACACAAAGAACCACATAGAGAACATCATCGAGAAACAGATTGGGGAATGCATAGAGAGGGGGGACATAGAGAATCCCATAAAGAGGGGCATAAGGAGCACATGCATAAAGAACATATGCACAAGGAGTCACCTACAAGGCACGTTAAAGAAAAAGAGGTTCAAAGACCAACGCCACCACCAATTGTTGTACCACCACCACCAATGCCAGAACCGCAGATGATTCCAATTCCTTATCCAATGCCAATGCCGATGCCTCAGCCAGCGCCTGTTGAGCTTAGCTGGAATCAAAACGTTGTCATGCCAAGTGTAGAACAAACTGTATCTCCAATTCAAATTCAACCACCACCACAGCCTGTAGCCCAACCGATGGCGCAACCACCAGCACCAATGCCACAACCGATTTTTATCATGCCACAAATGCCACAAATGCCAGCAGTACCACATTGTGCAAGCTGCCATCAGCCAGTGCATCATCATATGTATTGGCCGATGCCAATGCCAATGCCAATGCCAATGGAACCGCAAGTTGAGGCTTATACAATGCCAGAGCAACCATCATGTGAAATGGGTTGTGAAAAAGTTGCTGGGGCGGAGGAGTTCTTAGAATCTAGTACATCTCCATTCTTCCCTATGAATCCAGAATATCAGCCAATGCCGGAAATGATGCCGGAAATGGAACAGCCATGTGGTTGTCACGCACAACCAGTCATGATGCCGACTTGGCAAATGGACCCATGTTGTTGTCCGCCGCCATGTCCACCACCATGCCCAATGCCGTGTCATTCACATTGCCATATGCCACATGCTTCGGTAGGACCATGGATGTCACCGCACTTTTCTCCAGGCGGGATGACGCCTTATCGATGGTGAAAAAGCGTATATTATCGAAGAAATAAAGCCTAATATTTGGAAGTATAAATATCAATCCAAAAATTATTTTGTGAAACGAGCAAAGCAGATAGAAATAGCAGAAAAGGTAAGGGTTATTCATCGCCGACTTGGACATCTGGAGCCCTCGTTGATCTTACCTTTAATGAAAAGTGAAGATGAGTATTTAATCGTGCAAGATTGGCAAGAAGGAAGTCATAGTGCTAATTTTGCACATAAAAAGGATCGGAAGGAATCACTAAAGCTATTAAATACATTACATGATACAAATAAAAAAATTGCTTGGCAGCGGGTGCCAGGTTTGCACACCTATTCACAGCTTTTAAAATGGCAAATGCGCCATATGCGTTTTAAAAGCAGACGGAATGAATTTCGTGCATTTTTAACAAAGGAAGAAATCAATCAAATTTTACATTATAGTGAGAAATCGTTACAGCTAATCGCTCAGGAAGATGTACCTGAAAAAGAAACAACGCTTTTACATGGAGATGTCGTCCATCATAATTTTTTATGGTGCTCAGATGGGGAATTACGTTTAATTGATTTTGATTTGGCTCACCTTGGGGAAGCAGATGATGAATACATTTTATGGTTACATCGTGTATTGCCTGCCGTAGATTATGACCTTGGTAAAATATTTGCTGAGCTACCAGAGTTGAAACGATTAGATAAAAGAAAGCTACATCGTTTAAAATATCCAAATGAGCTATTACGTGAATGGCTTTTTGCAGCGGATTTACCATTAAATCAACAGCTGGTATTTTTAGATTATTTAGTGCCATTTACAAAACGGGCTCTCACATATTGGCCAAAACTGTGGTACGATATTGATAAAATGATAAAGAAATGACCGTCTTTTGGCGGTCATTTTTGTATGTGAACGACTACTTGTGTTATTTCTTATAGTCGAGCATTCGTTCGTAATATGCTATAATCGAAGACGATGATTGTGAGGGATTATAGAATGTATGATTATTTAAAAGGACAAGTAAAGCGTATAACTCCGGAGTATATCGTCCTTGAACAGCAAGGGATTGGCTGGCAGCTTAATACACCAAATCCATTTGCGTTCCGGACATCGGCCCTTGAACAACAAATTTTTGTTCACTTGCATGTACGTGAGGATGCACAAGTGTTATATGGCTTTCCAAGTTTAGACCAACGAGAGCTGTTTCGTAAACTTATTTTAGTATCAGGAATTGGACCGAAGGGTGCACTTGCTATTTTAGCTACTGGGAATCCGCAACAGGTTATCAGTGCCATTGAACGAGAAGATGAATCGTTTTTAGTAAAGTTTCCTGGTGTGGGTAAGAAAACGGCACGTCAAATGATTCTAGATTTAAAAGGTAAACTTGGCGGATTGTTAGAGACAATTGAGCTGCCAAGTACAGAAGATGAGCTACCGTTATTTGGTGTGAATCCATATAAACATGAGCTTGAAGAAGCTATTCTTGCCTTAATGGCACTTGGTTATTCTGAAAAAGAATTGGAAAAAATACGTCCACAGCTCGAAGAAAACGACAAGCTTGAAACAACAGATGCATTTATGAAACAAGCTTTACAATTGCTATTAAAGTTAAAATAGTGAAAGGGGGGGAAGTACATGTCTGAACGTATGATTGCTAGTGAGGCAGGTAGCTATGATGAACAGTTTGAATTATCTTTACGGCCACAAAGATTAGCACAATACATTGGTCAACATAAGGTAAAGGAGAATTTACAAATTTTCATTGAAGCGGCAAAGCTTCGTCAGGAAAGTTTAGATCATGTGCTGTTATATGGACCGCCTGGACTTGGTAAAACTACATTAGCTGCTGTTATTGCTAATGAAATGAATGTCAATGTGCGCATGACTAGCGGCCCTGCGATTGAACGCCCTGGAGATTTAGCAGCTATTTTAAGCTCACTGGAACCAGGGGATGTGCTATTTATCGATGAAATACATCGCCTGCCTCGTGCAATAGAAGAGGTGCTTTATCCTGCGATGGAGGATTTTTGTTTAGATATTGTCGTTGGTAAGGGCCCTGAAGCGCGTTCTGTACGACTAGATTTACCGCCATTTACACTCGTTGGTGCCACAACAAGAGCTGGCGCATTATCAGCACCTTTAAGGGATCGCTTTGGCGTGTTATTGAGGTTGGAGTATTATGATAATACGTCACTTGCAGAAATTGTTGTACGTAGTGCGCATTTATTTGATGTTGAGATTGAGCAAGTAGCAGCACTTGAAATGGCGACACGCTCACGTGGTACACCCCGTATTGCTAACCGTTTGCTAAAACGAGTGCGAGATTATGCACAGGTGATCGGAGATGGTATGATAACGGAGGGACTTGCTAAGCAAGCGCTTGAGCTATTACAAGTCGATCCTAGAGGACTTGACCATATTGACCATAAACTTGTGACCAATATGATTGAGCGCTTCCGTGGTGGCCCTGTAGGCTTAGATACGCTGGCAGCATCTATAGGCGAGGAACGCGTAACGATTGAAGATGTATATGAGCCATATTTGATGCAAATTGGCTTTATACAACGTACGCCACGTGGACGTGTGGCAACACATTCAGCCTACGAACATTTTGGATATGAGTATCCCCAACAAACCTAGAAGAAGGAAGTATTTTCATGCGTGTAGAAGATTTTGATTTTGAATTGCCAGAAGAGCTTATTGCACAAACACCACTTTTGGACCGAACAGCTAGTCGTTTAATGGTAGTGACGCCAGGCTCACAAAATGTAGAGCATCATCATTTTGCTCATATTTTAGATGAGCTACAAGCGGGAGACTGCCTTGTGTTAAATGATACAAGAGTCTTACCAGCGCGTTTAATGGGCGTTAAAGAAGAAACTGGTGCTCATATAGAAGTACTGCTATTAAAGCAAATGGCAGGTACGGATGAATGGGAAACACTTGTTAAACCAGCTAAACGTGTAAAAGTCGGCACAGTTGTAACATTTGGAGATGGCTTACTGACAGCTACTTGTACAGGAGAGCTTGATCATGGTGGGCGTACATTTGAGTTTAAATATAATGGGATTTTTTATGAAATTTTAGAGCAACTTGGTGAGATGCCACTACCTCCATATATTCGTGAAAAATTAGAGGACAAGGATCGTTACCAAACCGTTTATGCAAAAGAGCGTGGCTCAGCTGCAGCACCGACTGCTGGCTTGCATTTTACAGAAGAATTACTTGAGCAAGTAAAAGCAAAAGGGGTCGAAGTTGTATTTATCACTTTACATGTGGGACTTGGAACTTTCCGTCCTGTAAGTGTAGATTCAATTGAAAATCACGAAATGCATTCAGAATTTTATAGTGTAACGGAAGAAACCGCATCTATCATAAATAGAGTGAAGAGTAATGGTGGAAAAGTGATTGCAGTTGGTACAACCTCTACACGTACATTAGAAACTATCGGCTCTAAATATGAAGGCGAAGTGCGAGCAGAACAAGGTTGGACGTCTATTTTCATTTATCCGGGATATGAATTTACTGTTGTAGATGGTTTAATCACAAACTTCCATTTACCAAAGTCTACACTAGTAATGCTTGTTAGTACGCTTGCAACAAAAGAAACAATTTTAAGTGCATATCATCAAGCTGTAGAAGAAAAATATCGTTTCTTTAGCTTTGGTGATGCTATGTTTATTCGTCCAAAAGGAGAATAAAGATAAAAATCGGAGTACTGTTTTTACTTTAGATAAGAGAGGGATTTTTATAATATGACACAACCAGCAATTCGTTATGAGCTACTTCATACTTGTAAGCAAACAGGAGCACGCCTTGGCATCGTGCATACACCACATGGCTCTTTTGAAACGCCAGCTTTTATGCCTGTTGGTACACAAGCAACTGTTAAAACAATGTCACCTGAGGAATTAAAGGACATGAATGCAGGTATTATTCTGTCAAATACGTATCATTTATGGCTACGACCAGGTAATGATATTGTTAAAGAAGCAGGTGGCTTGCATAAATTTATGAACTGGGATCGCCCGATTCTAACAGATTCAGGTGGTTTCCAAGTTTTCTCACTTAGTCAATTCCGTAAAATCGAAGAAGAAGGGGTTCATTTCCGCAATCACTTGAATGGGGACAAATTGTTTTTAAGTCCAGAAAAGGCGATGGAAATTCAAAATGATTTAGGCTCAGATATTATGATGGCTTTTGATGAATGTCCACCTTACCCTGCGACATATGACTATATGCTGCAATCGGTAGACCGTACAACTCGTTGGGCTAAACGTTGTAAAGAGGCACATAAACGTCCAGAAGACCAAGGTCTATTCGGTATCATTCAAGGGGGAGAATACGAGGAGTTACGCCGTCGTTCTGCAGAAGCATTAGTAGAGCTAGATTTCCCTGGTTATGCAATTGGAGGACTATCTGTTGGTGAGCCTAAGGATGTTATGAACCGAGTGTTAGAGTTTACAACACCATTAATGCCAACGAATAAACCACGTTATTTAATGGGTGTCGGTTCACCTGACTCATTAATTGATGGTGCTATTCGTGGTATTGATATGTTTGACTGTGTATTACCAACACGTATTGCCCGTAATGGCACATTAATGACATCTGAAGGTCGTTTAGTTGTTAAAAATGCAAAATATGCACGTGATTTCGGACCAATTGATCCGAATTGTGATTGCTATACATGTAAAAACTATTCACGCGCCTATATCCGCCATCTAATTCGTACGGAAGAAACGTTTGGTATCCGTTTAACGACTTACCATAACTTACACTTCCTATTGAAGCTAATGGAACAAGTACGTGAGGCAATACGCGAGGACCGTCTTGGTGATTTCCGAGAAGAATTTTTCGAGAAATATGGCTTTAATGGACCAAACGCAAAGAACTTCTAATATTTAGTAAAAAAATCATGTAAATTTGTGTGAAATGTGAATATTTCTAGCGAAAAATTGTCTATCTTAGAAAAAATATTAGTAATATAGAAAAAAAATGGGCTTGTCCGTCGCTTTTTTAGGGTGGAATAGTCTATACTAAAAAAGTGAGAATTAGAAAGGGGGCAAGAATGATGGAACAATATTCTGGCTTAATCATGATTTTAATCATGTTCGTTGCAATGTGGTTTATTTTAATCCGCCCTGCCAAAAAGAGACAGCAGGAAACACAAAATATGCAGGGTAATTTGCAACGTGGAGATAAAGTTATTACAATCGGTGGTTTACATGGTGAGATTGACTCAATTGAGGACACAACTATAACATTAAAAATCGCAGACAATGTGCGCGTAAAATTTGATCGTCAGGCAATCGGACGAGTTAACAATGACTAAAATTGATTTTAAAGGCGTTGTCCAACATTAGTGGACAACGCCTTACACCATATAAATAGCTTTGTCAAAATGCAGAATTCATTTTTGACAAGGCTTTTTTTGTATAAAAAGTAACGTACACGGTCACCTTATATTATGGGGGTGACTGTATGGAAGAATATTTAACGATTATTTTTAGAACATGCTTTTTATATGTGTTTATCCTAATAATTTTTCGTTTAATGGGTAAACGTGAGGTCGGCGAATTATCTGTAATAGATTTAGTTGTATCCATTTTAATGGCTGAGGTTGCTGCGTTTGCACTTGATGATTTCGAAAGTCCTTTATTTAGTGTGATTTTACCAATCATCATATTGTTTTTCATACAAATAACAACTGCATATATTTCACTCAAAAGTAAAAAATTCCGTGATCTAGTTGATGGTGATCCAGTATTACTGATAAGAGATGGTGTCATTTTAGAAAGTGAAATGCGCAAGCAACGCTATAATTTAGATGATTTGTGTCAACAATTACGCGAAAACGGAAATGCTTCCGTTACAGATATTGCTTATGCTTATCTAGAGCCCTCGGGCAATCTGTCTGTATACCAAAAAGATGAAAAGGCATTTGTTTACCCACTGATTATCGACGGTGATATTCAGGATAGGCATTTACAGGTCTTGCATAAAGATACTGATTGGTTAATAGCAGAGCTTGCTAAAAATAATATTACGGATAGTAACATAGTATTTTTTTGTGTTTGGGAAGAAGATCGGCTTCATATCCAGCTGAAAGAATCTTAAACTTTCTTGGCCAGCTTACGAAGGTAGCGCAAATCAGTTATGCGCAACTGATTGGTAAATAATAAGAAAGTAAATAGTAAAAACAACGTTACACAGCTACTTAAAATAAAAGGCAGTGGCATTATTTGCATCAGGAAATACTGAGTAACACAAACAGCAATAAAGCAGCTATATGGCACGACAAACATTCTAAAGCCAGCACGTAAATTTTTGCGCTGTCTTACTGTTGCGATATGCAAAAATGAAGTTAATAAAACGCCAAAGCCAATTGCTACAACGGCACCTTTTTCCTGTATCCCAGGCTGAGAAGCAAGTACGAACATGACAAAGAGTTTACCAAGACCACCATAAATGGAGTTCATCATTGCTGCACGAGCCTCACCGATTGCTTGTAATATAGAGTGCAATGGACTTTGTATATAATAAAAATAAAAAATAGGGGCCAATATTTTCACATATCCACGATTTTCTTGTAAGTGAAAGAGCTTCATAGCTAAGTCGTCTCCATGAACGAAAAAGTACGTAGCAGCAACACAGCCCACTAATGATGAAAGTCGCAATGATACAGAAATACGTTCCTGTAGGAGCGGTATGTGCTGACGTGCAACGGCATCACTAACAGCTGGTATAAGAACGATCGAAAGTGCTGCAGACACAAAAGCCGGGAATAATAATAGGGGGACTAGTACACCTGAAATAACCCCATATAAAATTGTTGCAGCGGAGGCTGTTAATCCTGCCATTGTTAAAGCCTTTAAAAAAATGATAGGCTCTAAAAACCAAGTAAAAGATCCAAATAGCTTGCTTCCTGCAGAAGGAAGGGCAATCCGTAACATCGGAGAGGAAGGATAAGCCTCAATTTTGTTTTTTTGTGTCAATAATTTTTTCTTTGAGACAATATAATGCATCCACAAATACAAGAAAGCAACGACTTCAGCTAGAAGCGTAATACCCATAGCAGAGGCTGCTGTAACGGCAGCGTTATCATAGGCAGCCACAAAAGGCAGTGTAAATGTGATGAAGGTAATGCGGATAATTTGCTCAATCATTTGAGCCCAAGCTGTTGGTGTAATTTTCGCAATACCCTGTAAATAAGCGCGCAATAAGCCAGAACCAACTGACACTGGTACAGCAAAGAGTGCAATCCAAAGCGTAATTGTTGTTTGTTCATTATGTAAAAGTGTAGTCGAGATATATGGTATAGTAAGTGCAACAATCGGCATAAAGATGATCATTCCAATAAATGACCAAAGTATAGCCGTACGCATAACACCATAGATGCCTTCGCGTTTGTTCTTTGCTAGTAACTCTGCTACAATTTTTGCCACAGCGATAGGTAGTCCAAGTTGAATGAGTGAGATGAAGAAAATGAACGCCGGATAGACGGTCATATAAATGCCGACTGCCTCTTCACCAGCGATACGCATAAATTGCATTCTATAAAAGAAGCCAAAGAGTTTTGATAAAAAAATCACGAACATTAAAAATAGTGTACCCCGTACAAAAGAACTCATGCCATCCGTCCCTTCTCAAGCCACAAAAATTCATTTACACTATTTGTATGCAGACATGTCTTACGATACAACTTTGATTGGAGATGATTCAAAATGAGTATGCAGTATGAGCAACTATTTGAAAAAATTCGTCCTGCAATTGATAGTAAGATAGAAGAGTTTAAACATTTTCAATATGATGCGATTACAGCAGAAGAACTATGGCGCTTCTGTATAGAAAAAAAATGGCGCAAAAAAAATATTGAACAATTACGTTTACATGAAATTATCTCCACTATTTTTTCAGTATCACCATCTGATATCGTATCATTTAATCAAGTAGAATTTTTACAAAGCAATGAATGGTTTACAGAATTGAATACGGAAGAGTTAAAAATGCTACTTGGTCCGGTTAAAACTTAAGAAGAATGTGTGAAATTTGTCAAATAATAAAAGAATACTAAAAGTGTTGAATTGACACCAAGCGCAACGTGTTTCATAATGAGTGTGTTGCGCTTTTTTTATTTGTATAAGTATATTTATTCAAATACCTCCTAATAATTCTTTTCTAAATCTGGAGGAATACACCTATTCAAATACAGGGATAAATTTGCGCGTTATGAACGATTGAAATAAGTAGAGCAATCTTTTTGAAGCACAGGCAACATTATTCTAAAGGAAAAGGAGGAATAAACGTTTCAAAAGGACTTGCTATTATACTTGTTTGTAGTGTAAGGAATTGCCTTACACCAATTCGAGGAGGATTTATAAATGAAACTAAAAAGTCGTATAGTTGCATTCGTATTACTATTGGTTATTTTTACAGCAACCATTGGTACGACTGTAAGCGGCGTCTTAAAGGACATTAAGCTAGGTCTTGACTTACAAGGCGGGTTTGAGGTTCTTTATGAGGTGACAGAATTACACAAGGGAGAAGAAATTACACCGGGTGTTTTGTCGGCAACAGCAACAGCTCTTGGTGAACGTGTAAATGCTATCGGGGTAAGTGAACCGAGCATTCAGGTTGAAGACAAAAATCGTATTCGTGTACAATTAGCGGGTGTCGAAGACCAAGAATCAGCACGTAAATTATTGTCTACTACTGCGAATTTAACATTCCGTGATGTCGATGACAATATATTGCTGGATGGTAATGACTTAAAGCCAGGTGGCGCTAAGGATTCCTTTGACCAACAAAACCGTCCAATTGTTTCCCTAACATTAAAAGATGCAAAGAAATTTGCTGATATAACTAGTAAAATTGCCGCTAAACCAGCAGGTCAAAATTTACTCGTTGTATGGTTAGACTTTGAAGATGGTGTTGATTCATATAAAGCTGAATCACAAAAAGCGAAGCCTCGTTATGCATCTGCAGCAACTGTTAACCAAACATTAAATACAACGGATGTAATGATTAGCGGGAATTTCACAGTTGAAGAAACAAAAAATTTAGCAGGTATTTTAGATGCTGGGGCACTTCCTGTAAAGCTTAAAGAAATTTATTCTACTTCAGTTGGTGCACAATTTGGTGACCAAGCACTGAAAAGTACAATTTTCGCAGGTGTTGTAGGCGTAGTAATAATTTTCTTATTTATGCTATTCTACTATCGTTTACCTGGCTTTATTTCCATCATTACACTTGCTATTTTCACGTTCCTAGTACTAGTTGTATTTGGCTGGATTAACGCGGTATTAACACTGCCAGGTATTGCAGCTATCGTGCTCGGTATAGGGATGGCCGTTGATGCGAATATTTTAGCAGCGGAGCGTATTCGTGAAGAGCTACGAGTAGGTTATTCGGTTAAACAAGCATTCCAGATTGGCTCGAAGGAGTCTTTATCAGCAATTATCGATGCACAGCTAACTACATTATTAGCTGCTGCTGTATTATTCCAATGGGGGACAAGCTCTGTTAAAGGATTTGCAACAACATTAATTATTAGTATTTTACTAAGCTTCGTAACAGCTGTTTGGGGTTCTCGTGTACTATTAGCTTTACTTGCAAATAGTGGCTATTTCAACAATCCAGCATGGTTTGGTATTGCAAAATCTAAACAGCATAGCTTAGATGAAAATATTGGTACATTAGATTTATCAACGAAATTTGATCGTTTTGACTTTGTACACAACCGTAAGAAATTCTATACATTCTCATTAGCTATTCTAGTAGCTGGTTTAGTGGTTCTTGGTATATTCCGTCTAAACCTTGGTATTGATTTTTTAAGTGGTACTCGTGTGCAAATTGAGGCGGAGCAAACGTTGAATAAAGAAGAAGTATCTAAATATCTAGATAGTATTGGCTTCTCATCTGAAGATATCGTTTTGACAGGTGAAAAGAGTAACTCTGCGGTTATCCGTTACAAACATGACCTATCGCAAGCAGAAATTTTAAAATTCAAAAAAGAAGCTGGCAAAAAATATGGTCATGAACCTGGCGTAAGTACAGTGTCACCAACTGTCGGTAAAGAGCTTGTAAAAAATGCTGTAAAAGCATTATCACTTGCGGCTATCGGTATCATTATCTATGTAGCGGTTCGTTTCGAATGGCGCATGGGTGTTGGGGCGATTGTCTCGTTACTACATGACGTATTCTTAATTGTTGCTGTATTTAGTTTCATGCGCTTAGAAGTTGATATTACGTTTATTGCAGCTGTACTGACGATTGTCGGTTATTCTATTAATGATACGATCGTTACGTTTGACCGGATGCGTGAAAACTTAGATCGATATGATACGATTAAAGACCGTGAAGTGTTAGCGGATATCGTGAACAAATCACTACGTCAAACGATGGGTCGATCTGTTAACACAGTGTTAACGGTTATTATCGTGACAGTGTCACTTCTTATTTTAGGTGCACCGTCGATTCAAAACTTCTCAATCGCGTTATTAATCGGTTTAATCACAGGTATGTATTCTTCAATTTGTATTGCTGCACAAATCTGGTATTCACTTAAAGTTCGTGAAATGAAAAAATCAGATGGTCAAATACACAAAAAAGAGAAAAAACAATGGGGTACTGACGAGCCTACTGTTTAACATAAGTCTTTAAAACAGGGAAAGGAAACATTTCTTTCCCTGTTTTTTTATAAGATGATTTGTCAAATTAAGTGCAACAATTGCTCATTAAAAGCCTCGTTTGCAGTTTTCCAACCAAGACATTTTCTTGGTCGGTTGTTGATATAGT